>JBDUDX010000187.1:0-4274 GCA_040002735.1 Frankiaceae bacterium | reverse complement strand
CGCGCCGGGCCGGCCGCCGGTCGCGGGCCGCGCGCCGGCCGGGCCGGCCGCTGGTGATCTCCTTGGCCCGGCGGGTGGTGGTACGAACCCGCGATAGCGCCCGGTGGGCGACCACACAGCTCGCCAACGAGATCCAAACCCAGGCCAGAGTTCAGCGCAGGAAGGCAGCTATCAGCTACCCGCCGGTGACCCGGCTCACGGTGCGGCCGACATCGCGTACCTGGCGGGCGAAGGTGGCCGCATCCTCCACGGCCGCCCCCAGCCCGTCGTTGTTGAAGTACACGAACGCATCGTCCGAGTCGTCGTAGGTGGCGGCGAGGCGTTCGGCCCAGGAACGGAGCGCCCAGTCGTTGTAGTACGGCCAGACGTGCGCGGAGCCGCCGTGCAGCCGTACGTACCCGAAGGCGGCGGTCCGCCACAACGGACTCACCGGCTGCTCGCCGACATCCGCCCAGACCAGTGCCGCCCCGCGCGACTCCAGCAGGCGGCGTACGTCCTCGGTCCACCACGAGGCGTTCCGAGGCTCGACCGCCAGCCGGACGCCCGGCGGAAACGCGTCCAGTGTGGCCGCCAACCCCTCAAGATCCACCGTCAAGTCCGGTGGCAACTGAATCAGGATCGGACCCAGCTTCGGGCCCAAGGCACTGGCGCGCTCCATCAGCAGCTCCACCGAGGGGCCGGTGTGGCGGAGTCGCTTCACATGCGTGATGTACCGGCTCGCCTTGACCGTGATGATCGCGTCGTCCGGGCTGCGGGCCAGCCAGCCGGCGAAGACCTCCCGCTTGGGCAGCCGGTAGAAGCTGACGTTCAACTCGACGGTGACGAAGTGCGCCAGAGTGTGCTCGAACCAGCGCCGCTGCGGTACGCCATTGAAGAACCGGTACCGCCAGTCGGCGTACTGCCAGCCGGAGGTGCCCACCAGGACGGGCATGCCTATTGATCAGCCCAGCTCAGCGTTGCCGGGACCGTAGCGTCGGCTTGGCTTCCAGGCCGGACAGGCCGTTCCACGCCAGGTTGACCAGGTGCGCGGCGACCTCGTCCCGCTTTGGCTTGCGGGCGTCCAGCCACCACTGGCCGGTGAGCGCGACCATGCCGACGAGCGCCTGACTGTAGAGGCCGGCCAGCTTCGGGTTGAGGCCGCGAGTCCGGAACTCCTCACCCAGGATGTGCTCCACCTGCGACGCGATGTCGTTGATCAGGCTGGCGAAGGTTCCGTTGGCACCCCCGACCGGCGAGTCCCGAATCAGGATGGCGAAGCTGTCGCTCTCGTTTTCGATGTAGTCCAGCAGGGCGATGGCGGCCTGCTCGAGCAGGGCGCGAGGATGCCCGCCGGACAACGCGCCGGTGACGTGATCGAGCAGCCCCTGCACCGCGCGGTGCACGACCACCGCGTACAACCCCTCCTTGCCGCCGAAGTGCTCGTACACCACCGGCTTGGAGACCTTGGCCCGGTGCGCGATCTCCTCGATCGAGGTCGCGTCGTAGCCGCGCTCGGCAAAGAGCGAGAGACCGACATCGAGCAACTGCTCGCGGCGCTCGGTGCCGCTCATCCGAACGCGGGCGCCGGACCGTGGCCCCTTCGCTGACGCAGGCTTTGCTCGGACCGGCTCATCAGCCGCGGCGTCGGACGGATCCGCGGTCACCACGGCAACCGACACGAGTCCAGCAGCCAACTTTTCACGCCGCCAATCGCGCCTGGATGCGCTCGCGCGACGGCCAGCGTACGTCGGTGGCCCAGCCCGCCTTCTCGAACATCCGGATGAACTCGGCACTGGTGTCCAACTGACCCTTGAGTACGCCATGGCGGGCCGAGGTCGGGTCGGCGTGGTGCAGGTTGTGCCAGGACTCGCCCATGGACAGGAACGCGAGCCACCAGACGTTCACCGACCGGTCGCGGGTCTTGAACGGCTTTGCGCCCCAGGTATGGCAGATCGAGTTGATCGACCAGGTGACGTGGTGCAGAACGGCGACCCGTACCAGGCTTGCCCAGAAGAAGGTGGTGAGCGCGCCGGTCCAGGACCAGGTCCACAGGCCGCCGATCACCGCGGGGGCGCCGAGGGAGACGACAACCCAGAGCGGGAACTGCTTGGAGATCCGGACGATGTCGGAGTCGGCGAGCAGGTCGGGGGCGAAGCGACGCTGGTTGGTCTGCTCCACGTCGAACATCCAGCCGACGTGGGCGTGGTAGAGGCCCTTGCACAGCGCGCGGAAGTTCTCGCCGTAGCGCCACGGGGAGTGCGGGTCGCCGTCGCGGTCGGAGTACGCGTGGTGGCGCCGGTGATCGGAGACCCAACGGATCACCGGACCTTCGATGGCCATGCTGCCGGCGATGGCCAACCCGATGCGCAGCGGACGCTTGGCCTTGAACGAGCCGTGGGTGAAGTACCGGTGGAAGCCGACGGTGATGCCGTGGCCGGTGATCGCGTACATCACGAAGGAGATCACCACTTCCTTCCACCCGATGCCCCACCCCCAGACCACGGGGATGGCGGCGAGTACCGCTCCGAGCGGAATGATGATGAATGCAGCGAGCGCGAACTGCTCCCACCGAGCCTTGCGATCCTCCACCGGGATGGCCGGTTCGAGATGATTCGGCGTCAAGCGGGGGTCAGCGACGGTGGCGGTAGGAGGGGTCATCGGCACGCCTTCGGGTTGGTGGGAGCGGGGTAGGCAACAACCTACGTACCCGTAACCTACGGTACCGTAACTAAGAATCTGTAGCCCGAGGGTAAGGAGAGATAAGTGTCACCTTCGGAGGCGTCCTCCGAGGATCAATATCAGGCTCCGGAGGCCAGCCGCTCGCGGAAGATGGCCGGTGTCAGATGCGCCGGCTCGGTGGTGTTGATGAAGTCGAGCAAGGTGTCGGCGAACCGTACCGGCTCGTCGCGGTGCGGGAAGTGACCGGCACGGTCGAAGATCTCCAGTCGGCTACCGAGGATCTTGTGTGCCGCTCGTTCGCCGTGCCGTACCGGGACGAAGGTGTCCCGACGGCCCCATACGATCATGGTGGGGAGGTCGCGAGCCAGGTACAGCCGCTCGGTCCCGTCGACCCGCTGCCCGAACGGATCCATGACGCCCCGCGCGGTGTGTACGAACGCGGCCCGGGCATCGGTATGCGCCAACGAGGCGTACCCGTGAGCCATCTCCAGGGTTGCCGGTCCCGGTTTGAAGCCGAAGCGACCCAGCGCGCGGCCGATGAGCGCGCCGCCGGTGCAGACGAACTGGTGGGCGATGACCGGTAACAGGAACTCCGCGCCGGGAAGGGTGGCCGCCCGGAGGAACGGCGTCACTTCGCGCCCGAGGCCGCCGCTGGAGACCAGTACGAGCCGTTCGCAGCGCTCCGGAAACTGGTACGCGAACTGCATGGCGACCCCGCCACCGAGCGAGTGACCGACGATCGTGATCCGCTCGTGGCCCAGCAACTCCAGCAGGTCCCGCAGCCCGGTGGCGAACGCTCCGAGCGAGTAGTCGCCGCGGGGCTTGGCGGTCTCGCCATGACCCAGCATGTCCGGCGCGATCACCCGGCAGTGTTGGGCGAGCCGATCGCCGACCTCGTCCCAGGTATTGCAGCTGCCGGCGATGCCATGGATCAGTACCACCACCGGTCCCGACTCGCCGGCACTCCGGTAGCTCACCCGGTGACCGTGCAGAGTCGCTTCGCGTGTCTCCACCGGGCCTCCTTACTTCTCTCTAAAGTACGCCGCGGCCGCTCCCGCCGACTCCGGGGGAGTGGCAGCGACAGCGTCGACCCAGGAAACTGTCACACCCCCGTCGTACCTTCCTGGGCATGACGGACAACACGACGCTCCGGGATCAAGCCATTCGGCTGCGCGCTGAGGGTAGGTCGCGCCGGGAGATCGGCGAGCTGCTCGGCCTGCGCCACGACTCGGCGGTGGGGCGGTTGCTGGTCGGCACCGAGCCGCCGCCCGAGCTGCGGCGGGCCCGGGCCAAGGATGCCGAACGGGATCGGGCCCGGGAGCTTCGGCGCGGGGTTGGACGTACCAGCAGATCGCCGACGAGCTCGGCGTATCCACGAGTAGCTGCTCGCTGTGGCTTCGCGACCTGCCGCATCCGGTATTCGAGCGGCACCGGGACGGCGACCGCTGGCACGCGTCCTGGGCGCCGGTGCTGCGCCGCCGGGCGGCCACCCGGCAGCAGGCCAAACTCGATGCGGCCAATGAGATGCTGCCGTTGTCGCGGCGGGACATCATCCTGGCCGGCGCGGTCGCCTACTGGTGCGAGGGAACCAAGGCAAAGCCGTGGCGACCGAGGGA
>JBDUDX010000186.1:0-5356 GCA_040002735.1 Frankiaceae bacterium | reverse complement strand
ACCCGGGGACGATGAACCCGTTCCAGCACGGCGAGGTGTTCGTCACCAACGACGGCGCGGAGACCGACCTCGACGTCGGGCACTACGAGCGGTTCCTGGATGAGGACCTGCACGGCTCGGCGAACGTGACCACCGGGCAGGTGTACTCCACCGTGATCGCCAAGGAGCGCCGCGGGGAGTACCTCGGCGACACCGTCCAGGTCATCCCGCACATCACCGACGCGATCAAGGCGCGGATCCGGGCGCTGGCCGAACCGCCCGACGTCGACGTGGTGATCACAGAGGTTGGCGGCACGGTCGGCGACATCGAGTCGCTGCCGTTCCTGGAGTCGATCCGCCAGGTCCGCAACGAGATCGGCCGGGCTCACTGCTTCTTCTTGCACGTGTCCCTGGTGCCCTACATCGGCCCTTCCGGCGAGCTGAAGACCAAGCCGACGCAGCACTCGGTGACCGCACTGCGGTCGGTCGGCGTCCAGCCGGATGCGATCGTTTGCCGCTCGGACCGGCCGCTGCCGGCCGCCCTGAAGCGCAAGATCTCCATGCTGTGCGACGTGGACGAGGAGGCCGTGGTCTCCGCGGCCGACGCGCCGTCGATCTACGACATCCCGAAGGTGCTGCACGCCGAGGGGCTCGACGCGTACGTGGTACGCCGGCTCGGCCTGCCGTTCCGGGACGTGGACTGGACCGACTGGGACGACCTGCTCCGCCGGGTGCACCGGCCGTCTCGACACGTCACGATCGCGCTGGTCGGGAAGTACATCGGCCTGCCGGATGCGTACCTGTCGGTCACCGAGGCGCTGCGGGCCGGCGGTTTCGCCGACGACGCCCGGGTGGAGATCCGCTGGGTGCCCTCGGATGACTGCGAAACGCCCGCCGGCGCGGCCGCGAAGCTGGACGGCGTCGACGGCGTCCTGGTCCCGGGTGGCTTCGGGGTACGCGGGATCGACGGCAAGGTCGGCGCGATCCGGCACGCTCGCGAGCGCGGTATCCCGGTGCTCGGCCTCTGTCTCGGGCTGCAGTGCATGGTGATCGAGGTGGCCCGGGACCTCGCCGGCCTGGCCGGCGCCAACTCCACCGAGTTCGACCCCGGCACCCAGCATCCGGTGATCACCACGATGGCTGACCAGCAGGACGTGGTCACCGGCCAGCGGGACATGGGCGGCACCATGCGCCTCGGGCTCTACCCCGCGGAGTTGCAGCCCGGCACCCTGGTGGCGAAGGCGTACGGCGTGGCTCGGGTCGACGAGCGGCACCGCCATCGGTACGAGGTGAACAACACCTACCGGGGGGCGCTGGCCGGCGCCGGGATGGTGTTCTCCGGTACGTCCCCCGACGGTCGCCTGGTGGAGCACGCCGAACTGCCGCCGGAACTGCACCCGTTCTTCGTTGGTACCCAGGCGCATCCGGAGTTCCGGTCCCGGCCGACCCGGGCGCATCCGCTGTTCCGCAGCTTCGTTTCCGCCGCGCTGGCGCACGCCGAGCACCGCGGGACCGCGCTTGCCGGCGTCGACCTCACCTCGGTGCGGGACTAGATGGCCGAGTCGCCCGAAGTCCGGGACGCCCGCGCCTCCTATCCGGTGAGGGACAGCGTCGAGCACTTCTCGGGGCCGGTGATCTCGGTCCGGACCGACGTGGTGCAGATGCCGGACGGGGAGACCGCGAAGCGGGACTACGCCATGCATCCGGGCGCGGTCGGGGTGATCGCGCTGGACGCCCAGGACCGCGTGCTGCTGCTCCAGCAGTACCGGCACCCGCCGCGCCGGCTGCTGTGGGAACCGCCGGCCGGAATTCTCGACGTCGACGGCGAGCCGCCGCTGGACACCGCCAAGCGGGAGTTGCACGAGGAAGCCGCGTGCATCGCCGCCGAATGGTGGCTGCTTGCCGATCTGCTCACCTCGCCCGGGATGAGCGACGAGGCGCTGCGGATCTACCTGGCCCGCGGCCTCACCTCGGTGGCCGACGCCGACCGGTACGTGGGCATCCACGAGGAGGCCGACATGCCGATCGAGTGGGTGCCGCTGGACGACGCCGTCACCAAGGTGCTCGCCGGTGAGCTGCACAACCCCACTGCGGTAGTCGGCGTCCTCGCCGCATCCGCCGCCCGCGAGCGCGGCTGGGTCGACCTGCGACCGGCCGACACCCCCTGGCCGGAGCGCCCCGGCGGCGGCGGTACCAAGGCCTGACCGGCGGGCTCTCGACTCAACTCCGGCCGCGGTCGTCGCGATCCGCCCAGGCAGCAGCTCCGGGAGCCCGCCTCGCTCGTTCCCGTTTCGGATCCGCCAGCTCCCGGGCTAGTTTCGGCGGATGGACGTGCATCCGGCCGCAGAGCGGTGGGCTCGAACGTGGGAACGGGCCTGGCCGGCAGGCGAGGCCGCAACGGTGGCGGCGCTGTACGCGGCCGACGCGACGTACCGCTCCCATCCGATGCGCGACCCCGAGCCCGGTGGCGCACTCGGATACGTCCGCCGCCAGTTTGCCGTGGAGCAGGGGGTCGAGTGCTGGTTCGGGGAGCCGGTCGCCGGCCGACACCGCGCCGCGGTGGAGTGGTGGGCGAGCCTGCGCGAGGGTGGGGCGGCGGTCACGCTCGCGGGGACAACTTTGCTCCGCTTCGAGGCGGCCGGCCAGGTAACCGATCACGTCGACTACTGGGTCTCCGAGCCGGGACGGCGGCAGCCCTGGTCCGGTTGGGGTCGCGGCGACTGACCGTTCGGTGAAGGCCACGGGCGGCCTCGCGTCAGGCCGCCGCGGCGAGGGTCGCGTCGATGAGGTCGACGAGCTGGTCGCGGGTCGGACCTTCCGCGTACTCCGGGCGCCAGCCGGTCTGGTACACCGCCCGGGCCAGCGGCTCGGCCTCCGCCAGGGTCGCGGGGAGCGCCGACATGGTCATGTACGGGATCGTGTACCGGTGCAGCTGCCGCTCGGTCGCGGCTGCGGCCACGATCAGGTCCGAGGGCAGCGGACGGGTCAGGTCCACGTCGGCTCCCTGCCAACGGGCGACCGCGGCCGAATCGGTGGCGACGTGGTCCGCGACCCACGGCAGCATCTCCCGGTCGCACCAAGCCCCGAACGGCTCGGCCACCGTCTCCGGATCCGCACCTGCGCCGAGCAGCCGCAGCAACTCCTGCACCTGCAAGGCCGCCATCGCGATCCCGCGGCCGGCCGTCGGTGCGGTCGTACTCACCGAGTCACCGACCGCCACCAGCCCCGGAACCTGTCGCTGTGGGTGGTACGTGTTGCGGAGCGCGCCGCCGGCCATCGCACTGCTCGTCGGTACCGACCGAGCCGGATCGGTCCACTCCGACAGCGCCGGAATCGCCTTGCAGGCAGCGTCGAAGACGGCGTCGTGGCGCAGGCTCTTCAGCGCAGCGTCGGCCGTGGGGCGGACGAAGACCAGTGAGAAGTGCCCGCGCTCGTGCGGGAACAGGAGCACGAGATAGCCGTCGAAGGCCCCGAACCACGCGATGGGGGAGCTCATCGGTCCGCGAGATGCACCCGGCAACAGACAGTAGGTCCGATTGACATCGGCGATGCCGCAGTCCCCGCCGACACCCGCCTCGGGGCGACCCAGCTTCCCGGCGCGCCCCGACGCGTCCACCACCAGGTCCGCGTCGACCATGTGGCCCTCGACCATGCAGCCCAGTACCCGCCCGCCGTGCTCGCGCAGGCGGTCGACGTGACCGTGCCGGAGCTCGAGTCCGGCCGCAGCGTGGGCGCCGCGCCGCAGCGCACGCTCGAAGGTGACCCGCCGGGACAGCATTCCGCCCGGCACCCGCGTGCCGCCGGGCAACGGAATGTCGACCGGCTCGGCGCCCATCGACAGCCAGATGTCGTAGGCCCCCGGCCACTGCTCCCGGAGCACGCCTGACACCTGCGCCCGGAAGCCGTGGGCATGCTCGAACTGCATGACGCCCCGCCGTGCCCACCGGCCGCCCGCGTCCGGGCCGGGGTCCCGATCGACCACCATGACCGAGTATCCGAGCTGCGCAAGTCCGCCACCGAGCAGCAGTCCGGCAGGTCCAGCGCCGACGATGACCACACGCATGCCGACTCCCGTTGGCTCCACTGTCGCGGAATGGATACAACCGAAAGTAACCACAATCGCCAGGGTGTCAAAGGGATTACCTCGACCGGCATACCGCGATTCGCTGACATCTCCCGCGGCCGGACGAGCCATACTTCGGCTACGTCCCGCCGGCAAGGTCGCCGGGAGACATTCGAGGAGGCATACCGGTGAAGGTCGGGGTTCCGCGCGAGGTCCAGGACAACGAGTACTCAGCCACCGGTCGAGCTGGGTGAGGTGTTGACCTGAGCCAATCGGTGGAGGCCGCGGTCCGGGGGTTCCTGGACCACCATGCCGTAGAACGCGGCGCCGCCGCGAACACGCTGTCGTCCTACCGGCGGGACCTGGCCCGTTACGCCGTGTTTCTCGCCCAGCACGGCCGGGCCTCGATCGGTGAGGTGGTCGAGCCGGATGTCGCCGACTTCCTCGCCTCGCTTCGGGAAGGCGACCCGGAGCATCCGCCGCTGGCCGCGTCCTCAGCCGCCCGCACGATCGCGGCCGTCCGGGGGCTGCACCGCTTCGCCCTGCGCGAGGGCTGGTCCGCGGCTGATCCGGCGCATCCGGTACGCCCCCCGACCGGCCCCCAACGGCTGCCGAAGTCGATCCCGGTGCAGCGGGTCGAGGCCCTGCTCGAGGCTGCCGAAAGCGGGCCGGAATCCACCCGCGAGCGGGACAGCGCGCTGCTGGAGCTGTTGTACGGAACCGGCGCGCGGATCTCGGAAGCGGTCGGGCTCGATGTCGACGATGTCGACATGGCCACCCGCTCGGTGCGGCTGCTCGGCAAGGGCGGCAAGGAGCGAATCGTGCCGTTCGGCAGCTACGCCGCCGCGGCGCTGGCGAAGTACCTCCGCAGCGGGCGGCTGGCGATGGCCGCGCGGGGCCGCGGCACGCCCGCGTTGTTCCTGAATACCCGCGGCGCCCGGCTCTCCCGCCAGAGCGCCTGGTTGGTCCTGCGGGAGGTGGCCGAGCAGGCCGGCGTACCGGCCGAGCATCTGTCCCCCCACGTGCTGCGGCACTCCTTCGCCACCCACCTCCTCGACGCCGGCGTGGACGTGCGCAGCATCCAGGAGCTGCTCGGACACGCCTCGCTCACCACCACCCAGGCGTACACCCTGGTGACCATCGACTCGCTACGCGAGGTGTACGCCACCGCGCACCCCCGGGCATTAGGCTGATGTGGCCGGGCCAATATCGCAGTCGCGTTTCGTACCGATGGGGGAGCCGGTACCCTTGCCGAACATGTCGACGCCGAGCACCGACGCGGCCGAGATTGCCGTTGTCGACTCCGACTCCGAC
>JBDUDX010000185.1:0-6915 GCA_040002735.1 Frankiaceae bacterium | reverse complement strand
CTGGTCTGGCGCCAGGACCACAACGGCTTCTCCCACCAGGACCCCGGCTTCATCGACCACGTGGTGAACAAGAAGGCCGAGATCATCCGGGTCTACCTGCCACCGGACACCAACACCCTGCTCTCGGTGACCGACCACTGCCTGCGGAGCCGGCACTACGTCAACGTGATCGTCGCGGGTAAGCAGCCGCAGCCCAACTGGCTCGGCATCGATGATGCGGTGGCGCACTGCGACCGTGGCCTGGGCATCTGGGAATGGGCCAGCAGCGACAACGCAGATGGCGCCGGTGATCTGCCGGACGTGGTGATGGCCTGCGCCGGTGACGTGCCGACGATGGAGACCCTGGCCGCGGTGGACCTGATCCGCCAGCACCTGCCGCACCTTCGGGTACGGGTCGTGAACGTGGTCGACCTGATGCGGCTTCAGCCGGACACCGAGCATCCGCATGGCCTCTCCGATGCGCAATTTGACGCGATCTTCACCCCGGACCGGCCGGTGATCTTCGCGTATCACGGGTACCCGTGGCTGATCCACCGGCTCACCTACCGGCGAACCAACCACCGCAACATCCACGTCCGCGGGTACAAGGAGGAGGGCACCACCACCACTCCGTTCGACATGGTGATGCTGAACGACCTGGACCGGTTCCACCTGGTGATGGACGTGATCGACCGGGTACCGGGCCTTGGCGCGACCGCGGCGTTGGTCCGCCAGCACATGGTGGACGAGCGGCTGCGGCACCGGGCGTACACCCGGGAGACCGGTGAGGACTCACCCGACGTGCGGGACTGGGTTTGGTCGTACTGAGGTTGCCCGAGGTACTGGGGGCTCGGCGTGCCTGAAGCGCCGACGCGGATCCTGGTGGTCAACGCTGGCTCCTCCAGCCTCAAGCTCCGGCAGATCGGCCCCGGGGATGAGCTGCTGGCTTCGGTCGATGCCGAACCGGACGCCGATCTGCCCGGGGCGCTCACCGGCTTCGGTCGGGTGGACGCCGTCGGGCACCGGGTGGTGCACGGGGGTACTCGCTATACCGCACCGGTGTTGGTGGACGCCTCCGTGGAGGCGGGGCTGCGGGAGCTCACCGACCTGGCCCCGCTGCACCAGCCCCCGTCCCTGGCCGGGATCGCCGCGGTCGGTGCCGCCTTGCCGGGCGTACCGTCCGTGGCCTGCTTCGATACGGCGTTCCACGCCACCCTGCCGGCGGCTGCCTCTACCTACGCTGTACCGGCGCAGTGGCGGGAGGAGATGGGGGTCCGGCGGTACGGCTTCCACGGCCTCTCCCACGCCTACGCCTCCCGGCGGGTTGCGGAGCTACTCGATCGGTCGCCGGTCGGGCTGCGGGTGGTCACCTGCCATCTGGGCTCCGGCTCGTCCCTGGCCGCGGTCCGGGACGGTCGCTCGGTGGATACGACCATGGGGTTCACACCGCTGGAGGGTCTGGTGATGGGTACCCGGTCCGGCACCGTGGACCCCGGGCTGGTGCTCTGGTTGCAGACCTCCGCCGGGCTGTCCGCGGCGGAGGTGACTGACGCGCTGGAGCACCGCTCCGGCCTGCAGGGGTTGGCCGGGGACGCCGACCTGCGGCGGGTGCTGTCTGCGCTGGACGCGGGGGATGCCCGGGCCCGGCTGGCGTTCGATGTCTACCTGCACCGGCTCCGCGGTTTGATCGCCGCGATGGCGGCCGCGATGGACGGCCTGGACGTACTGGTCTTCACCGGCGGGATCGGGGAGCATGCGCCGTCGGTCCGTTCCGGCGCGGCGGACGGCCTGGGCTTTCTCGGAATACGCCTCGATCCGGACGCGAACGTGACCGCTTCCCCGGACGTGGAGATCTCCGCCGACAGGGCGGCGGTCCGGACGTTCGTGATCACCGCCCGGGAGGAACTGGAGATCGCTGCCGGGGTGCGGCAGGCGCTCGGCTCCCGAGCTACCTAAACTGAGGTATGTCCGGCTCGGAGCCGCCGACGCCGGCAAGTGCGTCGGAGATCGCCCTGCGGGCGGTCGATGCGGTCAAGCCGAAGTTGCGGGGCTGGCTGCACGCAGGCACGTTTCCGGTCGCGGTGATCGCGGGCGCCATCCTGGTGGTGCTGGCCCCGGCTGGGCCAGGTCGCGACGCGTCAGCCGTGTTCGCCGTGACCGCTGCGCTGCTGTTCGGTGTCAGCGCCATCTACCACCGCGGGCGCTGGTCACCGCCGGCGCATCGCGTGCTCAAGCGGCTGGACCACGCCAACATCTTTCTGATCATCGCCGGTACCTACACTCCGTTCACCGTGTTACTGCTGCCCGGCCGGCAGGGCCGCATCCTGCTGGGGCTGATCTGGAGCGGTGCGTTGCTGGGTGTCGCGCTCCGCCTCCTGTGGGCAGATGCACCGCGGTGGCTCTTCACCCCCGTCTACATCGCCCTGGGCTGGGCCGCGGTCTTCTACCTGCCGGAGTTCCTGCATTCCGGCGGGCCGGCCGTGCTCATCCTCCTGATCACCGGCGGGGCGCTCTACAGCGTCGGAGGAGTCGTCTACGCCGCCCAACGTCCGAATCCCTCGCCGCAGTGGTTCGGCTTCCATGAGGTCTTTCATGCGCTCACGCTGGTCGCCTTCGTTACCCACTACGCCGCCGTGTCGATCGCCGTATACACCAGACCAGGCGGGTAAGCCTCAGCCCTGAGCAGAGGATTGACGACGGACCCTTGACCGATACGGCGGTGCGTGCCACGCTTTCGCCCGCGTACCGGCACGAAGCGACGGGCCGGACTCCTGGCGAAGGAGCGGCGGATGCCACCCACCAAAGTCTCTGTCCTCGACTGCGGCGCGATGAGCTGCGATCTGACCTGGCTGCTGCTCAAGCCCGGCCGGAGTATTCGGCCGCGCGCCGACAAGGAGAAGCCGGTCGAGTGGTACCCGTGCACCAGTCATTGCGTACTGGTCAAAACCCCCGAGGGCCGGCTGCTGTGGGACACCAGCTGCCCGCGGGATTGGGAGACCCGGTGGGTGCCGTCCGGGCTGCACGAGTACTTCCCGTATGACCAGGTCACCGAAGAGCAGTACTTCGACTCGCAGCTCAAGGGGCTCGATCTCAGCCCGAGCGACATCGACTACCTTGTGCTCTCCCACCTGCACTTCGACCACGCCGGCAACGCGCAGATGTTCGCCGGCAGCGGCGCGAAACTGATCTGCAGCCAGGCGGAGAAGGAGTTCGCCTTCGGCTACGAAGGCGTCACGACCGGCGCGTTCCTCAAGGCGGACTACGAAGGGCTCGACTTCGACACCGTCGCCGGGGACACCGAGATCCTCCCTGGGGTCACCCTGATCCAGGCACCCGGCCACACCGCCGGCACGATGGCGATGAAGGTGGACCTTCCGGAGACCGGGACGATGATCTTCACGTCCGACGCGGTCTATCTGGGCGACTCCTACGGTCCGCCGGCGTATCCGGCGGCAATCGTGAACGACCTGAGCGCCTGGTTCGCCTCGGTGGAGAAGATCCGCGGTATCGCGGAGAAGTCCAACGCCACCGTGATCTTCGGCCACGACGCCGAGCAGTTGCGCGGCATGCGGACCGCGCCGACCGGCTCGTACACCTGAGGAGCCTGCCATGACCGCTGCAGAGACGATCTTCACCTACGGCGCGCCGAACCTGAAGTTTGGGCCCGGCGCGTCGGAGGAGATCGGGTACGACCTCGCGCAGTTCGGCGTGCACCGCGTGCTCGTGGTCACCGACGCCGGCGTCGCAGCTACCGGCTCGCCACAGCGGGTCGCGGACAGCATGGCCGCCTACGACGTGGAGGCGCACGTGTTCGACGGCGTGCACGTCGAGCCGACCGACGTCAGCCTGCAGGCGGCGGTGGACTACGCCCGCTCGAACGGACCGTGGGATGCGTTCGTCGCGGTCGGCGGCGGGTCGAGCATTGACACCGCCAAGGCGATCAACCTGATGACCACGAACCCCGGCGAGCTGATGGACTACATCAACAAGCCGGTAGGGGGTGGCAAGAGTCCGTCTCAACCGCTGAAGCCGCTGGTCGCCGTGCCGACCACCACCGGCACCGGTTCGGAGAGTACGACGATCTGCGTGCTCGACGTGCTGTCGCTGAAGGTGAAGACCGGCATCAGCCACGCCCGGCTGCGCCCGATGCTCGCCGTTGTGGACCCGGTGCTCACCGCCACCCAGCCGGCCGGGGTGACCGCCGCCAGCGGGATGGACATCCTCTGCCACGCGCTGGAGAGCTACACGGCGAAGCCGTACACGTCTTTCGAACACAAGAAGGCGGAGCAGCGGGTGCCGTACTGCGGGTCCAACCCGGTTGCCGACATGTGGGCCGAGAAGGCGCTGCAGCTGCTGGCCCGGTCGTTCCGTACCTCGGTGCAGGACGGCGACAACGTCGATGCCCGGATGGAGATGGCGATGGCCGCCACGTTCGCCGGGATGGGATTCGGCAACGCCGGGGTACACATCCCGCACGCCAACGCGTACCCGATCGCCGGGCGGGTGAAGGACTTCCACCCCAAGGGGTATCCGGCCGAGGAACCGATGGTGCCGCACGGCATGTCGGTGTCGCTCACCGCCCCGGAGGCGTTCCGGTTCACTTTCTCCGCCCGGCCGGAGCGGCACCTGCGGGCGGCGGAGCTGCTGGCGCCCCGGATGGAGCGATCGGACGACCCGGCCGAGGTGCTCCCGGCGGCGCTGGTGGCGCTGATGCGCGACATCGAGATCCCGAACGGTATCGGCGGGGTGGGGTACGACAAGAGCGACATCGGCGACCTCGTCGAGGGGACGATGAAGCAGCAGCGGCTGCTCGCCACCGCCCCGCGGGAGGTCACCGAGGACGACGTGGCGGAGATCTTCACCCGGTCCGTCGAGCTCTGGTAGCGCCGGTGCCGATCTACGCGGTCGGGTGCCCGGCCGGGCACCGGTTCGAGATCCGCCAGCCGTTCGCCGCCCCGTTGCCGACGTGCCCGGAGTGCGGGGCGGCCAACGCGAAGCTGCCGGCCGGGTTCGGCGTCGGCGGCCGGGCGGTGCTGCCGCCCCGCGCGGAGGCGATGCCGCAGACCTGGCGGGGGACGTACGGGGCCAACCGGGAGTACGTCACCTCGCTGCGGCGTGCCGCGGAGGCTCGGCAGCGGGTGGAGGAGAAGCATCCGGAGTTGGCCGGGGGCCGCCGGCCGGTACTCGCGCACGAGGGCCGGTACGCCGCGGCCCCCCTGCGGGCCGGTGACCCGGTGCCCAGCGGCCACCCGCATCCGCATCCGCATCCGCATCCGCACCCGCCCCGGAGCGACGGAGCGACCGGCTGAGTACGTCGGACAGCAAGGCCCCCAGCGGGGATCGGCTCGCCCATCTGCTCCGAGCCGGCGGTGTCGGCGAGGTGGACGTCTCCTCCCGCCGCCGGGCGGAGTACTCGACCGATGCGTCGAACTACCGGGTGGTGCCCACCGCGGTGGCCTTCCCGCGGTCGGTGGAGGAGATCGCCGCCGCGTTCGGGGTGTGCCGCGAGCACGGCGTACCACTCACGATGCGCGGCGGCGGCACGTCGGTCGCCGGCAACGCGGTCGGGACCGGGGTGGTGCTGGACGTCAGCCGGTACCTCAACCGAGTACTGTCCGTCGACCCGGACGCCCGGACCGCGGCGGTGCAGCCGGGCGTCGTGCTGGACGACCTGCAGCAGGTGGCCGCCCCGTACGGCCTTCGGTTCGGCCCGGACCCCTCCACGCACGCCCGCTGCACGCTGGGCGGAATGATCGGCAACAACGCCTGCGGGCCGCACGCGCTGGCCTACGGCCGGACCGCGGACAACGTGGTCGCTCTCGACGTGCTCGCCGGCACCGGCGACCGGTTCGAGGCCGGGCCGGGAACGTCGCTGCCTGCGGTGGACGAGGTGGTACGCGGCTCGCTGGCCACGATCCGTACCGAACTTGGCCGATTCGGCCGGCAGGTCTCCGGCTACTCCCTCGAGCACCTACTGCCCGAGCGCGGCGCGGACCTGGCCAAGGCGCTGGTCGGTACCGAAGGCACCTGCGCGATCGTGCTCGGCGCGACGGTCGGCTTGGTCGAGCAACCGGCGGCCACCGCGCTCGCGGTGCTGGGGTATCCGGACATGGCCGCCGCCGCGGATGCCACCCCGGCGCTGCTGCCGCTGCGCCCGCTCGCGGTGGAGGGGATCGACGCCCGGCTGGTGGATGTGGTCCGCGCCCGCAAGGGTGCGGCGGCCGTGCCGGACCTGCCCCGCGGCGGCGGGTGGCTCTTCGTCGAGCTCGGCGCCCCCACCCCGGCGGCGGCGGCCGATGCGGCGCAGCGGCTGGCGGCGGCGGCCGAGGCGCTGGACGCGGTGGTGGTACCGGCCGGTCCGCAGGCCCGCACACTATGGCGGATCCGGGAGGACGGGGCCGGGCTCGCCGGCCGTACCGCCGCCGGCGAACCGGCCTGGCCGGGCTGGGAGGACGCGGCGGTCCCGCCAGCCGCGCTCGGGGCGTACCTGCGGGAGTTCGAGGCGCTGCTCGCCTCCTACCGGCTCTCCGGGTTGAGCTACGGGCACTTCGGCGACGGCTGCGTGCACGTCCGCATCGACTTCCCGCTCGCCGCCGCGCCGGGCGTGTTTCGAGAATTCCTGCGGGACGCCGCACGGCTGGTCGCCAGCCACGGCGGGTCGCTGTCCGGGGAGCACGGCGACGGCCGCGCCCGCGGTGAGCTGCTGCCACTGATGTACTCTGCCGACGCGCTCCGCGCCTTCGCCGGATTCAAGGCCGCGCTGGACCCGCACAACCTGCTCAACCCCGGCGTACTGGTCGACCCCCGGCCGGTGGACGCCGACCTGCGCCTCCCCGCCGCTCGCCCGCTGGCGCAGCGGCTGGGTTTCGCGTACGCCTCCGACCGTGGCGACTTCGCCACCGCCGTGCACCGCTGCGTGGGGGTGGGAAAGTGCCG
>JBDUDX010000184.1:0-6179 GCA_040002735.1 Frankiaceae bacterium | reverse complement strand
CGACGATTACCTTACGAAGCCGTTCCACTTCACCGAACTCACCGCGCGTTTACGAGCCCTGCTCCGGCGCTCCACGGCCGCGGCGACCACCGACACCGGTGGGCTCCGGCTCGACCCGGCGACCCACGCCATCGCTGTCGGCGCGTTGTCGGCGCCGCTGACCCCTACCGAGTACCGCCTGCTCGGCGCTCTGGTCACTGCGCCGGGCACCGTGGTCCGCCGCCGGGAACTGGTGCGGGCCGGCTGGCCGGACGGCGCGCTCGTCCACGACAACACGCTCGACCAATACATCGCCAGGCTTCGCCGCAAGCTACGCGAGGTGGAATCGATCAGCACCATCGAGACGGCGCACGGTGTGGGCTACCGATACGCATGAAATCCCGCTGGCGCCTGCACCGCCCGCGTAGCCTCGGCAACCGGCTGGCCCTGCTGTCCCTCGCGGCCACGGCGGCGTGGGTCACGATTCTGACGGTCGGCTTCAACGTCTTGCTGGGCATCCAGCTGCGAGCGCAGGCCGACAGCGTCTTGCGCGCCCGAGCCGTAGCCGTCACGGACACGATCGATCTGACCGCGACCGGTGGCATCGAGCTGCTCGATCCGCACGACGACGCGTCGATCGACTCCAGTATCTGGATCTACCAGGGCCGGTCAGCGGTGCAGCGCCCGGCCGCATCCGCACGGTTACAGCGCGCGGTGGACCAGCTTGTCGGCACCGGCGAGCGTTATGCCCAGACAACAGGTGGCGAACCGGTGCGACTGTTCGCGCAGCCCATCCGGCTGGGTTCCCGGCAGGTCGGCACTGTGGTCGCCAGCCTCACCCTGGAACCGTACGAGCGGACGAAAGAGCTGACGCAGCTCGCCTCGGCCGCGCTTGCCGGGTTGCTCCTGGCCGCGATGTTCCTGGTCACCAGATTGAACGTGAAACGTGCCCTGCGTCCCGTCGCGGCGATGACCGCCCAGGCAGCGGAGTGGAGTTCCCGGGATGTTCGTCGCCGTTTCGGCGCGGCGCGGCGCCCACTGGAACTGGAGGCACTCGCCATCACCCTCGACGGGCTGCTGGACCGGCTCTCCGCCGTACTGCGACACGAACAGCAGCTCACGGCCGAGCTGTCGCACGAACTGCGCACGCCGCTGGCCCGAATCATGGTGGAAACCGAGCTGGCGCATAGCCGACCTCGGGAGCCGACGGAGCTGGCCGCAGCCCTCACCGCGATTGCGACCAGCGCCGAGCAGATGAATCGGATCCTGGAAACGCTGCTCGCCGCGGCGCGCGCCGAGGGTGACACGCTACCCGGACGTTGCGAAGTCCAACCTGTGCTTGACAGTGCGGTGGCTGCGGTCAACGCGTCGGCGGCTTCTGCGATGCCCACCGTGCTGATCGAGGTCGTTCGCCAACGCCCACTGGTGGCCGGCGTGGGGGCGGACGTACTGGACCGCATCGTGGCTCCTCTACTAGAGAACGCCGTGCGCCACGCCCAGCGCTCCGTCACGGTCCGAGCCACTGCAGCCAGCAATGGCCTTCTCATTGAGGTGGCCGACGACGGTCCAGGCGTACCGAACCACTTACGGGAAGAGATCTTCGAGCCCGGGCGTCGCGGGGATCCGACCGACGGACATCCTGGCGCCGGTCTCGGGCTGGCGTTAGCCCGCCGCCTCGCCGAGGCCAACGGCGGATCCCTCAGCCTTCGCTCGGAGGAAGGCGGTGCAACGTTCGTCGTCCTGTTACCCGCCGGATGAGTGTGCTCCGGCGGATGAGTGTGCTCCGGCGGACTTTCCACAATGTTCATCGTCGGTTGGTGTTAGCGGCGTGGCGGCGCTCCAGGACGAAGTGGCGAACCACGAAGCCAATGACGAGGACGGCGAGGATTACGAAGGCACCCGGGCCGAGGTAGTGCTCGATCCGCCGGTAGGCGTTGCCGGCGGCGTAGCCGGCCACGGCGATCGCCGTCGCCCAGGCCAGGCCGCCGGCGACATTCCAGAGCAGGAACGTCCGGTACGGCAGCTTCGCCATGCCCGCCGCAGCTGGAACCAGGGCTCGGAGCAGCGCCGTCCAGCGCCCAAGGAAGACGCTGGGGCCGCCGCGGCGGCGGAGGAAGTCTTCTGATGCCCGCCAGCGTCGCTCGCCGACGATGCGCCCGGGCCGTGACTGCTGCAGTGAGGCGCCGAAGCGGCGTCCGACGAGGTAGCCGATCGAGTCCCCGAGAATGGCGCCGGCGATGGCCGCGATCAGCACGCCGGTGAGGGTCACCCGGTGCTCGTAGGCCAGTACTCCGCCGAGTAGCACGGCGGTCTCGCCGGGCAGTACGAAGCCGACGAAGATGCTGGCTTCCAGTGCGGGGACGAGGAAGACCAGCAAGTACACCACCGGTCCAGAGGCGGTGGTCAGCAGGGTGTCGATGAAGTGGCTCACGGCCGAGGTCTCAGCGCATGTGTCGAGGTCCGCTTCCCTCGAGGCGCCGAGCCGTGCGGCGGACGAGGAAGCAGGACGTGCCATCGGGTGGCGCACAGGGCGGTCAGCCAGGCACCGGCCAACAGCCAGCTGCCGATGATGTCGCTGATCCAGTGCACTCCGAGATACACCCTGCTCAGTGACACGAGCACCGCCCAAATCGCGCACATCAGCATCAGGATGGTGCGCGCGCCGCGCGCCTGCACTGCACAGGCGAGGAGCCACGCAAGCGCTCCGGCGACCAGGGTACTGGTGGCGGCGTGCCCGGACGGGAAGCTGAATCCGGAGACCGATACCAGCCAGTCACCTCGGGGGGGCCTTGGGTCGCGGACCAGGCGGGACAGTCCGAGCCGGGACATCACACCAACCACAACCACCACTACCGCGGCGGCCCCGGGCGCCCAGCGCCCGGTGTGCCGTCGAACCGCCAGCCCGGCAAGACCGACCAGCGGGAACAGTAACGCGCTCGCGCCGCTATCCGTTACAGCCCGGGCGGTCGGAGTGACCCAGCCGGCGCGGTGGGCGAGTACCCAGTTCAACACGGCTGCGTCGACCCGTTGGAAGGCGCTGCCACTCGCTTCCGCCCAGCTCAATAGGGCCAGCAGTACCAGTAACCCGACGGTGACCGCAGCCATGGTGGAGGGGGGGTTTCGCGGTGGCGAAGCTGAGTGCGCGATCTATTCACCGACGGAGACTTCGAGAGCCTGGGCTGCTTGGTCGCGGTGTTCGGGACTGGGCCCGGTGGGGGGCGCCGGGGTCCCGAGGGCAACAGGCCCCGGGGCGGCCCCCGCCTGGGGCATTTCGGCGGCCGCTCGTACCGCGCCGTCGACGTGCTTCGGCAGCCGATTGTCCGTTGACGGGCAAGGCACGTCACGGACTGGTGACCCAGTCCGCTGCAGAGCTTCTCCGATTCTCAACAACTACCCAGGTTGTAGTACGACAGCTACGGTTGCCAAGGATGCCATACCCGGCCTACGGGAGCGGCGTCACCTTAACCTTGAGCTGCGCCTCGGTCCGTGCCGCCATCGCGGCAATCAGCGGACCGGGCGTCGCCTCGGGCCCGCGTGGTGGTTGGTCCTGCCAATCGATCGCTGATGTCAGCCGAAGGGGTAAAGCGAGCTCCTCGATCGCTTCGACGATGTCGCCCAGTGGCCGTCGGGTATCCAACTCTACGGTAGCCGTTGCTCGCAGCAACGGCTCCACCTCGGTGAGGTCCCGCAGGATGCGCCGGCGTCTTGCCGGAGCCTTGCCTAAGGCGTTGGTGGCGCGCGATGTGAGGCGCTCCAGGAGGACATCGACCGGCGCGCTGAGCAGTACCACGGCATCGAAGCGGTTGTAGAAGCTGCCCTGGTCAGTTGCGCAGCCCGTCACGAACAGCGATCTGCTGGGCTCGGCGGCAAGCAGGCTGGCTATCCGGTCCTCGCACCAGAGGTGCTCTCGGCTCAGACCGTCCGCCGTCGGGGACTCGTGGGACCAGCCCTCGTCGTCGGTGTCGACGGTGTGGTGATCCCGCTTGGCCAGCTGGCTCAGGACCGTCGACTTGCCTTTTCCCGACATGCCAGTCACGAGCACGCGCGCCACGAGGAGACATCCTGACACCTGTCACGGTTGACTGGCTGATAGCGCCTGCAGCATCCCTGGCTTACCAAGCCCCTGCGACATGAGATCGCACGTTCGTGTCCCCGCCCGGGCCGCGTCTGACTACGCCGGCCATTGTGCGCCAGTGATCGGCTACTGGGTCTTCGTCGGGTCGGTGAGGGCGGCGCCGAACACCCAGCTGGAGGTCCCGAGGTTGTCGGTGAGTTGGTGGAGGCGGCGCGCGGTGGAAAGATGGCGTAATGAGCGGTCCGGTAAGCACGATCGACGCCCCGCCGACCAACGCCGACTGCGGGCACCCCACCGCGCCGTGCCTGGAGCTCAGCGACAGCCGGGAGGAGTTCGTCGGGAAGGTCAGGGTTCGGCGGGCGTTGCCACGGCGGGGGCGCCGCACCGTCGGGGCGTGGTGCTTCGCCGACCACATGGGGCCGGCCGACGTCACGGAGAACAGCGGCTTGGACGTGGGGCCGCACCCGCATATCGGGCTACAGACCGTCACGTGGCTTCTCGACGGGGAGGCTTTGCACCGGGACAGCCTGGGGTCCGAGCAGGTCATCAGGCCGGGCCAGCTCAACCTGATGACCGCTGGCGACGCCGTCTCCCACGCCGAGGAGGCAACCGGCCATTTCCGCGGCACGCTGGAAGGCATCCAGCTGTGGGTGGCGCTCCCCGAGGCGACCCGGCATGGCGCCGCCGCCTTCGAGCACCACCCCGAACTGCCGCAGACCCAGCTTGATGGTGGCGTTGGCACCGTCGTGATCGGGGAACTCAACGGCTTGCACAGTCCTGCGCGGCACGACACACCTCTGGTCGGTGTCGATCTGATGCTGCACGGACCCACTACGGTGCCGCTCCGCCGCGAGTTCGAGTACGGGATCGTCGTGCTCGAAGGGGCGGTCGCCGTCACCGGCGTGTCGCTTTCCCCGGGCAAGCTGGGTTACCTCGGCCGGGGTCGGGACGAGCTGGCGCTCGACGTCCGAGAGGCCACCCGCGCGCTGTTGATCGGGGGCGAGCCGTTCGAGGAGCCGATCGTGATGTGGTGGAACTTTGTCGGCCGTAGCCGCCTGGACATCGACGCGGCGTACGCGTCGTGGGCTGCTCAGGACGACAGGTTCGGCACGGTGGCCTCTTCGCTACCGAGAATTCCCACCGGGGCGCCGTACTGGCAGTTACCGGGCAGCCGGTGAGCGGCACCAACAGCGGGGTGACCGGCGAAGATCCGCACGTTGTGCCGATCGACACCCAGAATCCGGAGGCATACCGCGCCGCGATCGCGGTCGCCCGAACCGTCCTCAGGACAGCAACGAAAGCCGGGCTCGACCGCACCCTCGTCGAGCTGGTCAACATCCGCGTCTCTCAGATCAACGGCTGCGCCGCCTGCCTCTACGTGCACGTCCGCGACGCGCTGGCTGCGGCGGAGACCGACCAAAGGATCGCCGTCCTCCCGGCGTGGCGCGACACCACCCTGTTCACCGACAAGGAACGCGCGGCGCTGACCCTCGCCGAGTCGATCACCACCCTGCCCGGATGGCGAGCCCAAGCGCAGGACTACGCCGAGGTCCGACAGCACCTGTCCGCTGACGAGTTCTCCGCTGTCAGCTGGATCGCGATCACCATCAATGCCTTCAACCGCATCTCCATCGTCAGCCGCCACATCGTTCATCCGCCGGATGCCGTGCCGCCGGTGGGCGCACAAGGGGACGGAAGGAAAATCGGATGATCACGACCGTGCGGGACAACCCGGCCGAGAGTCGTTATGAGATCCACGACGACGGCACCCTCGCCGGCTTCGCCGACTATCGGCTCCAGCCGGGGCAGGTCGCCTTCACCCATACCGAGACAGACCCCGCGTTCGCTGGCCGAGGTCTGGCCAAGCGCCTCGTCGCCGAGGCGCTCGACGACGCCCGCCGCCGCCACCTCGCCGTTCTGCCGTTCTGCCCTTACGTCCGCGGCTTCATCGCTCGCAACGCCGACTATCTCGACCTGGTCCGGGTGGAAGACCGCGCGCGTTTCGAGCTCCCCGCCGACGCTGGATGATGACGGCACGATCTCCGTCCAACACTCCTGCCACGGCCGCGGCTAGATGATCAATTCCAAGGGGTTAGTGGTCGTAGGCCAGGAGTGATCGTCTGAC
>JBDUDX010000183.1:0-8498 GCA_040002735.1 Frankiaceae bacterium | reverse complement strand
CGATCACGCGGATCTAGCGGCGGCGGTGGTGTCCAACGTCAGCGCCGAAAGGATCACGCGTCGAGGCGCGCCTCGCTGCCGGCGCGGTTCCCGGCGTCGAGCGGCTCCGGGGGGAGCGTCTCGGGGGGGAGCGGCTCCGGCGGTGGCGTGACGAACTTGTATCCCACGTTCCGGACGGTCCCGATGATCGCCTCATGCTCGGGACCGAGCTTGGCGCGCAGCCGGCGGACGTGCACATCGACCGTGCGTGCGCCGCCGTAGTAGTCGTAGCCCCAGACCTCCTGCAGCAGCTGCGCCCGGGTGAAAACCCGACCGGGGTGCTGGGCAAGGAACTTGAGCAACTCGAATTCCTTGAAGGTGAGATCGAGCGTCCGGCCTCGGAGCTTCACCGCGTACGTGGACTCGTCGATGTCCAACTCACCGTGCCGGATGCCGGCGTCCGCGCCGCCGGCGACGCTCGCCTGGGCTAGAGCCGCGAGCCGCGAGCCGGCGAAGCGCAGCCGGGCCTCGACCTCCGCGGGGCCGGCGGTGTTCAGTACCGCGTCGTCGATGCACCACTCGGCGGAGAGCGCGATGAGACCGCCTTCACTGAAGATCCCCAGCAGCGGGACCGAAAGGCCGGCCGCGCGCAGCACCCGGCACAGTCCCCGGGCGCCGGAGAGATCCCGGCGCGCGTCGACGAGAACCCAATCCGCCGGCGGCGCCTCGAGCAGCCCGGTCGCTTCCGCGGCGGCGAGATGCACCTCATGTCCGAGCAGGGCGAGCGCCGGCAGCACGTCCGCCGACGATCGCGCTTCGGTCAGTAGCAGGATGGTGCTCATCGGGATGTCCTCTTCAGGGTCGCCGGAGCGGTAAATTAAGAACGGGACCTACGGCCGCGGCCTGACCGATTGCTCCTCTGGCCGCGCTGCCCGAGTCCCGATAGAGAGAGAATACCGGACATGCTCTCGCTCGCAGGCTTCTCCGCCAGAAGGTCGGCGTGATGGTTGTCACGCTGCGGTACTGGGCCGCGGCAAAGGCCGCGGCGGGCGTTTCCGAGGAGCCGGTAGCTGCCTGCACCCTGGCCGCGGCCCTCGACCGCGCGATCGAGGCTCACGGCGACCCGCTGGCCCGGGTACTGGAACGCTGTTCCTACCTGATCGACGGAGATCCGGTAGGTCGTCGGCCGTACGGTGCGGTGGCCCTGCCCGCGGGCGCGGTCGTCGAGGTGCTGCCGCCGTTCGCGGGCGGCTGAGGTGTTTCGTCGGGTTCTGGTCGGAGTGGCGGTCGTGCTCTCGGCCGGTGCCGTGGCGGTGGATCGGGTCGCCGCGTCGGTAGCCGGAAAACAGGTAGCCAAGCGACTGCAGACCGCCGAGTCGCTGCCCAGTACGCTAAAGGTCACTTTGGGTGGCTTTCCGTTCCTCACCCAGGCGCTCCGGGGGCGCTACCACGACGTGTCCGTGACCGCGACGGACGTGCGCCGGGGATCCGTGCTGGTGGCCCGGATCGACGCTCGACTGCACGGCGTGCGGCTGGGATTGCGCGAAGCCCTCGGGGGCTCGATCGACGCCGTCCCGGTGGACTCCGTGGACGCCACCGCACTGTTTCGTTATGCGGATCTGTCGGCCGCGGTGCCGAACGGCCGGCTGACGATCACCGAGGATCATGGCCGGATCCGACTGCACGGCGCGACGGTCGTTTTCGGGCAACGGATCTCCGGTTCCGGCCTGGGTGAGGTGTCCGTCGAGGCCAACCGGCTGACCATCGTGCCGGTCGACTTCACGCTGGATACGGGCGGCCGCACCATGGTCCTCAACCCGGCCCTCGCCGCCGCGTTGACGTACTCGGTGCCGATCAATCTTCCGTTCGGGTTGACGCTTCGGTCGGTACAGCCGCGGTCCGAGGGCCTGGCGGTCCAGGCCGTCGGCAACGCCATCGTGCTGCGACGCTGACGGCGGGCAGCTTGTGCGTCCAGCCCAGTGATCGATACTATCGATCGAGATGAGGCATTGTTAAGGAGTTACGCTCATGTTGTTCGCCGCACCCTCGCTGGACGACCGTGAGCAAGAAGTCCTGCGCCTCATTGAGGATCTCAAAGAGAAGCTGCGGTGGCAGCTCCACGAGCCGCGACGTTGGGTGGGCTCGCTGAGACGCCTCTCCTTCGCGCGGAACATCCAGGGGTCGAACAGCATCGAAGGTTACGACGCCACCTTGGACGATGCCGCCGCGGTAGCTGTCGGAGAAGAGCCAGTCGACACCAGTATGGAGGCGCGACTGGCCCTTGAGGGCTACCGGGACGCCATGAACTACGTCCTACAACTCGCTGGCGACCCAGACTTCGAATACTCGGAGCAATTGATAAAGAGCTTGCACTTCCTGATGACAAGACATGACCTCAAGAACTCCCCCGGCCGCTGGAGATCGGGCTCCATATTTGTGCGCAATGATTCGACAGCCGAAATTGTGCATGAGGGCGCAGATCGCGATCAGGTCCCTGGCTTGATGCGCGACTTGATAGTTGCACTCAACGCGCCTCAGAGTGGCGGCGCGGAGCCTGCTGTCGTTCAGGCCGGTATGGCCCACCTAAACCTTGTGATGATCCACCCGTTCCGAGACGGAAACGGCCGGATGGCTCGGTGTCTCCAGAGTCTCGTACTCGCTCGCCAAGGAATTTTGGCACCGGTCTTCATGAGCATCGAGGAGTACCTCGGACGTAACACGAACCAGTACTACGCGGTGCTTGCTCACGTCGGTGGCGGCAGCTGGCGGCCGGAGCGGGATGCGCGGCCGTGGGTGCGCTTCATCCTCACCGCGCATCTCCGTCAGGCTGGGACTTTGCTACAACGGGTCCGGGAGAGCGAGGAACTCTGGATGCGCGTCGAAAAGCTCGTGCAGACACACGGCCTGCACGAAAGGAACACCACCGCCCTGTTTGATGCAGCGATGGGGATGCGAGTACGCCGAAGCACGTACCGAGCCAATCTTATGGAAATGGGGGAAGAACTGTCCGAGCAAGCGGCCAGCCGCGATCTGCGTCAACTGGTCGCCGCCGGGTTCCTTGATGCTGAGGGGGAAAAGCGAGGGCGATTCTACGTGGCGAGCCCCAACGTTCGGCGACTGAGCAAAGACATACGGAATTTACGTGACCCACGCGATGACTCGGACCCTTTCGCCGTGAAATAGGCACTCCGCTTGGCCCTGCAGGGACGTTCATCGGCCGGCCACCTTTCCGCACATCCGCACTGCACCGGGCGGGGCCCGCCCGAGCCGCTGGTTG
The DNA here is from genome assembly GCA_040002735.1 of Frankiaceae bacterium. Classification (GTDB taxonomy): domain Bacteria; phylum Actinomycetota; class Actinomycetes; order JADGOV01; family JADGOV01; genus JADGOV01. The sequence goes on along the minus strand of JBDUDX010000183.1, from coordinate 5,242 downwards.
GCTGCTGGTGCGGGGGGCACGTACTATGGCCCAACCATGGCCTTGACAGAGTTGGTCTCGACAGAGTTGACGAAGCGCCGCGCGGTGGACTTCCGCCGTGTCGGCAGCTGCCTCTGTCCGTCCTGACCCGGGACGGCCTCGCCGTTCATACGCCCACGCGTCCCGTTCCGCGAGTTGTCAGGAGTCCCGCTGTGCCCGTTCCGCCGCCTGCCGTATCACCATGTGCCCGACATTCCGTACCCCGCTTTCGTAACCCCCAGGGAGTTTGACCATGAGCCGCAGCGACGTACTCGTCGACGCCGATTGGGTGCAGAGCCATCTCGACGATCCCACGATCGTGCTGGTCGAGGTGGACGAGGACACCTCCGCGTACGACAAGAACCACATCGCCGGGGCGGTGAAGATCGACTGGAAGCAGGACCTGCAGGACCCGGTACGCCGTGACTTCGTCGACAAGGCGGCGTTCGAGAAGCTGCTCTCGGCCAAGGGCATCGGCACGGACGACACGGTGGTCCTCTACGGCGGCAATAACAACTGGTTTGCCTCCTATGCGTACTGGTACTTCAAGCTCTACGGTCACGAGTCGGTGAAGCTGCTCGACGGCGGCCGCAAGAAGTGGGAACTGGACTCCCGTCCGCTCACCGATGAGGCGGTGTCCCGGCCGGCGACGTCATATACCGCGAAAGAGCCGAACAACGACATCCGGGCATTCCGCGACGAGGTACTCGCCGCGCTCGGACAGAAGAATTTGATCGACGTACGCAGCCCCGACGAGTTCTCCGGCAAGCTGCTCGCGCCGGCGCACCTGCCGCAGGAGCAGTCGCAGCGGGCCGGTCACATCCCCACCGCGAAGAACATTCCGTGGTCCAGGGCGGCGAACGATGACGGCACGTTCCGCGCCGATGATGAATTGACAAAGTTGTATAGCGACGCCGGTATCGAGTTGGGCAAGGACACCATCGCGTACTGCCGGATCGGCGAGCGCAGCGCACACACCTGGTTCGTGCTGCACGAGCTACTGGACGAATCCCACGTCAAGAACTACGACGGCTCGTGGACCGAATGGGGTTCCCTCGTCGGCGTACCGATCGAGAAGGACGTCTGATGTGCGGCGCACCGGTCGGCGGAGTTTCACTGGAGGACGTTGACGTGGCCAAGGAATCGGTGATCATCGGTCAGGTGGTGCGCGACGGCGTGCCGATCGGTGGCGCGTACGTCCGGCTGCTCGACGGCGACGGGGAGTTCACTGCGGAGGTGGTCACCTCGGCGACGGGTGGCTTCCGGTTCTTTGCCGCGCCGGGGAAGTGGACGCTTCGGGCGCTGGCTCCGGGTGGGAAGGGCGAGGTCGTTGTTTCCGCCGAGCGCGGGGTTGTGGCCGAGGCGGTTATCGAGGTCGGGTAGGTCCTGATGCCCGATTCGCCCGAGCTACCAGCTGTACTTGCGCCACTCGCCTTTCTCCTGGGGACGTGGCGCGGGGAGGGCGTGGGCGGGTACCCGACCATCGAGGGCTTCACCTACGGGCAAGAGGTGAGCTTCTCCTGGTACGGCAAGCCGGTGCTCGCCTACTCCAGTCGCACGTGGGCGCTCGACAATGGCCGGCCGATGGCCGTCGAGAGCGGGTTCTGGCGGCCGGGTGCGGGGGGTGTGGTGGAAGTGACCATGGCCCATCCCACCGGGATCGTCGAGCTTTATTACGGCGAGGTTCGCGGCACTCAGGTCGAGCTGGCTACTGATGTGGTGGCTCGGACTACGTCCGCCAAGGACGTATCTGCGCTGAAGCGGCTCTACGGTCTGGTCGAGGGTGAGTTGATGTACGCGATTGATATGGCTGCGGTGGGGCAGCCAATGCAGCCGCACCTTTCGGCGCGGCTTGCTCGGGTCTAAGCTAGCTTTCAGTCCGTATCTGGTCAAAGTCGCCGACCAGACGCTCCACTCGCTTCAAAGTTGCCCACGGAGCGTGCCAGCGCGGTAACAGTATGGCCGTGCGCAAGCGCGGCAAGTTTGTCGTGGTGGGCCAGGGTTACGTCGGGTTGCCGCTTGCAATGCGCGCCGTTCAGGTCGGTTATGACGTCGTGGGGTATGACGTGGACGAATCACGCGTCAAGCGGCTGTCTGCCGGTGAGTCTTATGTAGAAGATGTCGACCGCGAGTGCCTCAGCGCCGCATTGACGGGGGGACGGTACCGGCCCTCCTTTGAGGCGCGCGCGTGCGCCGGTTTGGACGTCGCTGTCATCACAGTCCCGACACCCCTGCGCGAGGGCAATCCGGATCTCTCCTACATCGAGTCGTCGGCGGCCACGTTGGCCCCGTACCTTCGGCCCGGCAGTCTGGTCGCCGTCGAGTCAACCATGTACCCCGGAACCACCGAAGAGCTGGTGGCGCCCCTACTCGAAGAGGGTTCCGGCCTTACAGTGGGTGCTGACTTCTCTCTTGGCTACAGCCCAGAACGAATTGACCCGGGCAATCCGACATACACCTTCCGCCACGTGAACATCGCGCTGGTGAATGAGCTAGCCATGTTCGCCCACGAGCTCGGCATCGACGTGTGGGAGGCAATTGACGCCGCTTCGACCAAGCCGTACGGCTTTATGCCCTTTGTGCCGGGTCCTGGAGTTGGTGGTCACTGTCTCCCCATCGACCCGTCGTACCTCTCGTGGCGGGTCAAGCGGTCAACCGGCCATAGCTTCCGCGTCGTGGAGTTGCCCAACGATAGCAATGACCACATGCCCGAGTATCTGGTCCGCCGGACCGTCCGTGCAGCCGCCCAGGGTGCCGCCTATCCGAGCGAGCGGAACCACTCCACCGTCTTCGCCAGCCCCTCCTCCAACGCAACCGGCGCCAGCGCGGGAAAGAGAGCCTTCAGCGCGCCGTCGTCCGCGCAGGAATCGCGAATGTCCCCGAGCCGCGACGGCAGATGCTGGCGATCCAGCGGCATCCCGAGCACCTTCTCCAGCAAGGCGATCAACTCCAGCACGGTGGTCTGGGCGCCCAACGCCAGGTTTACCGGCGAGGAATGCGTACGCCGTTCCATCGCGGCTTCGGCGAGCAGCGCAGCCACGGTGCCGACGTAGACGAAGTCTCGGGTCTGCTCGCCGTCGCCGTAGATGGTGAGCGGCTTACCAGCCAAGGCAGCAGAGATAAAGGCGGGTACCACCGCGGCGTACACGTGATTAGCCGGCTGAAGCGGCCCAAAGACATTGAAAAAGCGAAAAGCCAACGTCGGTAGCCCGAAGCAACTCTGGTACGCCGTGGCGTACGCCTCGGTGGCCAGCTTGCTCACTGCGTACGGCGACAGCGGCCGGGGTGCCAGACTTTCCCGCTTGCGCGCACTAGGGTCGTCGCCGTAGACCGCCGAGGAGGAGGCCACCACAACGTAAGCGCCAGTGCGCCGGGCCGCGTCGAGCACCTGCAGGGTGCCGGTGGCGTTCACCGCATGGGTGGCGGCCGGATTGTCGAGGGACAGCGGTACGGACGCCAACGCGGCCAGATGCACGATCGAGTCCACCTCGGTGCAGACGTCGTCGAGGACCGTGGGATGCAGGATGCTGCCGATCCGCAGATCCACCGGCAGGCCGTCGAGGTTGCCGCGGTCACCGCTACTCAGGTCGTCAAGGACGACTACGTCAACGCCGCGGTCGACCAGCACTCGGCAGAGGTTTCCGCCGATAAAGCCAGCGCCACCGGTCACGAGAATCCGCACACGCCACTCCCCAAGGCCGGTCTGGAGAGTCAGCCTATCGGCGGACACGGCGAACCCCCGGGCGTTTCCTCGCTTTGGGCGAGGGCCGGCTGGACGAGGTCCGGCGCCCGGGGGTCGGGTGACTGCCGTGGATTCGCCGTACGCCGCCCCAAGGAGGCGTCCGGTTTCTTCCGGAGTCCTGATGGACGGCGGCTAGCGGACAGCCACCTCACGTGTCCAGGTACTACACATATAAGCGGACCACCTCCTTCCTCGTGTACGTCAACGGTACGACGACGGATCGGCTCAGCGCAACGGCGTTCCTTGGCACCAGTCTTCGGTACCCCGGCCGCAACCTAGACTCCCCCCATGGCGAGTACCGCGTGGCAGAGCGAGCTACGCGCTCGCGGCTATCGGCTCACCCCGCAACGGCAGCTGGTGCTCGAGGCGGTGGACACCCTCCGGCACGCCACCCCCGAGGAGATCTTCGCCGAAGTACAGAAGATCGCCAGCGGGATCAACATCTCCACCGTGTATCGAACCCTGGAGCTCCTGGAGGAACTGGAGCTGATCCGGCACGCCCACCTGGGTCACGGGGCGCCGTCGTACTCGGTGGCCTGGGACGACGACCACATTCACCTGGTATGCCGGGATTGCGGCAACGTGGACGAGGTCGCCCCGGAGACACTCACCGACGTGGTGGAGCGATTGCACGCCGAACGGGGCTTCGTCGTGGACGTCGGCCACTTCGCGGTCTTCGGACGCTGCGCATCGTGCGCCGCCACGGTCGACGCATGATTCGCCCGGTCGCCACCGCCGACGCCCCCGACGAGAGGTTGGCCGCGCACTACGGCGACCCGCTGCGGGAACAGCGCGAGATTCTCGCCGCCGGGGCCGTCGTGGATCGGAGCAATCGGCCGGTCCTTGCCGTGAGCGGCCCGGACCGGCTCGGCTGGTTGCACGACATCACCAGCCAGCACCTGGCCCGCCTGCCGGCCATGTCCGGCACCGAGGCGCTGGTGTTGTCCCCGCACGGCCACGTCGAGCACCACCTGATGCTGCTCGACGACGGCGAAAGCACCTGGATCGACGTGGAACCGGGGACCGCGGACGCGCTCGTTCAGTACCTGAACTCGATGCGCTTTCTGCTGCGCGTCGAAATCGCCGACGTGAGCGCCGACTGGGCGGTGGCCACGGTGCTGGGTCCCGGACAGGGGGCCACGCTTATACCCGAGGCGACGGACCTGCCGGCGCCCGCACCGGGAGAGCCGTACCCGGCCGCCCGGCTCGCCGCCGGCGGTTTCGCCCGCCGACTGCCGTCGTTGCCCCACGACGGCGTAGCTGTGGTGGATCTGATCTTCCCGCGCAACTCTCCATTAGAGGGGCTGCAACTGGCCGGGCTCTGGGCGTACGACGCCCTGCGCGTGGAGGCCGCCCGGCCACGGCTCGGCATCGACACCGACGCGCGGACATTGCCGCATGAAGTCGGTTGGATCGGCTCGGCCGTGCACCTGGACAAGGGGTGTTACCGGGGGCAGGAGACCGTCGCCAGGGTGCACAACC
>JBDUDX010000182.1:0-16114 GCA_040002735.1 Frankiaceae bacterium | reverse complement strand
AACCCCCAGGCCAGCCGGGGGTTCGCACGCCACAACACACGGAACTTCGGGCTAATCGAGCGATCCAGTCCGCCGGCCGTCGGCCGCAATCCGAGGACACTTTTCATGACTTTGCTGGCATCACCTCCTGTTGTACCGGCCGCCGAGTTGCGGCCACTTGAGATGGATTCCCTGGTCGGGCTCGTTCGTGGCCTGGCCGCCGACGAGGCTCGCTGGGCCGGGCGGGTTCGCTTCGGCACCGTGGAACGACGGTGGTGGACCCGGCTGCACGCCGACCCGCGGGTCGATGTCTGGCTGCTGACCTGGCTACCCGGCCACGGCACCGACCTGCACGACCACGGCACCTCCACCGCCGCCTTCACCGTGGTCCGGGGCCGCCTGCAGGAAGTCCGCGCCGATCGCTCCGGCACCTGCACGTCGACCGTACGGGCGGCCGGCACGACGGCATGGGTGGCCCCGGGCGTCGTTCACGACGTACGCGCCACCGCTGCGCCGGCGGTGAGCATCCATGCCTATTCGCCGCCGCTGGCTCGGATGACCTACTACGACACCGGCGCAGGGACGCTGCGCCCGACCCGGACGGTGGAGTCGCACGAGCCGGAGCAGGAGTGGCCGCAATGACGCTGCTCGCCCGCCGGGGCATTGACGAAGTACTCGCCGACGCTCGGCGCCGGCTCTTCCGGCTCACGCCACCGGAGGCGCTGGCAGCCCAGCGCGGTGGGGCCGTACTCGTGGACATCCGCCCGGAGCGATTCCGGGATCACGAGGGTTCGGTGCCCGGAGCGCTGATCGCGGAGCGCAACGTGCTGGAGTGGCGCTTCGACCCGAGCAGCGATGCCCGCCTCGAGATCGCGTCCTACGATCTCACCGTCGTGGTGGTCCGCAACGAGGGTTACACGTCCAGCCTCGCCGCCGCAGCGCTGCTGGACCTCGGGATCTCGCATGCCACGGACCTCATCGGTGGCTACCGAGCGTGGCGGGCCGCCGGCCGGCCCAAGGTGCCCGGGGCCTCGCGGAACAGCGAAGTGCGCGAGATCGCTGTCGATGTTCCGGTCGGCCGCCGATGGCAAGCTTCCTAACTCGTGGTGGTGAACTTCCGCCCGTCGCCACGGCCCACCCTCGGGGTGGAATGGGAACTCGGTCTGGTCGACACCGGTACCGGAGACCTGGTCTCCGCGGCGGCGGAGGTGGTCGCGGAAGCCCGAGGTCGGACGTCGGAGTCCGAGGCACGGGTGCACCGGGAACTGTTGCACAACACCATCGAACTCGTCACCGGGGTCTGTGATTCGGTTCCCCAGGCGGTGGAGCACCTGCGGGCGAGCCGGGATGTCATCTCCGCTATCGCCCGACAGCGCGGGCTGGAGGTCTTCAGCGCCGGAAGTCATCCCTTCGCCCGGTGGGAGAAACAAGAGGTCAGCGAAGGAGAGCGGTACGCCACCCTGATCGATCGCACCCAGTGGTGGGGGCCCGTTTCCGCTCGGGCCGGCGGGGATCTCCGGGCCGTCGTGGACAGCCTGGTGCAGGAGATGTCGTACGGCCTGCGCGGCGCCCCGGCACGCTGATCCGGACGGGCCGACGACGTCAGCCGGCGGCAGCTGCCCGTCGCACCGCCGCCACCGAGGCCCGTACATCGTCGTCGTCGGTGGACCAGTTGCTGACCGAAATCCGGAGTACGTTCCGGTCGCGCCACCGGGAGCCGGACATCCATGCCGTACCGTCGGCGAGCACCCTCTCGGTCACCGCGGAGGTCCGCGCATCGTCACCGAAGGCGGCACAGACCTGGGTGAAGACCACGTCGTTGAGGATCTCCGCGCCGTCAATCGTGGCGATGCCCACCGCGATGGCCGTGGCCCGTTCGGCGAGCCCGTCGACCAAGTCGGCGACACCGGAGCGACCCAGCGAACGCAACGCCGCCCACACCGGTACTCCGCGGGCCCGGCGGGAGAGCTCGGGCACCTTCTCCAGCGGGTCGCCGGGGCCTTCGGCGTGCACCAGGTAGCTGGCGTGCATACCCATGGCGTCGCGGACCGCTCGTGGCCGGGCGACGATCGAGATGCCGCAGTCGTAGGGAACGTTGAGCGTCTTGTGCGCGTCGGTGGCCCAGGAGTCCGCGGCCTCGTAGCCGGCGAGCAGGTGACGCAGATGCGGTGACGCCGCGGCCCATAAGCCGAAAGCGCCGTCGACGTGCACCCAGGCTCCATGCCGGTGTGCCACCGCGGTCGCGGCGCCGATCTCGTCGAAGGCACCGGAGTGCAGGTTCCCCGCCTGCAACACCACGATCACCGGACCATCGACGCCGTCGAGCGAGTCGGCGAGTGCGTCCAGCCGCACGCGGCCCTGCTCGTCTGCCGGGAGAACCGTGGGGGCGCCGAGACCGAGGTAGCGCAGCGCAAGATCCACCGTGCCGTGCCGCTCGGCACCCACCAGCACCCGAACCCGGGGAGCTCCGCTCAGCCCGAGATCGTCGATGTCCCAGCCGGCGTCGGTGAGCAATTGCTGACGTGCCGCCGCGAGACCGCTGAAGTTGGCCATCGTCGCGCCGGTCACGAACCCGACATCCGCGCCCGCGGACAGGCCAAGGAGATCCAACAGCCATTCGGCCGCCCACTCCTCGGCGGCCACCGTGCCCGGAGTGGCGTACCGCATGCCGCTGTTCTGGTCCCAGGCGCTGACCAGCCAATCAGCGGCTAGCGCCGCGGGCAGAGTTCCGCCGATGACCCAGCCGAAAAACCGGCCCGACGGCATCGCCATCAAGCCGGGTTCCACCAGGTCCGCGAGGAGATCGACCACTGTGGCCGGGTCGGTGGGACCGGCCGGAAGTGCTCCCCCCAAGGTCGCTCGGAGATCGTCGGCTGACAGCCGTGGCGGCACCAGACGGTCCGGTATCGACGCCAGCCACTCCCGAGCATGGGCGGCGGCACGGTCCAGCGCGGCGGAATAGGCCTCCGGTCGTGCAGTCATGGGCACACTCTGCCCCAGAACGGCCCTCCACCAGAACGGCCACGTCGCGGGGCCCACGCGCGCCGAGCTGGCTCCGCGGCCCGCGTCGGATGGGATACTGGGCGACGTGGGACCCGAATGCTGCTCGCCGTGACGTTGCCGGCCGCCCGGCGATTGCTGCCAAGGTGGCCTCGGTAGCGCATGTCGGAGCCCGACCCGCCGCGCACCTTCCACATGACGCCGGACGAGTTCCGGGTGCACGGACACGAGTTGGTCGAGTGGGTGGCCGACTACTTCGAGCATGTGGCGGAGATGCCGGTCCTGTCCCGGGTTGCGCCGGGCGAGGTACGGGATGCCCTGCCGGCCCACATGCCGGAGCAGCCGGAGCCTTTCGCCGCGATGCTCCGGGACGTCGAGCAGATCCTGCTGCCCGGGATCACCCATTGGCAATCGCCAGGCTTCTTCGCCTACTTCCCCGCGAACGCTTCCGGGCCTTCGGTACTCGGTGATCTGCTCTCCGCCGGGCTGGGCGTACAAGGAATGTTGTGGTCCACATCGCCGGCCGCGACCGAGCTCGAGACGCACGTTCTGGACTGGCTGGTCGAGCTGCTCGGCCTACCGACGGCATTCCGTTCCGACAGCACCGGTGGCGGTGTCATCCAGGACAGCGCTTCGAGTTCTTCGCTGGTTGCCATGCTCGCCGCACGGGAGCGGGCCACGGGTGGGGCCGGCAACTCCGACGGAGTTCCGGCGCTGCCACGGCTGACGGCGTACACCTCCTCCCAGGCACACAGTTCGGTGGAGAAGGCGGCGCGTATCGCCGGCATCGGCACGGCCGGCCTACGGATCGTCGACGTCGAGGAGACGACGCTCGCGATGCGGCCGGAGGTGCTCGATGCGATGATGGCCGCCGATAGCGCAGCCGGCCGGCGACCCTTCTTCGTCGCGGCGACCGTCGGGACCACGAGCACGAACGCGATGGATCCGCTGCACCCCATCGGCAAGGTGACCCGCCGGCGCGGGGCATGGCTGCATGTCGATGCCGCGATGAGCGGAAGCGCCGCGGTATGCCCGGAGTTCCGTTGGATCAACGACGGCGTCGAGTACGCGGACAGCTACGTCGTCGACGCGCACAAGTGGCTGTTCACCAACTTCGACTGCTCCGCCTTCTTCGTTGCCGATCGCGCCGCCCTGATCTCCGCACTGTCCATCCTCCCGGAGTACCTGCGCAATAGCGCCTCAGAATCCGGTGCGGTGATCGACTACCGGGATTGGATGGTGCCCCTGGGCCGCCGGTTCCGGGCGTTGAAGCTGTGGTTCGTACTCCGGTGGTACGGCGCGGAGGGACTCCGTCATCACATCCGCCGGCACGTGGAACTGGCTCAGGACTTCGCCGCATGGGTAGATGCCACGCCAGCTTTCGAACGGGTAACTCCGACGCCACTCAACCTGGTGTGCTTCACGCACGTCGACGGAGAGCAGGCCACGCAACGCGTTCTGGATGAGGTCAATGCCTCCGGCGCCGCCTTCCTCACCCACACCCGGGTGCACGGTCGGCTCACCATCCGGGTCTCGATCGGCGCGACCTGGACCGAGCGCCCGCACGTGGAGCGGTTGAAGGATTTGCTCCAGGAAGGGGCGACCGGCGCCTCAATGCGCCGTCGGCGACCGTCACCGGCTCACATCGGACCGGTAGTACGCCCGTCCCAGGACCAACCTGGCATGGCCAGACCGGCCGGCACGACGGCGCCCGGGGACGAGTGGGACAGCACCTCGTCGTTGGCCCACCGGATGTAGGCGGCCAGGGCCGCGCGGAATTCCGGGTCCGCCGGCAGTCCGGCGTCGTCGAGAGCCTGATCGAAGCAGGCCACGAAGCGCGCCCCAAGATCCGTCATGTCGCCGTTGCCAGCATGCATCTGCAACAGCGCCGAGTGATCGCCGAACGCCCGTGAGTAGTGCGGAGGTCCGCCCGTCACTTCCGCCCAGTACGCGGCCAAACGTTCGACGTGCTGCGGGTGCTGGTCCGGATGGGAGAAGGGATGGTTCAATTCCGGGTCCTGAAGACACCGGGCATGGTGGGCCGTGGCCAAGGCCAGGAATGCCGCTTCCCCGCCGGCGAATTCATACAGCGTGGGGCGCATGAGCCGAGCATGGCACGACCAAGGCCATCAATACCGTCATGGTGGAGGTGGCGGGAATCGAACCCGCGTCCTTCGGCGGAAAGAAAGGTCTTCTCCGGGCGCAGCCTGTTACTTGTTCTCGGCCCCACCAGACGCACAGGCATGTCGGCGGTGGCTAGAGCTACTGTTTGTTTTTCCGTCTCTCCCCGCAGCCGGGACAGCCGGTGATCCTCCTGTCGACGCCAGGTCCTGAGCCGGAGGAACTCTCAGGTTGACGGCTTCGCTACTTACTTAGGCAGCAAGTGCGAGAGCAGGTGCCTCAGTATCGGCATCTATTGTTTCCAGCGACGGATTAACGAGATCACGCTGGCTCCTCGGCCCGCTTCCTCTTCCTCGACGTCCGAAGTCGAAACCGATCACCCCCGATGGGAACGACGGCGCCCACCAAGACGCCGGCCGGTCGGGTGACCGGCTCTCTCCATCATCCCACGGCAGGTGGCGGCCCGTCGATCCCCAATAGCCGGCACCGTTGTGCCAGCACACCGCCCGTCGTCGCCTAGATCCAGCCGCGCCAGCGATTCCAGCTGATGGACGTGGGAGTACGGGATCGTCGGAAAGTCGGTACCCGTGTACGTCCACCAGGCCCGGCGGCCCGAGCCGTTGCCAGAAAGCCGGGATGTCCTGGTCGCGCACGGCGCTCAGCCCAACCGCTGCAGGAACCGGGCGGCGAGCGGCGCCGCAACTGCGCCACCCACCCCGCCCCCTTCCACAACGACGGCGAAGGCGAGGTTCCGGCCGCCCGGGAAGCCGACGAACCAGGCGTGCGTCGCCGGTGGATTCACCGTACCGAACTCGGCGGTGCCGGTCTTACCGGAGACCGGCGGGCCGGGGTAGCCCCGGAAGGCGGGCGCGGCCGTACCGCTGGTCACCACCAGGCGCATCAACTCGCGGAGTTGCGGAGCAGCCGGAACCGCTACCGGTGCTGAAACGGGCGCAGACGGCTTTGGGTCGCTGACCAGGACCGGCGGCCGCAAGCTGCCGTTCGCGACTGCGGCGCCGACCAGGGCCATCGACAGCGGCGAGACGGTGACCTTGCCCTGCCCGATGGCGTCCGCCGCTCGCTCGACCGCCGAAGCCGGCGTCGGTACCGACCCGGCGTAGGAAGGAAGCGGAAGCGTCCACTCCGCCCCGACGCCGAGGGAGCGGGCCGCGTCCGGCAGGGAGGCACCGGGCAACCGGGACGACAGGCCGACGAACGCCGTATTGCAGGAGATCGCGAAGTCGCGGCGGAACGGAAGCGCCCCGGCCGCCTCACCCTCGAAGTTGCGGAACGACTTGCCCTCCACGGAGACCGACGGCGGACAGCGCACCGCGTCATCGAGCCGCAGCCCGCGGCCGAGCAGCGCAGCGGTGGTGACGATCTTGAACGTGGAACCCGGCGCGTAGTGGCCGGCCAGCGCCCGATCGAAGGCGGAGTCGGCCGGTACGTTGGCAGCCGCGAGAATCGCTCCGTCGGATGGGCGGACGGCGACCATAGCTGCGGGCTTCGTCAGCGGCGCGAGGGTCGCCTCGGCGGCGCTCTGCAGTGCCCGGTCCAGGGTGGTACGTACCGGCGATCCTGGCTGCGCGGGGAAGCTGGCCAGCGTGCTCGCCACCGCACCAGTGACGTCACGGATGACGACCGAGCCGCCGGGAGTACCGGCGAGACGCTGTTGGAAGGCGGCCTGGATGCCGCCGAGGCCGACGTCGTCGCCGGCCTGGAACGCCGGCCCGGCCGCTTTCAGCCCCTCCGCGGTCGCCGGCCCCACCCGGCCGAGCACCGCCCGGGCGAAGGTGGGGGTCGGCGGCAGCGACCGGGTGGTGGAGGGAAAACGGAGCCCCGCCACGTTATGGATCCGTGCGCTCACCTTGTCGTAGTCGCGGCGGCGGAGCGGGATGACCGGCAGCAGTTCGTTCGGCTTGGCCTTCGCCAGCGCGGCGGTCAGCTTCCTCGGGTCCACTCCGAGTACCCGGCCGAGAAGCGCCACTGTGCGCGCCCGGTCGGTCAGCGCCGAGGGCAGAATCGACACCGTGATCACCTCGGTGGGCGAGGTGAGCGGCTTTCCGGTCCCGTCGAGGATGTCCGCGCGCGGTGGCAACACCCGGGTACGGCCCAGGGTCTGGCCGGCGGCGAGGCGCGGATGCAGTGCAGCCGGCGTCCAGTGCACCTGCCACTTCCCGCTCAACTTGCGCAGCACGAGCGTCCCGTCGTACGCCCAGTCACCGAGCGCCCGCAGCTTCCAGGAAGCGGAGTACGCCGCCGTGGCCGCGTCCTTCTTCGCCCCCACCCGTCCCAGCCGGAGCTGCCCGGCGGTGAGCCCGAGGGCCTTGCGGGTACGAACCAACGCCGCAGTTGCCGTCGCCGGGGCGTCGGTGGCCTGGCCGGCGGCGGCGTCATCGCCGCGCGCCCACGCCGCCAAGAAGGCACGGGCCGCCCGGTCCGGCTTGGGGCCCGACGTACAGCTCGCCAGCGGTAGCAGCACGAGCGCCAGCACCGGCGCGACGATCCGACGGCTCACTCGCCGCGGCCCTTGGCCCGAAGGCCCGTTGCCCGATCCATCTCCCGCTTCGCGTCTCGTTCGGCGAGGGCCTGGCGCTTGTCGTAGGACCGTCGGCCTCGGGCCAGCGCGATTTCCACCTTGGCGCGGCCGTCGGAAAAGTACATCGACAGCGGGATCAGCGTCAACCCGCTCTCCCGGGTCTTGCCCATCAGCCGCAGAATCTCCCCCCGGTGGAGCAACAGCTTGCGGGGCCGGCGCGGCTCGTGGTTGGTCCAGGTGCCCTGGGTGTACTCGGGAATGTGCGCGCCCTCCAGCCAGACCTCGCCGTCCTTGATCTGCGCGAAGGCGTCCACCAGCGACGCGCGGCCGGCCCGCAGCGACTTCACCTCCGTGCCGGTGAGGACCAGGCCGGCCTCGAAGACGTCGGTGATCGCATAGTCGTGCCGCGCCTTCCGGTTCTGCGCGATCAGCTTGCGACCCTGTTCTTTAGCCATGACCGTTCGCCACGAGTCGCTCAGATCCGCAGGTAGCGCTGGACGGTGACGAAGCTGGCGAGTACCGAGAACAGCACCGCTCCGCCGGCGAGCAGCGGCAGCACCGTCGGTACCCAATCCCAGCCGATGAAGTTGATCGAGGCAATGTTCGGCCGCAGCGCCTTGTCGACGAACAGCCACTTGATCCCGACCAGGATGCCGGCCCCACCGATCGCCCCGATCAGCCCGACAACCGCGCCTTCCAACAGGAAGGGCAGCTGAACGTAGAGCCGGGACGCTCCCACCAGCCGCATGATTCCGGTCTCCCGGCGCCGGCTGAAAGCGGCGATCCGGATGGCATTGAAGATGAGTAAGGCAGCGGCCACCACCAGTGCCACCGCGAAGAAGAACGCGCCAAGCTGGAAGCCATTGAGCAGCTTGAAGAGCTTCTTCAGCACGTCGCTCTGGGTCTGTACCTGCTGGACCCCGGCCTGGCCCGCGAAAGCGGATTGGATGACGTCGAAGCGCTTGGGGTCGCTCAGCTTGACCCGGAACGACTCCGGCAACGCCGCCGGGTCGATGTTCTTGATCAGGTCCGGCGAGTTGCGAAACAGCCGCTTGGCGTTGGCGTACGCCGCCTCGGACGACTCGTAGTAGACCTGCGTAACCACCGGCAGCGACTCGAGCTTGGCCCGGATCGCGGTGCGTTCGGCTTCGGTGACGGCATGCCCGGCGCAGGTGGCTTCGGTGCTGGTAGGCCCACAGAGGTAGACCGACACGTTGATCTTTCCGTACCAGAAGTCCTTCATCTCGTTGACCTGGTAACGGATGAGGATGCCGGCTCCGACCAGGGCGAGGGAGATGGCTACGGTGATCACCACGGCGAAGGTGAGCGACAGGTTTCGCCGCAGGCCGACCCCCATCTCCTTGAGGACGAGGCGCATACGCATGAACTAATCTCCAAGGCTTCTGAGCGCGGTACGGGGGCTCACGGCGCGTAGCCGTAGACGCCGCGGGCCTGGTCACGGACCACATGGCCGGCATCCAGTTCGATCACCCGGCGGCGCATCGAGTCCACGATCTGCGAGTCGTGGGTGGCCATCACAACCGTGGTACCGGACCGGTTGATCCGGTCCAACAGTTTCATGATCCCCACGCTGGTACCCGGGTCGAGGTTCCCGGTGGGCTCGTCCGCGAGGAGCAGCCGAGGGCGGTTGACGTACGCCCGGGCGATGGCGACCCGCTGCTGCTCTCCCCCGGACAGCTCGTCCGGCATCCGCTGGGCCTTGCCCTCCAGTCCGACCAGTTCCAGCGTCTCGGGTACCAGGGTCTTGACGCTGTCCTTGCTCCGACCGATCACCTCCAGGGCGAACGCGATGTTCGCCGCGATGTTTCGGTCCGGCAGCAGGCGGAAGTCCTGAAAGACCACTCCCATCTGCCGGCGCATCGCCGGTACCCGGCGGTTCTTCAGCCGAGTGAGGTCGGTTTCCATTACGACGATCTTCCCGGCCGTGGGGCGCTCCTCGCGCAGCACCAACCGCAGAAACGTGGACTTCCCGGAACCGGACGGCCCGACGAGAAACACAAACTCGCCCTCGCCGATCGTCACATCGACATCGGCGAGAGCAGCGCGGGGGCTCGTCGGGTAGACCTTGCTGACCGACTCAAATTTGATCATGGATTAACCAGTCTAACCGCCGGCCAGGAGGAGACCCACTTCCTCGGGACCCGTTGCCCCTCGACCCCCGAGGTCGAGACCGCCGGAGTGGTCTGTGCTATCGGATCCGGGGCACACTACCCTGGACAGTGCGCAACCGCCGTGCGGCCGGTGCGCCTGCGGAAGGGCGGAGACATGTCGTGTGAAAACTTGGTCTGCGCCGTCTGCGCCGGCCCCGTGGTGGAAGGCCGTTGCGCCACCTGTCGTACGTCTCGGGCGCACGTCCATCAGGGCTCTTTCCCGCTCACGCCGCAGATGCTCGCCCTGCTGATCGCCTTGCTCACGATCTTCTCCCTGCTGGTGGCGCAGGCCCGCTAGTTGCGACCCCGTCGCCAGCGAATCTCGGCCTCGATGAAGGCATCGATGTCCCCGTCGAGCACCGCCTGAACGTTTCCGGTCTCCACCTCGGTCCGCAGGTCCTTGACCAGCTGGTACGGGTGCAGCACGTAGTTGCGGATCTGGTTTCCCCAGCTCGTCGTACTCTCCCCGCGTAGCGAGTTCATCGCGTCGGTCTCCTCCTGGCGGCGGCGCTCGAGCAGCTTGGCCTGCAGCACGACCATGGCGCTGGCCCGGTTCTGCAACTGCGAGCGCTCGTTCTGACACGAGACCACGATGCCGGTCGGCAAGTGGGTGAGCCGGACCGCCGAGTCGGTGGTGTTGACCCCCTGGCCGCCAGGGCCGGATGACCGGTAGACGTCGACCCGTACCTCGTCCTCCGGGATCACCACGTGGTCGGTGGACTCCACCACGGGGGTGACGTCGACGCCGGCGAAGGAGGTCTGACGCCGGGACTGGTTGTCGAAGGGGCTGATCCGGACCAATCGGTGGACGCCGTGCTCGCCGGAGAGGGTGCCGTAAGCGTACGGGGTGCGGACCACAAAGGTGGTCGACTTGATGCCGGCCTCTTCCGCGTAGGAGGTGTCGTAGACCTCCGTCTGGTAGTTGTGCCGCTCCGCCCAGCGCAGGAACATCCGCTGCAGCATCTGCGCCCAGTCGGCCGCGTCCACCCCGCCAGCCTGGGAGTTGATCGTGATCAGGGCGTGGCGCTCGTCGTACTCGCCGGAAAGCAGGGTACGAACCTCCAGCCCCTGGATGTCCTTGGTCAGCGCCGGCAAGTCATGGGCGACCTCGGCCAGCAGTTCGGGATCGTCGAGGTCGATGGCCGCGCTCAGGTCGTCGAGCCGCCGCCGCAGCTCGCTCACCCGATTCAGGTCGCCGCGGAGATAGGCCAGCCGGCTCGTCACCTGCTGCGCCCGCTCCTGATCGCTCCAGAGCTCCGGGTCGGCCGCCTGGGTCTCCAGGTCGGCGAGGTCCCGGCGCATCTGGTCGAGGTCCAGCACGGTCTCGATGCTGGTCAGCGTCGCGTCAAGATCCTTGACGTCGTCAGCAGGATCGTCGGCCACATGAGCGAGACTAACTTGTGTCCCTGCGCCGCAAGGTCTTCGCGACCGTGCTGCTGGTGGCAGCACTCGCGGCGACCGTCGCGGTGCTGGTCGCCGGGGTGTTCGGTAGCCACAGCCCAACGGCGAAGGCCAACCGGTCGATCGCGCCGGAGAAACCGGGGGCGGTCCTGCTCGTCCCCGGATACGGCGGCTCGGTGCGCTCGCTGGAACCGCTGGCGCGGCGGCTGCGGGCGGCCGGCCGGGACGTCACGGTGGTCACTTTGCCGGACGGCGCAACCGGTGACCTCGGCGCCCAGGCGCGATCGGTTCGCTCCCAGGCTGCCGCCGTCCTGCGACGGACGGCGGCACCTTCACTGGACGTGGTGGGCTACTCCGCCGGCGGGGTGGTGGTACGCCTCTGGCTGTCTCAGTACGGCGGCCGGGAGGTGGTCCGCCGGGTGGTGACGCTCGCCACCCCGCACCACGGCACCCGACTCGCGGAGGTGGCCGGGGCACTGGCGCCCGACCTCTGCCCGCTTGCGTGCCAGCAACTGTCCCCGAACAGCGAGTTGTTGGGCCGGCTGAACCGCGGCGACGAGACGCCGAACGGCCCGACGTGGCTCTCAGCGTGGAGCGCAACGGACCAGGTCGTGACGCCGCCGTCCTCAGCGCGGCTGAACGGCGCGGTCAACGTTGCGCTGCAGTCGGTGTGCGCCGACTCGGCGGTGCAGCACGGTCAGCTGCCGGCGGATCCGCTCGTGATCGGGCTGGTCCGCCGGTCACTGGGGGCCGCGCCGATCACTGCGCCGACCGCCCGGGACTGCGGCGCACTCCGGCGCCTTGGCGCCACCTGACTAGGGCAGCGGCCCCTGATGAACGTTTGGACACACAGTGCCCCCTTGATCGGAATGTGGGAGAAGATCGCCACGCTCATGATGATCATGCAGCGGGACGCACTGTGTGTCCAAACGTTCAACCAGCGGAGTTACGGCTCAGCTCTTGATGTCCTTGGTCGTGAAGTTGGCCCAGGCGAAGCCGAGCAGGACGACCACGTACACGCCTTGCAGGGCCACGCCCCGGACCACGTCGTGCCACAGGATCGGGGCACGGAAGAGGTCCACGAAGGCCAGCCAGTACCGGGTGGGCAGGTAGGGGCGGACCGCCGCCGCCGCGTCGAGGAGTACCAGGACCTGGCTGGTCACCAGGACCGCCAGCGCTCCGAGTGCCGCCCCGAGCGAGGAGTCGGTGACGGTGGACAGGAACAGCGCGACCGCGGCCACGCCGAGCATCGACCAGCCCACGTAGCCCACCGTGAGCAGGATCCGGCTGGTCGCGGCCGGGCCGGTGAGCGGCGGCCCACCGGAGAGGCTCGGCAGCGGATGGGAACCGAAAAGGTGCGTACCGACCACGTACGCCGTACCGGCGACGAGCACCACGGCGAGCAGGATGAACGTGGACACCGCGACCAACTTGGCGACCAGCAGCCGGGTACGCCCCACCGGTCGGGCCAGCAGGTACCGCAGCGTTCCGGCACTCGCCTCTCCGGCGATCGAGTCCCCGGCGATGACGGCGACCGCAATCGGCAGAAACAGCGGCAGGATCAGCGCCAGCGCGGCAGCCGGAAACAGCGCGCCGTTGTTGAGTACGGCGGAGAGGAACGCCGGCCCCTCACCCGGGCGCGGCCCTATCTCGGTGACGGCCAAGAAGATCGCGACCATCGTCGGCAGCGCATCCAACAACAGCAGGGTCACCCAGGTACGGGGCCGGCGCAGCAGCTTCCGCACCTCCACGGCGATCACGCGGGCCTCACGCCACCCGGTCCGACCCGGCGCTGGTCGCCGCGAGCACCACGTCCTCCAGGGAACGAGTCTCCAGCTGCAGCTCGGCAACCCGTAATCCAGCGCCGACCAGTCGGGCATTCAGCGCCGCCGGATCGGGTGTGGTGACCACCAGACGGTCCCCGTCCCGGTCGGCCACCTGCCCGTCGAGGAGCGCGACCGCGGCGGCCGCGTCCGGCGTGCGTACCAGCACCCGCCCGGTCGGCTGGCGGATGACCGCCAAGTCGTCTTGGATCACCAACCGGCCGCGGTCGAGCACCCCGACCCGAGTGCACAACGCCTCCACCTCGGCGAGCAGGTGGCTGGACAGGAACAGGGTCGTGCCCTCGGCGTTCAGTCCGAGCAGCAGGTCGCGGACCTCCCGGGTGCCCCGCGGGTCCAGGCCGTTCGTCGGCTCGTCCAGGATGAGTAGCCGCGGCCGACGCAGCAACGCGCCCGCGAGCCCGAGCCGCTGGCGCATGCCGAGGGAGTACGCCTTCACCGGCCGCGACCCCACCTTGACCAGTCCCACCGTCTCCAGCGCGTCGTCGATCCGCCGCCGCCGGTTTCGTCGGCCGCCGCCCGGCCCGGCGGCGTCGAACAGCGCGAGGTTGGCCCGGCCGGACAGATGGCCGTACGCCGCGGGCGCCTCGACGAGCGCCCCGACGTGGGCCAACGTTCGCTTCGGCCGGCGTTCCCCCAGGAGCTCGAAGTGCCCGCTGGTGGGATGCACGAGGCCGAGCAGGATCCGCACGGTGGTGGTCTTCCCCGAGCCGTTCGGGCCGAGAAAGCCGTACCGGGCACCCTCGGCCACCCGCAGATCCACGCCGTCCACGGCGAGTACCGACCCGTACCGTTTGGTCAGTTTGTCGGTCTGGATCGCGGTCACGGGTTGGTCCGCAGCGGCAGCGCGGTTCGGGTGAGGTCGTTCGCGGCCCGGACCAGTGTGGCCAGCGGCACCGTGCCCGCGATCAGGAACGACTGTTCCCGGCCGACCACGAGCAGCGTGCCGAGCAGTTGGGTCACCACGGCCGCGGCCCGGGCACCGGGGATCGTCACCGGCTGGCCGGTGGGCGCGGCAAGCCGGTCGAGCAGGGAGCTGGCGAGCCGATCCTGCAGCGGCAGGACGGCGAGCAGCGCGTATCCATCGCCGTACGTCGCCGCGCCGCCCTGCAGCCCACGCACCCGGTCCGATCGGGGCAGGCCGCCGACCCGGGTCGGCAGTTGGTACGGGGAGAACCGGTCGATCGTGGCCACGAGGTCCGGCGTCTCGTCGACGTCGATCTGCGCATCCGGGGGCGGGTCGAAGGAGGCCGTGGCGTGGCCTGATGGGCCGAGGCGGACGTCGAGGAACCGGCTGGTGACGGTCGGAACGGTGGCGCCGCGGCCGCTGACCTCGACTCGGAAGGCGACTCCGGTACGGGGGTCCGCCCAGATGTCCACCCGGCCCAGCGTGGTCGGACCCGCCGGCAGGATGCGCAGCCCGGCGACGCTGCGGCCGGCGATCCGCCGAGGCGGCAACGCTCGCAGCTCGGCCCGGGTAGCCGGCGCGGCGAGGCGTCGGGCCAGCTCCGGGGGCAGCAGGTCGTACGGCTCGGGGAGCCGCAGCGCGGGCTTGCCGGGGACTCGGCGGGCGATCCGGCGTTCGGCAGACCAGCTCCAGCTCCCGGTGCGGTCCCGGACGGTGTCCTCCTCGCCGATCGGTGTCAGCCGGTCGACCCGGTAGCGGTCCGGTCCCGCGTACCAGACCCGGCTGCGGATGGTGCCGGACAGCAGGTCGTCGAGCGCTCCGAGCCGAGGAAGGCTGGGCAGCCCGAGACTGCCGCGGGACTCGGCGAGGCCGGAGTACCCGACGGGTGCCGACGTGCGGATCTTCTGCAGCAACTCGGCCGGTGACGCCTTGGCCGCGCCGGCTGGGCGTAGGCCGATCAGCGCCGGCGTGGCGCACAGCAGCGCCGTGCCCACGCCGATCGCGGCCCACTGCCGTACGCCTCGCACTGCCTCCACGCTACGTCGGCGGGCACGCCTCGGGGGCCGGCCGTCGGCTCTCGTGGCCGGCGCTGTACGCGTCGGTGTTTGCCAGGACAACCGCGGAAGCGTACGGCCCCCGCCTCGAGGGAAGGATCAGACGCTGGGCGGCAGTCCCAGCTCGCGGGCGATGAGCATCCGCTGTACCTCGCTGGTGCCCTCGCCGATCTCCAGAATCTTCGAGTCCCGCCAATGCCGGGCCACCGGGTAGTCGTTCATGAAGCCGTACCCGCCGTGGATCTGGGTCGCGTCCCGGGCGTTGGTCACCGCGATCTCGGAGGAGTACAGCTTGGCGATCGCGGCCTGCTTCTTGAACGGGCGCCCGGCGAGCATCCGGGCGGCCGCGTCGTAGTACGCCAGCCGCGCGACGTGGGTGCGCTGCTCCATGTCGGCGATCCGGAAGGCCACCGCCTGGTACGAGCCGATCGCCCGGCCCATTGACTGCCGCTCCTTGGCGTAGGCGACCGAGGAATCCACGCAGGCCTGGGCGAGCCCGACGGCCAGCGCCGAGATGGCGATCCGGCCCTCATCCAGGGTGGAGAGGAAGTTGGCGTAGCCCCGGCCACGCCCGCCGAGCAGGTTCCCCTCGGGCACCCGACAGTTCTCGAACGCCAGTTCGCGGGTGTCCGAGGCGTGCCAGCCGACCTTGGAGTACTTCGGAGCGGCGGTGAACCCGGGGCGCGGTACCGGTACCAGCAGCGCGGAGATCTCCTTCTTGCCGTCCGGCCGCTCCCCGGTCACCGCAGTGACCGTGACCAACTCGCTGATCCGGGTGCCGGCGTTGGTGATGAATGCCTTGGTGCCGTTAATCACCCACTCGCCGTCGGCCAGCTCGGCCCGGGTACGGGTGGCACCGGCGTCCGAGCCGCCGGCCGGCTCGGTGAGCCCGAAGGCACCGAGCGCCTGGCCGGCGCAGAGCTTCGGCAGCCACTCCTGCTTCTGCTCCTCGGTACCGAACCGGTAGATCGGCATCGCGCCGAGACCCACCCCGGCCTCCAGCGTGATCGCCACCGAGGAGTCGGCACGGGCCAGCTCCTCGATTGCCAGGCAGAGCGCGAAGTAGTCTCCGCCCATCCCGCCGTAGGTCTCCGGGAAGG
>JBDUDX010000181.1:0-7793 GCA_040002735.1 Frankiaceae bacterium | reverse complement strand
CGATGAAGCCGGGGTCCTGGTGGGAGAAGCCGTTGTGGTCCTGGCGCCAGACCAGGCTGGAGAGCAGGTAGTTCAGCGACGGCAGCGGCCGCCGCCACGGTATGTCCCGGGTGATCTTCAGCCACTTCGCGTGCTGGTTGAACATCGAGTCGATGATGTGGATGAACGCCTCGTAGCAGTTGAACAGCCCGTGCCGCCCGGTGAGCAGATAGCCCTCCAGCCACCCCTGGCACATGTGCTCCGACAGGATCTCCATTACCCGGCCGTCGGTCGCCAAGCCGATGTCGGTGTCTTCGATCGAACCTTCCCAGGTCCGGCCGGTCACCTCCATCACCGCGCCGAGCCGGTTGGACGCGGTCTCGTCCGGGCCGAAGACCCGGAAGTTGGTCATGTTCCGGCTCATCACGTCCCGCAGGAACTCGCCCATCACCCGGGTCGGCTCGTTGATGCTCCGCCCCGCCTCGGGCACGTCCACCGCGTACGCCCGGAAGTCGGGCAATGCGAGGTCACGCAGCAGCTTTCCGCCGTTGGCGTGCGGGTTGGCGCTCATCCGCTGCTCGCCTTCCGGCGCCAGTTCGGCGAGTTCGGGGAGCAGCCGCCCGTCGCCGTCGAACAGCTCTTCGGGGCGGTAGCTGCGCATCCACTTCTCGAGCTCTGCCATGTGCGCGGGGTCCTGGCGGGTGTTGGCCAGCGGTACCTGGTGGGAGCGCCAGGTCCCTTCGACCGGCAGCCCGTCGACCACCTTCGGGCCGGTCCAGCCTTTGGGTGTCTTCATGACGATCATCGGCCAGGCCGGCCGTTCGGTCTTGCCACCCTCCCGGGCCGCCCGCTGAATCCGGCCGATCTCGGTGACCACCTCATCCAGCACCGCCGCCATCTCGCCGTGCAACACCGCCGGGTCGTCGCCGGTGACGAAGTACGGCTTGTAGCCGTACCACTCCATCAGCGAACGCAGCTCGCTCTCCGGGATCCGCGCCAGCACCGTAGGGTTGGCGATCTTGTACCCGTTGAGGTGCAGGATCGGCAGCACGGCGCCGTCGGTGACCGGGTTGAGGAACTTGTTGGAGTGCCAGCTGGTGGCCAGCGGCCCGGTCTCCGCCTCGCCGTCACCGACGATCGCGCAGACCAGCAGGTCCGGGTTATCGAAGGCAGCCCCGTAGGCGTGCACGAGGGCGTACCCGAGCTCGCCGCCTTCGTGGATCGAGCCGGGAGTCTCCGGCGCCACGTGGCTGGGAATACCGCCCGGAAAGGAGAACTGGCGGAACAGCTGCCGGATGCCGTCGGCGTCCATGCCTATGTTCGGGTACACCTCGGAGTACGTGCCTTCGAGGTAGGCGTTGGCGACGATGCCCGGGCCGCCGTGCCCGGGGCCGATGATGTACAGGGTATTGAGGTCCCGGGCCTTGATCACTCGGTTCATGTGGGCGTAGATGAAGTTCAATCCGGGCGTGGTACCCCAGTGGCCGAGCAGCCGCGGCTTGACGTGCTCGGCCTTGAGCGGCTCGGTGAGCAACGGGTTGTCGAGCAGATAGATCTGCCCGACCGAGAGGTAGTTCGCCGCCCGCCAGTACGCATCGAGCCGGCTGAAGTCTTCCGGGCCGGCTGACGGAATCGCTGTGCTCGCTGACGCGGCCGCCCCGGGGGTCGAAGTCATGCCCGAAAGAGTAGAGGCTTCGTCAACCCCCGGGCGGCGCCGCCAGCGGAGGGTCCGTAGCGTTGGCCAACACGTCCTCAACCGGACGTCTCGGCGTCGAGGCTGTGACCGGGGAATGGCCGAGTTGCACGATCATCTGCGGAAACTCGGGGGTGCCGATTTCATCCCGGACCAGCACCCGGGCAGCCGCTGACTCCAGCGGCTGACTGAACAGGGCCGCGAAGATCCATCTGGTCGCTGTGAGTAACAGCATCCGTTCCAGCGCCTGCCCGGCGATCAACCAGTCGCGCGGTTGATCCCCGGTGGTGGTGAGGACGGCCACGGGATGCCGAAGACCGTCGTCACCTTCTTCGACGAACCCCCAACCACGCCCGGCAGCAAAATCACGGATCGGAAAAGCCAGCCGTTCCCGGCCACCGCCACCGGCCGGATAGGCGGTCG
The DNA here is from genome assembly GCA_040002735.1 of Frankiaceae bacterium. Lineage (GTDB taxonomy): Bacteria > Actinomycetota > Actinomycetes > JADGOV01 > JADGOV01 > JADGOV01. The sequence goes on along the minus strand of JBDUDX010000181.1, from coordinate 5,698 downwards.
CCGGCACCCCGTCGAGGCGGCGCTCACTCGGAGCAACCGTCCACGCGGCGGTCTCCCGCTGAACCGCCGGGTCGGCCCGCTGCGCGCGATCCGCCGCGGCGACGAGGTCGGACAGCGCCCGTCGCGGACCTGGACGCTCGACGAAACGGAGGGCGGCGCCCTCGGCGACCACGGCATTCTGCGCCGCGACCAGCAGGTCGCGCGGCACCTCCGCCGGCGAGAATGCTCCGCGATGAGTGTGCCGATGGGGGATCGCGGAGAACATCTCCCGCTCGTCCCGCGTCGCGGCGGCCTTACCCACCACGGTCAGCCGAGCCAGTACGTCAGCGTCGCCGGCCACCGGGAGCAGTTCTACTCCGACGGCATGGTCCAGCATCCGCACGGCGAGCCGGGCGTTGTACAGCGCCGCGCCGCAACTGAGCACCAGTTCCCGTCCCCGGGGATCCGCTACGGACAGCTGGCGGCTGCGGTCGGCGAGCAATTCAAGGCCGGCGGCCGTCAGCCGAAAGCGCCAGGGCTGCGTGTTGTGCACCGAGGCGGCCCGAGAAGCGGCCTGCACCACGAAGTCCAACCGGCCCTGCAGCAGATCCACCATCGACCCCATGGTTTCAGGCATGACGCTCCCTCCGCGACACCGACGCTATCTGCGATTCGCTAGCGGTTCGGGACGACGACCACCGGGCAGCGGGCGTGGCCGACGCAGGTCTGGGCTACCGAGCCGAGCAACAGGCCGGTGAAGCCGCCGTGTCCACGAGTACCCACGACCAGCAGATCGGCGTCCTTGGCGGCGTCCAGCAGAATCCGCGCGGTGTGTCCGACCGATTCCTGCCGGGTGACCTCGACGTCGCCGAGTCCTTCATCGGCGGCTTGCTTGAGCACGTCGCTGACCAGGTTGCGCAGCCGCTCCTGGTGCTCGGCACTGTCGTGCCACGCCAGCGGCACGTCCACCATCCCGCCGGCGTATTCGGCGGGGTGCACAGACACCACATGGACGGTAGTTCCGGGCCCCCGTCGCTGGGCGTCGGACAAGGCCCAGCGCAGTGCGGTGTACGAAGCATCCGACCCGTCAACGCCCACGACGGTGAGTGCCTTGTCCTGAGCCATCAGAACTCCCTAGATAGGGTTCCGCTCGGCTAGTGCGGGTCGGCCAGCTGCTCGCGCGGCACCAGCCGCTCCAGCAGGCTGGCCGCGGGGGTCGGTACGACCGCCACCGGGCAGGATGCGGTACGCGCGCAGTGCCGGCTCACCGAGCCCAGCAGCGCGCGGGCCACGGCGCCCCGGCGACGGTGCCCGACGACGAGCAGGTCGGCCCCCTCGGCGTGCGCCGCGAGCGCCTCGCCCGGGTCGCCGGCCACCGTCTTGGCATCGAGGTGCACCGGCAGTTCGCGGTGGCCCACCACGGACCGGACCGACATCTCCAACTCGTCCTCGGCGGCCTGCCGGGCCTCGGCACCGGCTCGATCGTCGTAGGCGTACACCGCGGTCACCGCCGATCCGGTGCGGGTACCTTCGGCGAGCGCCCACTTGAGCGCTTCCGCACCGCCGAGGGAGTCGTCCACTCCCACGATGATCCGTCCGTCACCGGACAGCGGCGCATCCGGCCGGACCAGTACCACCGGGCAGGTGGCGTGCTCGGTGGCATGCCGGGCCACCGAACCGACCAGGGCAGCCACCGACTCGTGGCGCACCGTGGAACCCAGGACCAGGAGCTGGGCAGAAGCCGCCGCCGCCACGAGTTCCGGGCCGACCTCCGTCGTGACCACGGCCGCGGTCACCCGGTCGGCGGACAGTTCGGGGCGGGCTTCCTTGTCCAGCAGCGCCTCGAGTTCCTCCCGGGCAGCGCTGACCGCCACCTCATCCGCCCCGTTTCCGGCCGGCAGCCCGCGGATCACGTGCAGATCCGCTGACCGGCGGCCGGCCTCAGCGACAGCCCATCGCAGCCCGGCGCTAGCCGCCGCACCGTCGTCAACGCCCACGACGATGTGCGGGCTGTGCTGCTCCTCTGGCGCGCCGGTCACTATGGCCACATCCCTCCGCGTTACGAAACGTTCCGTTGTCAATCTTTTCCTCCGATTGGCGATGGCAGCAGGGCACAGCCGCAGTAGCCCTACGGGACGAAGGTCCCTACTGGCCTCGCCGCGGAGGCGCAGAGAGTCGAGGCATGACCACTGCGCAAGGCTCAACCGAGCTGTCCCGGTCGGAGTGTCTGGATCTGCTCCGCGCCGGAACGGTGGGCCGAGTGGTCCTCACGCACCGTGCGCTTCCGGTGGCGCTGCCGGTCAACTACGCCGTGGACGGGGACAGCGTTGTCTTCCGTACCTCCAGCGCCACCGCGCTCGCGGCCGCCGCCGACGGCTCGGTGGTGGCGTTCGAGGTCGACCACGTCGACCTGCCCAGCCGATCGGGCTGGAGCGTACTGATCACCGGTGTGGCGCGCGAGGTGCACGGCTCGGACCTACTGCGCGCCGATCAGCTGCGGCTCGACTCCTGGGCGGCGACGGACTCCGAGGCCCGGTACGTACGCATCCCGCTCGCTCTGGTCAGCGGCCGCCGGTTGCAGCCGGCGTTGCAGTAGCCGTCGACGCGATCACGCCGGCGGTCACCTTCCGCTCGGCGACGAAGGACAGGAACGGCACCGTGCCGGCCAGCATCACCAGCACCGTCCGGGTCAGCTGCCAGCGGTTACGGACCGCAAGGTCCAGCGCGCACAGCAGGTAGAGCACGTACAGGAAACCGTGGATCGGCCCGACCACCGCGACCACTCCCGGGCGGCCCGCGAAGTACTTCAGGGGCATCGCCACGAACACCAACACGAGCAACCCGACGCCCACCACCCACGCGATGACGCGATAACGCTGCAGAGCTGCGGCCACGACTTAGTGTCGCTGCCGGGCGTAACGCGCGTTGAGCTGGGTCAGGTACGCGTTGTACGCCGCCACTTCCTCATCGACCTCCGAGTCGTCGATAGCCGTACTCGCCGCACCCCCGGGCGCGGGCGCCCGACCGAGTCCGGCGGTCGAGGAGACGTCGCGCTGCACTCCTTCGGCACCTGCGCCGGTCGCTGATCCTTGGGCGGCTCGGGCATCGGCGCGCATCTCCCGCCACCAGCCGTAGACGGCGAGGCAGGCGAACAGCCACCACTCGAACGCGTAGCCCAGGTTCTGCAGGGTTCCCACCTGGGACTGCGCCCGGTCCCACTGCCACCGGCCGAGCAGCACGAGCACCGCGATGCCGGCCACCAGCAGCGCGTGCCACCCCAGCCATCGCCGGGAGAAGAAGACCCGGAACACACCTCCACGCTACCCGCGCCGCAGGCGGCTCCCGCTCCGGCAGCTCGACCTAGGGTGAGCCCCATGTCGCCGACTGCTGCTCCGCCCCGGGCGGCGCGCTGGGCAGTGACGGCGACCTTCGCCGCGAACGGCGGTTTGATGGGCACCTGGTTCGCACGGATCCCGCAGGTCAAGGCGAGTTTCGGGCTCAGCGCGGCCGTCCTCGGCCTGGTACTGCTGGCTCCGGCGGTCGGCTCACTCGTGTCCATGCCCCTGGCCGGTGCGGCGGCGTCCCGACTCGGCAGCGCCCGCAGCACCCAGGTCGCGCTCGCCGCGTTCTGCCTGGTCCCCGGCCTGATCGGGTTGGCCGGCGGCACCATCTCGCTGGCGTTGGCGCTGCTGATGTGGGGCGCCTGCATCGGTGGGTTGGACGTCACGATGAACGCCCAGGGCGTCACGGTGGAGAAGGCGTACCAGCGCCCCATACTGTCCAGCTTCCACGCCGCCTGGAGTATCGGCGCGCTCGGCGGCGCGGTGGTGGGCAGCCTGTTGCTCCGCCGTGAGGTGGCCCTCGGCTGGCAGTCCCTGCTCGGCGGTGTGGCGCTGTTGGTTCTCGTCGGGCCCCTCACCCGGGCGTTCCTGCCCGATCCCGGTACGGCCGACGTCACGCCGCCGCTGTTCGCCCGCCCGCACGGCCGCTTGCTGCTGATCGGAGCAGCGGCCTTCGCCGGCTTGCTCACCGAAGGAGCGGCGTCGGACTGGAGCGGGGTCTACCTGCGCGAATCCCTGCACACGCCGGCGGCCGCGGCGGGGCTCGGCTATGCCGCCTTCGCCGCCGCCATGACGGTCGGTCGGCTCGCCGGTGACCGGATCACCGCGCGACTCGGCCGGGTACGGACCGTGCGCTTCCTCGCCGGCGTCGGCGCCGTCGGCCTCGCCGCCGGGCTGCTGATCGGGCGTCCCTGGTCAGCGATCTGCGGCTTCGGCCTGCTCGGGCTGGGCCTCGCCACCGTGGTGCCCATCGTGTTCGCGGCCGCCGGGGACGACGAGGCCGCTGCCGCGCCGGCGATCGCCGCCGTCTCCACCTGCGGATACGTCGGCTTCCTCGCCGGTCCCACGGTGATCGGTGCGGTGGCGCAGCTGACCAGCTTGCCGCTCGCCCTGGCCATGCTGCCGGTACTCACCGCCAGCCTGTGCCTCACTGCGGCCGCCCTCCGCCCCCAGCGGCCGGCGGCCGCGCCGCTTCGGGCCGGCTGACCGCACCGGCGCTGTGACCACCATCACCGATGCGGCGGCCCGATCGTTCACCTGGCGTTCACTTATCCGCTTCATCATGATGTGCGCGGTCCCTGCGCATTTCTTCAACCGAGGACATCATCGTGGTGCTTGCATCCGCCGAGGCGGACCAGATCAGCCTCATCGAAACGGCACTGATGGAGAAGTACGACGGTCAGGTCGACACCACCGTCATCGCCGAGTCGGTGACGGTGGTTGCGACCGCACTGCGGGACGCCCGGATCCGTACCTACGTACCGGTGCTGATCCGTCGAGCGGCCGAGGATCGGGTCCGCCAGCTCGTCCGCAGCTGAAGTCTCAGCCAGCGTCGGCCCGATCCGCGTTGGCCCGATCCGCGTTGGCGTCGGCTGCCTCGCGCAGATACTCCGCGAGGCCTGGGGCGATCGCCTCGTAGCGGGCCTTGAAGCGATCGTCCTGCACGTACATGCTGGTCAGCCCGCGGTGAATCTCGTACCCGCAGTCGTAGAACCAGCGGCTGATCTGCTGGCGATGCTCCTCGGCGAGATCCATCGCCGGCTCGCTGTCCGCCGGCACGCCGGCGTTCAGGGCGGCCGCCGACCGCTGCTCGAGGTCGGCGGTTTCGGCCGAGATGCGTTGCCAGTCCGCTTTGGTGTAGCCGGCGGTCCGGCGTTGGGACTGCCGGTACGCCTCGGTGTCACCCCAGCGCTGCTCGGCCTCCTCGGCGTAGTCCTCGCTGAAGTCGCTGCCGAAAAGCTCGAGTCGCTCTTCGGGCGTCAGTGCGGTGCCCATCTGTTCTGCCTCCAAAAGGTGTTCGATCGCGGCGACCAAGCCCTGCAAGCGGCGGATGCGCTCGGTCAGCAGCTCGTGTTGGTGACGCAATTGGCTCGCGGGGTCCGGCTGCGGGTCGTCGAGGATCGACGCCACCCGGGACAGCGGAAACCCCAGTTCCCGGTAGAGCAGGATCTGGTGCAGTCGGGTGATGTCGGCATCGTCGTACCGCCGGTACCCGCCGTACTACGCCCACGGGGGCAGAGCAGGCCGATCTCGTCGTAGTGATGCAACGTACGAATCGTGATGCCGGTGGCGTCCGCCACCTGCCCCACCGAGTAACCCACGTTGCCTCCTGCCGACGGCTTTCAGGCTGCCGCCTCACGCCGCGTCAGGGTCAAGTC
>JBDUDX010000180.1:0-16110 GCA_040002735.1 Frankiaceae bacterium | reverse complement strand
GAAACCGACCTGGTTGTTCACCACCACGTGCACCGTGCCGCCGGTGCGGTAGCCGCGGAGCTGGGACAAGTTCAGCGTTTCGGCGACCACACCCTGACCGGCGAACGCGGCGTCACCGTGCATCATCACCGGCAGCACGGTGTAGCCCTCTTCGCCGCGGTTGATGATGTCCTGCTTGGCCCGTACGACTCCCTCCAACACCGGGTCGACGGCCTCCAGGTGCGAGGGGTTCGACGTCAGGGACACCGCCACCGTCTCCCCGTCGTGCGCGGTGAAGGTACCGCTGTCCCCCAGGTGGTACTTGACGTCACCCGAGCCGTGCGCCGTCCGCGGGTCCACGTTGCCCTCGAACTCGCGGAAAAGTTGGCTGTAGGACTTGCCGATGATGTTCGCGAGGACGTTGAGCCGGCCGCGGTGCGGCATGGCGATGACGACTTCATCCATGTCGTCGTGGGCCGCCTCGGCCAGGATGGCGTCGATCAGCGGGATCAGAGTCTCACCGCCCTCGAGGGAGAACCGCTTCTGCCCGACGTACTTGGTCTGCAGAAACGTCTCGAATGCCTCGGCCTGGTTCAGCTTCGCCAGGATGCGTAGCTGCTCCGCTCGGTCGGCCTTGCCGTGCGGCACCTCGACCTGGCCTTGGATCCACTCCCGTTGCTCCGGGTCCTGAATGTGCATGAACTCAACGCCGATGGTCCGGCAATAGGAGTCCCGCAGCACGCCGAGGAGCTCCCGCAGCGTCATCATCGACTTGCCGCCGAAGCCGCCGGCCGGGAACTCGCGGTCGAGATCCCACAACGTGAGGGCGTAGTTGACGATGTCGAGATCGGGGTGGTGGCGCAACTCGAACTCAAGCGGGTTGGTGTCGGCCATCAGGTGCCCGCGCACCCGATACGCACGGATCAGCTCGAGCACCCGGGCCGGCTTGCCCACCTCGTCGTCGTGGCTCACCGGAATGTCGGTAACCCAGCGCACCGGCTCGTACGGAATCCGAAGGCTGGCGAAGATTTCGTCGTAGAAGCTGTCGTCGCCCAGCAGCAGCTTGTGAATGCGGCGCAGGAAGTCTCCGGATTGCGCACCCTGGATGATCCGGTGGTCATACGTCGAGGTGATCGTGAGTACCTTGCTGACCGCGAGCCGGGCCAAGGTCTCCGACGCGGCGCCCTGGTACTCCGCCGGGTACTCCATCGCGCCGACGCCGAGGATCGTGCCCTGGCCGGACATCAGCCGGGGGACGGAGTGCACGGTGCCGATGGTCCCCGGGTTGGTCAGCGTGATCGAGGTTCCCGCATAGTCGTCCACGATCAGCTTGTTGTTGCGGGCTTTGCGGACCAGGTCTTCATACGCCGCCCAGAACCGGGCAAAGTCCATCGTCTCGGCGGCCTTGATCGACGGTACGACCAGGTTGCGGCTGCCATCTTCTCGCTGCAGGTCGATGGCCAGGCCGATGTTCACATGCTCGGGCGTGATCACCGCCGGCTTACCCTCCACCTGGACGTACGCGGTGTTCATCACCGGCATCGCGGCTACGGCCTTCACCATGGCGTAGCCGATGAGGTGGGTGAAGGAGACCTTGCCGCCGCGGCCACGCCGGAGGGCGTTGTTGATGATCGTGCGGTTGTCCACCAGGAGCTTCGCAGGTACGGCGCGCACGCTCGTCGCGGTCGGCACCGCCAGGCTCTGCTCCATATTGGTAACGACGCGCGCCGCCGACCCACGCAGCGGTACTGGCCGGGACCCGTCGCTGTCCCGGTTCTCATCGGCTGCCGGTCGCGGGTCGGCGGGTCCTGCGACGGCTGCCTTGGGCGGGGCTGCCGAGGGGAGCGCCGTCGAGGGGCGGAGCGCCGCCGGGGGCGGCGCAGCCACGGACGGCGGCGTCGTGGTGGGCGCGGTGGCAGGCGAAGCGGCGGCAGGTTTAGCGGTGGCAGGTTTCGGAGGTGCGGATGGCGTCGAAGGAAGCGTCTGCCCATTACCTACCGGGCCAGTCTGCGGTGGCGTTGCCCCGTCCTCCGGACGGTAGTCGGCGAAGAAGTCCTCCCACGCCGGGTCGACCGACCCAGGGTCTTGGAGGTACTGCTGGTAGATCTCGTACACCAGCCACTCGTTGGGGCCGAACTCGGCGAGATCGTGAGGGTGTTGGTCCGCAGACACGGGGGAAACCGCCTTCCGACGGCACGGTGACATTGTGGCCTTTAGGTTATCGGGCGAGCGTCGCCGCGAACACCCAGCAGATGTGATCGCGTTGGACGTCTTCCCACGAAGCCTTCTGGTTCCACCGATGCCTCCTCATCTGTTCGGCCAACTCCACGTTCCCCGGCTGGCTGGCTTCCTGGCGCATGCCATGACTATAGTCGAACACATGTTCGATGACAACGGCGGCGAGTCCAGCGGCTCAACGGCGCTTGACGGGCTTGATGCGCTCGATCCGGATGGACTGCTGACGGTGATCGAGGACTGCAAGCAGCGGGTGGCGGCGCTGCCGGCTCGGCCGCCGGTACCGATCTCGATTACACCGTGGCGTATCCGGCCGGGCCGACCACGGCCGAAACCTCGGCGCGTTGTGCCGCCGGCTCCACGCGCGAAACAAGCCGGTTTCACGTTGCAACAAGGCCCGGCCCGGATACTTCACCTGGACCGCGCCCACCGGCCGGCAATACCAACCCCACCCGCCAGCCCTCACCCCACCACGACCGAACTGGCGACAACTCCAACGGCCACCGAGGCAGCCGTTCGCACCTACGCTGCCGGACGGCAACCGGCTCACTGTTCGAGATCACTTCGGGTAGCCGCGCGGGGGCATCGCGTGGAGCCAGTGCTGATCCGGGCGCAGCCTGCTTGCGCTCGTGTCCTCGGCGGGATATGCCTCTCACTACGAGCGAGGCATCGGCGCGAACCGGAGGAACCGTGTCCAACCATGATGACCGGCTGTCGAAGAAGGCCTACGAGAAGGAAAGGCCTACGAGAAGGAGATGACCCGCCTGCACGAGGAATTGTCGTTCATGAAGGACTGGCTGGTCGAGGCCGGCGAGCGCTTGGTCGTCCTCTTCGAGGGTCGCGACGCCGCGGGCAAGGGAGGCTGCATCAAGGCGATCAGCCAGGAGCTCAGCCCGCGGAGTTGCCGAATTGCCGCGCTGCCGAAGCCGACCGACCGTGAGCGCACGCAGTGGTACTTCCAGCGCTACATCGACCGGTTGCCGGCGGCCGGGGAGATCGTGCTGTTTGACCGCTCGTGGTACAACCGGGCCGGCGTGGAGAAAGTGATGGGCTTCTGCACCCCGACGGAACACCGCCTCTTCCTGCGGCACGCCCCAGAATTCGAACGCATGCTCATCGAGGATGGGATCCGGCTGATCAAGTACTGGTTCTCGGTGTCGGATGAGGAACAGGAGCATCGCTTCCAGGCCCGGATCAACAATCCGGTGAAGCAGTGGAAGCTCTCACCGATGGACTTGGAATCCCGCCGCCGGTGGGTCGATTACTCACGGGCGAAGGATGAAATGTTCGTCCACACCGACATCTCGGAGAGCCCGTGGTACGTGGTGGAGTCCGACGACAAGCGCGCCGCGCGGATCAACTGCGTGACGCACCTGCTCTCGCTGGTGCCGTATCAGCGCATGGAACGTCCGGAGATCACCCTGCCGCGTCGGCAGCAGGACAACGGTTACGTGCGGCCGTCACGGACGATGCAGCGCGAGGTGCCCAACCACGCGCCGACTTGATGGCGGCGGGATGACCGGGCGGCCGTCAGGGTGCCGCGTACGCGGAGAGCACTGCATCGGCGAGCGGCGGCCAGGCCCCGTATGCCCAGTCGCCGAACGCCCGGTCGGTTAAGCAGGCGCAGGCCAATCCGGCGACCGGATCGACCCAGAGGAAACCGCCGGCCTGACCGAAGTGGCCGAAGGTCTGTGGTGAGTTCCGGCCGCCTGTCCAATGGGGTGACTTGTGTCCTCGGATTTCGAAGCCGAGCCCCCAATCGTTCGGGTCTTGGCGGCCAAAGCCGGGCAAGACGCCGGACAGCCCCGGGAAGGCCACGCTGGTCGCTACCGCCATGACGTCCGCAGAAAGCAGGGTCGGTGCCAACAACTCGCCCCCGAGCGCACTGAGATCTCGCAGCGGACCTCTCGCCCCGTGCGCCGGCGAGCCATCCAGCCGGGTGGCGGACATCCCCAAAGGTGCGCAGACCCGACCCTGCAGCAGTTCTGCAAACGGACGGCCGGCGCGTTCGGCGACGAGTTCGGAGAGCACTTCGAAACCGCGGTTGGAGTAGATCCGCCGACGCCCTGGCTGCGCGAGCACCCGGTCCTCATCGACCGCGAGCCCGGAGGCGTGCGCCAGCAGATGGGCCACGGTGGAGCCCGGCGGCCCCGCCGCCTCGTCGCGGGTGACAAGACCTTGTTCGATCGCGTCCAGCACCGCCAGTGCGGTGAGCAGCTTGGTCACCGACGCCCAGGCCAGGTCGACGTCCGGACCGTGAGATGCGACGACGCCGTCGGCGGTCATGACGGCGACGGCAGCGGTGCCCACCGGCCAGTTCGCCACCTCGTTCAGCGGCTCCGGCTGGGGTGGCACCGCACCAGGTTAGGCCCCTCGGCGGGACTGCCTGAAGTGTGGCTTACTGTGGGCGCTCATGGCCGAACACATCCCCGCCGAACACATCCCCGCCTGGCGGTGCATCGGATGCGGCAAGATTGAGGCGCCGCAGCCATGTATCGGAGTCTGCCAAGACCGCAAGGTGGAGTTGGTCGACGCGGAAGAGTATGACCAACTGGCGGCCCAAGGGGAGACTGTCCGCTGCGAGTTGGCCGAATTGAGCGCCTTGTTGCGCCGGCTGGCTTTCACCACCCCCCGCAACGGCGAGTGGGAGAGCTCGTACAAGGCCTTGCAGTCTCAGGCGCGCACGCTGCTGAATGCAGCCGATCGAGTGCGCTGATCAGGCCCGATCGATCGGCGGCAGTACGCAGGCTCAGCGCTTCTTCGGTACGTACAGGTCGGTGATGGTCCCCTCGAACGCCTCCGCTGCCATGCCAACGGTCTCGGACAGCGTGGGGTGCGGGTGGATGGTGAGGCCGATGTCGGCGGCGTCGGATCCCATCTCGATCGCCAGCCCCACCTCGGTGATCAGATCGCCGGCGGAGGCGCCGACGATGCCGGCGCCGATGATGCGGTCGGTGCCCTCTTCGAACAACAGCTTCGTCATTCCCTCGTCCCGGCCGAGGGAGAGAGCACGACCGCTCGCGGCCCACGGGAAGACGCCCCTGCCGTACTTGACGCCGTTGGCCTTGGCGTCGATCTCCGTAATGCCGACCCAGGCCACCTCGGGGTCGGTGTAAGCGACGGAGGGAATCACTCGAGCGTCGAAGTGACTCTTCTTGCCCGCCGCTACCTCGGCCGCCACCTTGCCTTCGTGTGTTGCCTTGTGGGCGAGCATCGGCTGGCCCACCACGTCACCGATCGCGAAGATGTGCGGGACGTTTGTCCGCTGCTGAGAGTCGACCGGAATGAAGCCGAAGTCGTCGATCCGTACCCCGGCGTTCTCCGCGCCGATCGACTTGCCGTTCGGCCGCCGTCCTACCGCGACCAGGATCGCGTCGAAGGTGTCCGTGGCCGGCGCCTTCGGGCCCTCCAGGCTGACGGTCAACCCGTCCGGCCCGGCCTCGACCTTGGTGAGCTTGGTCTTGAGGAAGATGTTCTCGTACCGCTTCGTGATGTGTTTGAACAGCGGCGTGATGATGTCCTTGTCGGCGCCCGGAATGATCTGATCGAGCATCTCCACGACGGTGATCTGGGAGCCGAGTTCGGAGTAGACGGTGGCCATCTCCAGGCCGATGATCCCGCCGCCGAGGACGAGCAGCCGCTTCGGTATCTCCGCGAGAGCCAACGCGCCGGTGGACCCGAAGACCCGCGGATCGTCGTGCGGGATGAACGGCAGCTTCACTGCTTCGGAACCCGCAGCGATGATGCACTGCTCGAAGCTGACCGTCGAAGTCGACCCGTCCTCCGCGGCCACCTCCAGCATGTTCGGCGCGGTGAACCGGCCGACGCCGGTGACCGTCTTGACCTTGCGCTGCTTCGCCAGCCCGTTAAGACCGCCGGTGAGCCGCTTGACCACGCCGTCTTTCCAGGAGCGAAGAGCGTCGAGATCGATGCTGGGCGTACCGAAGGCCAAGCCGTGCTCGGACATCTCCTTGCTCTCCGCGATCACCTTCGCGGCGTGCAGCAGGGCTTTGGACGGAATGCATCCCACGTTCAGGCAGACGCCGCCCAGTATCGGGAAGCGCTCCACCAGTACGACGGACTTGCCCAGGTCGGCCGCCCGGAAGGCTGCCGTGTACCCGCCGGGCCCGGCCCCGAGTACCAGAACTTCGGCGTGCACGTCGCCCTGCTCGGTGCTCGCCGGTTTTGGGGCAGGAGCGGGCGCCGGTGCCGGCGTCTCCTCCCCGGCCCCGGTCTGCAGGCCCAGGATCAGGTCGCCCTCGGATACCCGGGTGCCGACCGCAACGGCGAGCTCGCCGACCACGCCGGCCGCGGGGGCCGGAATGTCCATGGTCGCCTTGTCGGACTCCAGCGTGATCAATGGGTCCTCGGCCGCCACCGAGTCTCCCGGCGAGACATGGACCTCGATGATCGGCACGTCGGAGAAGTCGCCGATATCCGGAACCCGGACCTCGACGCTGTTGAGCACACCCGCCGGCGAGCCATAGCCCGCCGGTGCCGCCCGCGCCGGTGTGGCGTCCGAACTGAGGGTCTCCTTGGCCGGACCGATGTCCTCGCCGCCGGCCGAACCCTCGGCCGGATCCACCCGCAAAATCAGGGACCCTTCCGACACCCGGTCGCCGACTCCGACGGTCAGCTCGGTGACCACCCCGGCGCTCGTCGCCGGGATGTCCATGGTCGCCTTGTCGGACTCCAGTGTGATGAGCGGGTCTTCTAAGGCGACGGTGTCACCGGGGGAGACGTGCACCTCGATGATCGGCACGTCGGAGAAGTCGCCGATGTCGGGGACCTTGATCTCGATGCTCATGGCGTCCTCCGGAAGAGGTCGGGTCGGAAAGTCAAGGTCGGGTCAGGTCAGAGCGTGAGCCGGCGGACGTCTTCCAGCACGTGACACAGGTGGCGCGCGAACCGGGCGGCCAGGGCGCCGTCGATGACGCGGTGGTCGTAGGACAGCGACAGCGGCAGCATCAGTCGCGGCTTGAACTTCTTGCCGTTCCAGACCGGCTGGATGCTGGACCGCACGACTCCCAGGATGGCCACCTCGGGGGAGTTGACGATCGGGGTAAAGCTCTTACCGCCGATACCGCCCAGGCTGGAGATGGTGAAGGTGGCACCGGACATGTCCGCCGGCGACAACTTCCCGTCCCGTGCTTTCGCCGAGATCGTGCCGAGCTCGCGGGAGAGCTCCACGACTCCCTTGCGGTCCACGTCGCGCAGCACCGGTACGACCAGCCCGCCGGGGGTGTCGACCGCGACGCCGAGGTGGTAGTAGTGCTTGAGCGTCAGCGCGTCCTTCTCCGCGGTCAGCGAGCTGTTGAAGGCGGGGTACTCCTTGAGCCCCGCGACTGCCGCCTTGAGCAGGAAGGCAAGCAACGTGACGCGGTAGCCCTGCGGCTTGGCCTCGGCGTCCAGTTCCTTGCGGTACGCGTCGAGATCGGTGATGTCGGCATCGTCGTTGTGCGTGACATGCGGCACGTTGAGCCAGGAGCGGTGCAGCACCGGACCGGAGAGCCTCTTGATCCGTGGCAGCGGCGAGACCTCGATCGGACCGAACTGGCTGAAGTCCGGAAGCGGGACCTCCGGGATGCCGGACGTGGGGGCGGCGGCGGCGGCAGCGGGGCCTGCGGCGGGTCCGCGGACGAAGGCGAGCAGGTCTTCCTTGGTGATGCGGCCCTTGTCGCCGGTGCCGGAGATCTTGCGAATGTCCACGTCGAGCTCGCGCGCCAGCCGCCGTACGCTCGGCCCGGCGTGCACGTCGGAGAAGTCGGCCGGGCCGGCTTCGGAGTGCACCGTGGTCGCCTCGGTGGGCGGGGTCGGCGGCGCGACTACCTTCTCGGCCGGTGCCTTGGCGGCCGCAGCCGGGTCGGACGCCGCCTGGGTGGGCGGTTCTTGTTGGTCGACGAGTGAGGGCGGCGTGGCATCTCCGGATGCCTCGGGTTCCAGAACCAGGATCGGGGTGCCTTCGCTGACCCGGTCGCCGAGGGCGACCCGCAATTCCTGCACCCGGCCGGCGGCCGGCGAGGGTACGTCCATCGTCGCCTTGTCCGATTCCAGCGTGATGAGCGGGTCCTCTTCACTGACCAGGTCGCCGACACTGACGCTGATCTCGATGATCGGTACATCGGTGAAGTCGCCGATATCCGGAACTTTGATCTCGGTGGTGGTTGCCACGACGTCTCTCTCTTCGAGGTTGCCTGACCCCCGCCGATGTGGCGGGGGTCAGGGTGCCGACTCGGGTGGGGGAAGGGCGGACTAGCTGTGGGCCGGATCCGGCCGCTCTGGGTCGATGCCGTACCGGGAAATGGCGTCCGCGACGGTCTTCGCCTCGACCCTCCCCTCCGCGGCGAGTTCGGACAACGCCGCCACCGCGACGAAGTGCCGGTCCACTTCGAAGAAGCTCCGCAACGTACGGCGGTAGTCCGAACGGCCGTAGCCGTCCGTACCGAGCACCCGGTATCGGCCGGGGACGAACGGACGGATCTGATCCGCGTACGTCTTGATGTAGTCCGTCGAGGCCACTACCGGGCCCAGACGGTCCGCCAGGCACTGTTCCACGTAACTCCGGCGCGGCTGCTCCAGCGGGTGCAGCAGGTTCCAGCGCTCGGTGGCCAGTCCGTCGCGGCGCAACTCGGTGAAGCTGGGAGCGCTCCACACATCGGCGCCCACGCCGTAGTCCGCGGCCAGCAGGTCGGCACCGGCGATCACCTCGCGCAGGATCGACCCACTGCCCATCAGCTGGACCCGCGGGGCGTCCTTGCTGGCGCCCTTCCCGTCCACCTCGCCTTCGCGGAGGAGGTACATCCCCTTCACGATGCCCTCCGCCGCGCCGTCCGGCAGCCCGGGATGCTCGTAGTTCTCGTTCAGCAGGGTGAGGTAGTAGAAGACGTCCTCCTGCTCGGTGTACATCCGGCGCAGCCCGTCCTGAATGATCACCGCCACCTCGTAGGAGAAGGTCGGGTCGTAGGAGATGCAGTTCGGAATGACCGAGGAGAGCACGTGGCTGTGCCCGTCCTCATGCTGGAGGCCCTCGCCGTTCAGCGTGGTGCGGCCGCTGGTCCCCCCGAGCAGGAACCCGCGGGCGCGCTGGTCGCCGGCCGCCCACGCGAGGTCGCCGAACCGCTGGAAACCGAACATCGAGTAATAGATATAGAACGGGATCATCGGCACGTCGGTGGTGCTGTACGCCGTAGCCGCCGCGATCCAGGACGACATTCCGCCGGCCTCGTTGATGCCCTCCTGCAGCATCTGGCCGTCCTTGCTCTCCTTGTAGAACATCAGCTGGTTGGCGTCCTCCGGCGCGTACAGCTGACCGACCTGAGAGAAGATGCCGAACTGCCGGAACATGCCCTCCATGCCGAAGGTGCGCGACTCGTCCGGCACGATCGGCACCACGTGCTTGCCGAGGGACTTGTTGCGCAGCAGGTTGTTGAGGATCCGGACGAACGCCATGGTGGTGGAGATCTGCCGGCCGGCCGTCTCCTTGAGCTGCGCGTCGAAGGAGGATAGCGGCGGAATCTCCAGCGTCACCGACGACTGCGGCCGGCGGGAGGGTAGCGAACCGCCCAGAGCCGCTCGGCGCTCCCGCAGGTACGCCATCTCGGCCGAGTCCTCGGCCGGCCGGACGAAGGGAACCTCGTCGATCTGGGCGTCGGTGAGGTCGAGCTTGAACCGGTCGCGGAAGAGCTGCAGTGACGAGGCGCCCATCTTCTTCTGCTGGTGGGTGATGTTCTGGCCCTCACCGGCCTCGCCCATGCCGTAGCCCTTGACCGTCTTGGCCAGGATGACGGTGGGCTGGCCGGTGGTGGCGACCGCGGCGGCGTACGCGGCGTACACCTTGTCCGGGTCATGCCCGCCGCGGTTGAGGTTCCAGATCTCCGCGTCCGTCATGTTCGCGACCATCTCCGCGAGTTCCGGGTAGGCACCGAAAAAGTGCTCCCGGACGTACGCGCCGTTCTTGGACTTGAAGTCCTGGTACTCTCCGTCGACGCACTCCTCCATCCGGCGCAGCAGCACGCCACTGGTATCGGCGGCAATCAGCGGATCCCAGGCGGCCCCCCAGATGACCTTCAGGACGTTCCAACCGGCGCCGCGGAAGATCCCTTCCAGCTCCTGCATGATCTTGCCGTTGCCCCGGACCGGCCCGTCGAGCCGCTGCAGGTTGCAATTGATCACGAAGATCAGGTTGTCCAGCTTCTCCCGGGCGGCCATCGAGATGGCGCCGAGCGACTCCGGCTCGTCCGTCTCGCCGTCGCCGAGGAAGCACCAGACCTTACGGTTCGCGGTATCGGCGAGCCCTCGGCAGTACAGGTACTTCAGGAACCGTGCCTGGTAGATGGCCTGAATCGGGCCAAGGCCCATCGACACCGTGGGGAACTGCCAGAAGTCCGGCATCAACCAGGGGTGCGGGTAGGAGGCGAGTCCGTCGCCGCAGACCTCCTGGCGGAAGTTGACCAGCTGCTCCTCGGTGAGCCGGCCCTCCATGTAGGCGCGCGCGTAGAAGCCGGGCGCGGAGTGCCCCTGGAAGTAGACGAGGTCGCCGCCATGGCCGTCCGAGGGGGCGTGCCAGAAGTGGTTCTGCCCGACGTCGTACAGCGTGGCGGAGGACTGGAAGCTGGCGATGTGGCCGCCGAGTTCGGAGGACTCCTTATTCGCCCGTAGCACCATCGCCACCGCGTTCCAGCGGGTGAGTGACCGGAGGCGGTGCTCCAACGCCCGGTCCCCCGAATGCCGCAATTCCTGGTCGGGCGAGATGGTGTTCAGGTACGGGGTCTGCGCGGAGTACGGCGCCGGCGCCCCCTTGCGGCGCGCCTCGGTGACGAGTTGCTGCAGCAGGAATTCCGCCCGCTCCGGCCCTTCGAACATCAGCACGGAGTCCAGGGCGTCGGTCCACTCGCGGGTCTCAACCGGGTCCAGATCCTGCAGCATCCGGCGCTCCTTCTCACGTTGAGGCGGCCCAGCGCGAATCGGGTTCTCATCGCGTTGGTTCGGCAGAACGTACATCGCACCGCCCTGATGTCCAAGCTCGGGGCTCGATGGATGCTCACCCGTCGACGCGGGGCCTTGGACGAGGCGCGGCACCCACGTCACTGCGCATCCGCGAGTGCTCCTACAACGCGGGACACCTAGGTGGCGTCATCGGACACCTGGCGCACTCGATCAAGCCACCTTCGGTGCGTAGCGGCCGACGTCTCGACCCGGCACCGTCGAAGCAGGCCCTAAATGTATCGCCTACCCGACAAGGGGACGCCGCGCATGACCTCGACTACTCAGCTACCGGGCACCCACCGGGAGACCAGCGCCTCGGTCTCTGCGCAGCGCGCGGTCTCAGCCGGCTCGGTTCTTGGCTGCCAGCCGCCGGGCATGGACCCCGCTCCCGGCGCACCCGCGGCCGTGCTCGGCCGCCGTCCGGCCGGCACGCTGATTCTGGCGCATCGCGGCTGTCCGACCCCCGATCGGCCCGAGAACACCGTGGCTGCGGTCGCCGCGGCACTGGCGGGGGGCGCGGACGGCGCCGAGGTCGATGTTCGATTGACCGCTGACGGGACGTTGGTCTGTAGCCACGACGCGAACCTGTTCCGGCTCTCCGGTCGCGACCTATCCATCGCTGGCAGCGCGGCTCGCGTCCTGCGCAGCGTCCCGCTCTCCGGAGGCCACATCCTCGCCAGGTTGGACGAGATACTCCAGGCCGCACGGCACTACGGCCGGCGCCGGGTCGTTGTCGAGGTCAAGGCGGTGTCGGACTCCGGGACCGCTCTCCGCACGGCGGGCGCGCTACGGAAACTGCTGGCCGACTTCCCAGCGGATCTGGACATCACTGTGTCTTCCTTCGACCCGGCCCTGCTCACTGTGGTCCGCGGCGCCACTGCGGACCTCGCGGTCGCTACAGCGCTGCTCGGCTCATCAGTCACCCCGTTCGGAGCCCTTCTGCGTCGGGCGGTCGAAGACGGCTACGACGAGGTCCACCCGAACGTTGTAAGCGCGTTGAGGGACCCAGCCTTGGTCGCCACGGCCCACTCGCTCGGGATCGGGGTCACCTGCTGGACGGTCAACGAGCGGCTGCAGATGGCTGACCTCGCTGACCGCGGCATCGACGGCATGATCACCGACGACCTGGCTAGCGCCCGGGCGACCTTGCGCGGACTTGCTATGCCGGCATGACCGCTGTGCCGGGATGACCAGTACCTGGCGGGCGGCAATCGGTCCCGCCGAACGCGGGCCGCGATCTGGGTGAATGCCCGGGACAAAGTGTTTGAACATCAGACGCGTGAGGGCCATGCTGAAGATGCTTAACGTTTCCATGGGGCGGTGATTATGCGCGTTCGACGGGGCCCTGTCGTTCTCGGCTCGATCTTGGTACTTGGGTTGTCCCTGCCGGCCCGTACGGCGGGCGCGCATGATTCCGGTACGCACGACCGGGTGGTGCAGGTCGAGCCGGCTGTCGTCTATATTGAAACCTCGGCGACCGTCCGCGTGGTACTGCACGACATGCACAGGCCCGTCTTCCTGCAGCAGAAGACCTATACCGTGCCCACGCTCAGCGCCGGCACCGGAGTCACCGTCAATCCCACGGGCACGATCGTCACGGCCAGTTCGGTGGTCAGGCCCGACCTGGCGACGGCGCAGATCTATGCCGCAAACAAGATGTTCGCGGACTACTACCACATACCGGTGCCCGGTGACCCCTTGGTGAAGCACCGGCTGCCCGACGCAACGAATGACCAGAAACTGCAGCAGTGCTACGAGACTGATGAGTTGTACATGAATGGCCCCAATTGCGTGGTCTTCGTCACGTCCCAAGTCCGCGTCTTCCCGTTCGTGACCAAGCCGACCGCGACCGGGGTGACGGCCGAGTTGCTCCCAGGAAAGCCCGGTGACCAGGTTGCTGTGCTGTCCGTCAACGGGACGAACCTGCCGAGCGCCACCATCTCCACGTCGAACCAGCCTGCGACGGATGTCAGCACGGTGGGATTCCTCGGGGCACCGACGGCTACGACAACCCCGGCCACCGCCGATGAGCACCTGTCGCCGCCCGGTGCCGGTCGGTTCACGGCAGCAGACCTGGGACTAGTACGCAAGGGACTCGGAACCCAAACCGCCGGTGTGCCAGTAGTCAACGCGGCCAACGGCTCGGTCCTTGCCCTTCTCGATGGGAATCCGACCGCGCCGACGCTCATCCCGGCCGAAAAGATCAGCGGGGCGCTCCAGTCACTCGGCATTTCAGCGCGTCCGAGTTTGGTGGACAGCGTGTTTGCCGAGGCCAACGCCTTTTTCGGGCACGCGCAGTATCGAAATGCCGTGCCACGACTGCGGGAGGTCCTGCGGCTCGACCCCGACCACGCCCTCGCCACCCAGATGTTGCGGACAGCCGAAAAGGCGAGCGGGACGGCGGCTGACACGTCCAATACGGGGAACACGGCCACCGAACCCGTCCGGGTCGCTTCCAAGGGGTCCTCGATAAGCGGTTGGGTCATCCTCCTGCTCGTCATACTCGCCCTGCTGGGCATCGCGTTTGCGCTGGCGCTGCGGTTCGGCAGCCGGCTGCCCGGCATCGGCGCGATTTCCCGCCGGCTGCCGACCCGAACAGAGCCGGGCGCCGACTCGGCGGCTGGCGCTCGGCTCGAGGGTGCGGGACGGCGTGAGTCGGCGTCTCGGCCCCAGACTTCGGAACCCGAGTCGCCCGGCCTTGCCCGCCGGGTACTCGATCTCACTGTCAGGCGACCCCGGACGCCGCTCGACGACCCGTCTGCCGAACGCACACCCGACGCCCGGAGGGACCGGCAGTCGGCCTCCACCGGCGCCCAGCGGGTTTCGGCGGGGCAGCATCGTGGGACCCGCTCGGCGACTCTTACCGGACAGCAGTACTGCACGCAATGCGGCTCCCGAGTCAGTTCTGAGTACCGTTTCTGCAGCAGTTGCGGCAGCGAAACCGACTAGAGCAGGAGGTGGGGTGCCAACCTTCCTTGCGCTCGGCGAGGACATCGCGGGCTATCGCCTCGAGTCCTTCATCGGACGCGGCGGCATGGCCGTGGTCTACCGCGCTCTGGATCTGCGACTTGGTCGACATGTCGCCTTGAAAGTGCTCGCTCCCGAGCTCGCTGAAAACGAACTGTTCCGGCAGCGGTTCACCCGGGAATCGAAGCTCGCAGCCGCCATCGACCACCCGAACATCATTCCGATCTTCGAGGCGGGCGAGGCGTCCGGCCTGCTCTACATCGTGATGCGCTACGTCGACGGGATGGATCTCAAGGCGCTGCTGGAGCGGACAGGTCGACTGGAGCCGGCGCACGCTGTGGACCTGTTCGTGCAGGTTGCCGGCGCACTCGACGCTGCGCATGCCCGCGGGTTGGTGCATCGGGACGTGAAACCGGGCAACATCCTGGTCGAGTCCGGGCACGGGGCGGAACATGCCGACCACGTCTACTTGACCGACTTCGGTGTCACCAAGAATTTCGGTGTCACCAAGAACTCGCTGTCGATCACTGATCTGACCACGGTCGGTCACTTCGTCGGCACGATCGACTACGTCGCTCCCGAACAGATTTCCAGCAAGCCCATCGACGGTCGAGCGGATATCTATGCGCTCGGTTGTCTCATGTTCCAATGCCTGGCGGGCGCACTCCCGTTCGAACGTGACGACGATGCCGCCATGTTGTGGGCGCATCTGATTGAGCCCGTACCCCCTCTGACGTCGTACCGGCCCGAGCTGCCCGTAGCCGTCAACGACGTGTTCTACCGCGCCATGGCGAAGTCCCCCGACGACCGGTACCCCACCTGCCGGGCGGTGGTGGCTGCGCTGCGAACCGAGCTCGCCTCGTGGCCCGTTGCCGGGACAGTGCCAACATCGTCGGCTGGTCGGCCGCAGCCAGTCTCTCCGCCGAACGAGAGCGCAGCGGCTCACACACCCGTGCACCAGGTCAGTCCGGATACCTCTTCCACGGATGGCCGGACGTCGGCGTCAGAATCGGGTCCTGAGGCTGCGCGTCAGGAGGCGCAGGCCAGCGACCGCCCGTCGGGACCGCGCCGGCGGCGCCTCATCCTCCTGCTCGTTGCGCTGGTCGCTCCGCTCCTTGTCATTGCCGGACTGGTGCTCGGGCGGAGCACCAGCGGCACGCACTTCGCGCGATTCGCCGGGACGGACCAGTCGCTGGCCATCACACTCGAACGACCGGCGAACTGGCGCCCGGAAGCGCAGGCCGGACTGTCGCTCATCCTCTCCCCGCACGACCTGAGTGACCTGTTCAACGGGTTAGGGTGGAGTCAGCTGACTCCGCTGCTCAGCCGGACACCGGGCTCGGTGGTGGGCGTGTACGCGAAACGCACCGACAGCGGCGGCTTCGATACCGGAGACGTGTCTGCGCTGCGGAACGTGATCGGCCAATCCCTTCGTCTCTACGGCAAGGCCACGATTACCGGTGAGGATCCTCGAGTTGCGGTGGACGGGCGCTGGGTACCGCGCTTCGACGGCGTCATGAACGATCCGAAAGGCTCCGGACGGCTTCAGTTCAGCTACTATGTCATACCGGTGACCTCAGACCAGCAGGTCGTCTTGCATGTCATCACCTTCGGAGCCCCAGGATCATTCGATCGGAACCGATCGGTGTTCGACCGGGTGATCAGATCGCTCGACGTGGATCGGCTCGCCGCCTCGTAGGTACCTGTCCAGTGCTCGGCAGGTAAGGCCAGCGCAAGGCTCACCCTTGGTCCGATTTCCGCCACACCCTTCTCGGTGCGACGGCACCCCTAGGGACGGTGGTCGAAACGACCAGCCCTCGGCAGTGTGGAGGCAGGTCATACCGTCCGCCGGACGGTTCCAGGATGAAGGAGTCACCATGTCTCGTTGTCGGGTCGCGATCGTTGGCGTGGGGAACTGCGCCGCGTCGCTGGTGCAGGGCGTGG
>JBDUDX010000179.1:0-20774 GCA_040002735.1 Frankiaceae bacterium | reverse complement strand
CCCTGGCTGGACGCGCCGTCGCCGAAGTAGGCCACCACCGCGTCATCGGCGCCGTCGCGCTGAACGCCCATCGCGTATCCGGTGGCATGAAGCGTTTGGCTGCCGATCACGATCGTGTACAGCCCGAAGTTGCACGCCCGCGGGTCCCACCCCCCGTTGGAGACGCCGCGGAACAGGCCGAGCAGCTTGAGCGGGTCCACCCCGCGGCACCAGGCCACGCCGTGCTCCCGGTACGTCGGGAAGGCGAAATCCCCCGGCGCCAGCGCCCGGCCGGAACCGACCTGGGCTGCTTCCTGGCCGAGCAGGCTGGCCCAGATCCCCAGCTCACCCTGGCGCTGCAGGGCGGTGGCTTCGACGTCG
Organism: Frankiaceae bacterium; assembly: GCA_040002735.1. GTDB lineage: Bacteria > Actinomycetota > Actinomycetes > JADGOV01 > JADGOV01 > JADGOV01. The sequence continues at coordinate 20,414 of JBDUDX010000179.1, read as the reverse complement.
ATCCGACGGACCAGCGCGAGATCGCGGTACAGATCCCGGTACTCCCCGTCGGCGAGGGCGACGTCGTAGTCGGGGTGGGAAACCCGCTCCCCTTCGGGGGTGAGCAGCTGGATGAGTTCCGGGCCGGCTGTGGAGGCCGCGGACCGCATCTCCGCTCCGGTACTGGCGGTTCCGCCCTCAGACATCGGCCACCGTTCCTGGTTGCGGGCGCTCCGGGATCACCGGTTCGGCCCTGTGCTGGGGCGCGGAGCAGCGGGGTGGGCCGCGCCGCGGGCGCCTCCCCATGTTGGCAGAGAACCGGGCAGCTGGCGATGGGCTCCCGGCGATCAACTGCAGGGAACATCCGGTGCCGGACTACCGTTCCAGCGTGACCTTCGACGCGCCGCCCCTCGGACGGGTAGGAATCTGGACCGGCCAGCTGGACTTCCAACCGGCCGCACAGGTCCGCGACGCCGCCGCCGAGGTGGAGTCACTCGGCTACTCCGCACTGTGGACCGGCGAGGCGGTCGGTCGTGAGGTGCTCAGCGCCGCCGGCCTGCTGCTGGCGGCGACCCAGCGGCTGGTGATCGGTACCGGCATCGCGAACATCTGGGCCCGAGATGCGCTCGCTATGGCCGCCGGCCAGCGCACCCTCGCCGAGGCGTACCCCGACCGCTTCGTACTCGGCATCGGCGTGAGCCACGCGCCACTGCTCGCCGTCCGTGGGCAGGGGTACGACAAACCGTGGTCCTTCATGCGGGACTACCTCGCGGCGATGGAGCAGGGGCGGGCGGCGAACCGCGCCGTGCCGCCTCCCGGAGCCGCGCCGACCGTACTCGCCGCGCTGGGGCCGCGGATGCTGGACCTGGCCCGGGACGCTGCGGACGGCGCACACACGTACTTCGTCCCGCCCGAGCACACCGCGGAGGCGCGGGAACGACTCGGGCCCGGCAAGCTGCTGGCGCCCGAGCAGGTCGCCGTACTGGAGACCGACCCGGACACGGCGCGGGAGATCGCCCGCCGGCACACCGCCTCCTACCTGCGATTGTCCAACTACACGAACAACCTGCGCCGGCTCGGCTTCGCCGAGGAGGAGTTCGCGGGCGGCGGCAGTGACCGGCTGGTCGACGCGATCGCGGTCTGGGGGGACGAGGGCACGATCGCCCAGCGGGTCCGCGAGCACCTCGACGCCGGCGCCGACCACGTCGCCGTCCAGGTGCTCGACCCCGACCGCCGCGGATTGTCACGGGACGGCTGGCGGCGGCTCGCACCGGCCCTGTTGGAGCTGTAGCTCCGGCGGCCGCGTTTCCGAGGGACGCGACCGAGGGTAGGACGGGGCGCATGCACACGCGACGCTTGGGCAACCGGCAGGTCAGCGCCATCGGCCTCGGTGCCATGCCGATGTCGATCGAGGGCCGGCCGGCGCAGGAGGCGCAGTCGCTGCGGACCATCCACGCCGCCTTGGATTCCGGCATCACGCTGATCGACACCGCCGACGCGTACTGCCTCGGCCCGTCGGAGGTCGGCCACAACGAACGACTGATCGCCAAGGGGCTGGCGATGTACGGCGGGGACACCACGCACGTGCTGGTGGCCACCAAGGGCGGCCACACCCGCCCGGGCGGAGGCGCCTGGGACCTCAACGGCCGCCCGGAGTATCTGAAGTCCGCCTGCGAAGCATCCCTCACGGCGCTCGGCGTGGAGGCGATCGGGCTGTATCAGTTTCACCGGCCGGACCCCAAGGTGCCCTATGCGGAGTCGATCGGGGCCTTCGCCGACCTGCTGGATGCCGGCAAGATCTTGCTGGCCGGCGTCAGCAACGCGACAGTCTCCCAGATCATTGAAGCCAACGCGGTACTGGGCGGGCGACTGGCCAGCGTGCAGAACGAGTACTCACCCCGGTTTCGGTCCGGCGAGGCCGAGCTGGCGTACTGCGCGGAGGCCGGTATTGCCTTCCTGCCGTGGAGTCCCCTCGGCGGGATCGCGGACGCTGCCGAGCTGGGTACGCGGCACCAGTGGTTCGCGCGAATCGCAGCGAGCCACGGTGTCTCACCCCAGCAGATCTGCCTGGCCTGGGAACTGGCGAAGTCGCCGGTCGTACTGCCTATCCCCGGCTCCAAGCGGCCAGAGACGATCACCGACTCGGCCCGGGCGGTTGAGGTGACGTTATCGGCTGAGGAGCTGGCGACACTCGATTAGCCGGCCTTCGGTGGTATTGCCTTGTTTAGTCGGCCGGTTCCGGTGTTTGTGCGCCACGGGCGCCTATCCTGAGGTGTGTCGTGTACTGCGGCGCCGAGGATGGAAACGAGGGTTCCGTGGTTGCTGTCATGGACGAGACGCTGGTTGATCATGCAATGTCCGTCCTGGAGGATGCCGCCCGACGCCGTAAGCCCATGACGTACACCGCCTTCGCCACCGCAGTTCGAGGTGCCGGCTCGCGCGGCGCAAAGATCAGCGCACTCCTCGCCGAACTCGGCGAACGCAGCTTCAGTACCGACAACGCTTTGATCTCCTCCCTCGTCGTCGGCGCCAGCAACGGGCTCCCGAACGAAGGCTTCTACCAGGTCGTCGCCCGGCTCCGGCCCAATGAATGCGCCAGCGACCGAGCGACCCTCGCCCGACGTGAGCAGGAACGGGTCTATCGGGCGTACCCCCTGAACGGCTCCTGAGCCCGTCTCCCAAGGCCGCCGACGGGCCTAATGATCTATCCCGGTCGTAGCTCTCGGCCCTAGCCGCAGCCGCCGAATCCCGATACACCGGATTCGGGAGGCGAGATGCGCGACGTCATCCGACGGTGGCCTGTTACCAGCTTCGCCGTGCTGGCCTGTGGGTTCACGTGGGCGTGGGTGCTGCCGTTCGTGTTCACCGGTCGGGTGGTACATCCGGGGGTGGGCTGGCCGACGCACTTTCCGGGACTCCTCGGCCCAGCCGTTGCCGCAATCGTCGTCACCGCTGTGGCCGACGGCCGGTCGGGCCTGCTCGCGCTGCGGCGCCGCGTGCTGCGCTGGCGGCAGCCCCGGCAAGTCTGGGGGTTGGTTCTCGCGACGACCGTGGGCGTCGGGGCAATCGCGGCGCTGGTCACCGGCGGCATCAGCTATTCGGGTCTGAGCCGGTTCTCGGGGCTGCCCGCCGGCTCGCCGGCGTTGACCCTACTCCTACTGATCACGGTCAACGGGTTCGGTGAGGAAATCGGCTGGCGGGGATTCGCCTTGGACCGCCTGCGTACCCGTCATGGCCCGATCGCCGCGAGCCTGCTCGTCGCGCTGCCGTGGGCGGTCTGGCATCTGCCGCAGTTCTGGCTCCTCGCCAGCTACCGCGACCTTGGCCTCGTTGGCGTTCCGGGCTTCCTGCTGGGGTTGGTCGCCGGCGCCATCGTCCTGGGCTGGCTGTACGAATGGTCCGGCCGCAGCGTGCCGGTCGTCGCGGTCTGGCACGGTCTGTACAACTGGGTGGTGGCCACCGACGGCGGAGGACCTGCCGTGGCCGGTGCGGTCACGGCGCTCGTAATGATCGCCGCCGTTGCGATCTGCTGGTTCGGCCGGCGAAAGACGGGTGCGAGCCTCAGCCGTTGACCGTGTCGGTGTCGTAGCGGAGCGAGTTCCCGGGGAAAACCGGCCAGGCCTCCAGTACCGGATGGGCGAGCACGGCCTCGATCAGCCCGGCGCTGCCGCCGAGCAGCGTGGAGTCGAAGTCGATCTCGGTGGCGACGCACCAGGACCGGTCCTGCGGCCAGAAGATGCTCGGGGACTGCGGCGGGAACCAGCCGCCGGTACGGGACCCCATCGCCAGCGCCGCACGCAGCGGTCCGGTGAACAGCAGGTAGTCGCGCAACGGGTGCCGTAGCCGCGGCCCGGCCATCACCTCCGGGGAGAAGGCGGGCGGGATCGGCTCCGAACTGCCGTCGATAGCGACGGCCGGGCTGCCGGAAATCCAGCCGTACCCTTCCCACAGGGCGAAGTAGCACATTTCGGCGGTGGCTGTGTGGCGTTCCAATATCGAAAGCAACTCGGCCAGCGCCGCCGGGTCGAGGTTGCCTTCTTCCGGCTCTTGCCCCGGCCACTCCATGGTCCGCGTGCTCCTGCTGGTGCGCCATCGCCGCCCGGTCACCTCCACGACTCCAGCGATCGCGCGCCACTGCATTAGGGCGTGTGGCGTGCGCCCGGTGGCGGCGCCGACCGCCGCCCAGGTGGTGGCCTCGACGCTCGGCACGGGATGCAGGATCCGGGCGTACGCCTTGAACCCTTCCGGAACGACCGAGCCGACTTCGCCGCCGGTCGGGCGGCGCAATCGGGGGGCGATCCATGCCGCGACGGACAGATCCTGCACAGGCCGTAGCGCTCCGATCTCCACCGGCTCATCGTCCCGAATGGCGAGCCCGCGGGCGGCGCCGGTAGCGTTCTGGTGATGTTCGACATTGCGTCCGCCGCCGTCGAAGCGGCGCTGGCCGCCGGCGCTCGTTACGCCGACGCCCGGGTCATGCTGCGGCGCAGCGAGATGATGTCTGCGCAGAACGGTGATGTGGAGGCGTTGCGGCAGAGCGAGGGCAGCGGTCTCGGCGTCCGCGCCCTGCTCGGCTCCTCCTGGGGTTTCAGCGCCACCACGGAGTTGGACTCCGTCGCCGCCCGGCGTACCGGTACCCAGGCCGCGGAGACCGCCCGCGCCTCCACCGCGGTCCCCGGTCCGCAGCTGGATCTAGCGCCCATCCCGGTGGTGACCGATCACTGGGAGAGCGGCTGCGTCGAGGATCCGCTGGCCGTGTCGCTGGCCGTCAAGGGTGACCTGCTCGTCGGGGTGACCGGCGGAATGCACCGCGCCGGGGCGCCGGTGGCGCAGGCGTCCTACCAGATCTGGGACACCGAGAAGTGGTTGGTCACCAGCGAAGGGTCGCGGATCTCCCAGCGCATCCGAGAGTGTGGCGCGGAGATGAGCGCCACCGCGGTCGGCGAAGCGGAGACCCAGCGCCGGTCCTATCCGGGCATCGGCGGCCAGTACGGTACCGAGGGCTGGGAACTGGTGCGCCGCCTGGACCTGCCCGGCAATGCCGACCGGGTGGCCGCGGAGGCACAGGCGTTGCTCGCCGCGCCGGAATGCCCGGCCGGCGTCACCGACCTCATCCTGGGCGGTGAGCAGATGGCGCTGCAGATCCACGAGTCCGTCGGCCACGCCATCGAGTTGGACCGCATCCTGGGCTGGGAAGCGGCCTTCGCCGGCTCCTCCTGGCTCGATCTCAACCGCCTCGGCACCCTACGGTACGGCTCGGATCTGATGAACGTGACGGCGGACGCAACGCTGCCCGGCGCCCTCGGCTCGTTCGGGTACGACGATGAGGGGACGCCCGCGCAGTCGGTCCCCATCGTGGTGGACGGCATCTGGGTGGGGGTGCTCTCCGGCCGGGATACCGCGGCGATCGCCGGGGTGCCGGCCGGTGGCATGGTACGAGGGGACGGATTCAACCGGTTACCCATGGTGCGGATGACCAACGTGGGTCTGCTCCCGGGGGATTCCTCGCTGACCGAAATGATCGGGGCGACGGACAACGGCATCCTGATGGACACCAACCGGTCCTGGTCGATCGACGACAAGCGGTTGAACTTCCAATTCGGCTGCGAGATCGGTTGGGAGATCCGCCACGGAAAGCGCGGTCGCATGCTGCGCAATCCGACCTACACCGGTGTCGGGCCCCGGTTCTGGGCGTCGATGGACATGGTCGGCGGCCCGGATGAATGGGTCTTCTACGGCACAGCGAACTGCGGTAAGGGGCAGCCGATGCAGGTGGGCCACACCGGACACCCGGCGGTACCCGCGCGATTCCACGGCGTCCGGGTCGGGGTGCGCGGATGAATCCGCTGGACGCATGCGATCGGGTGCTCGACCTGGTACGGGCCACCGCCGGCGACACCGCCGAGGCGCAAGTAACCGTGACGACCGGCACGTCGGCGCTCACCCGCTTCGCCAACTCCTTCATTCATCAGAACGTGGTGGACAACAGCGTTGACCTCACCGTCAAGGTGACGATCGACGGGCAGTCCGCGAGCGCGACGGCCACCGGTGCCGAATCGGAAGCTCTGGGACGCGCGGTACGTGCCGCCGTCGAGGCTTCGCGGGTACAGCCACCGGACCCGGCCTGGCCCGGCCTGGCGCCTCCGTCCGGACCCGCGCCGGCGGGCTCTTGGGACGAGCAGACCGCGGCCGCCACTCCCGCCGTCCGGGCCGGGCTGGTCGCGGAGTTCGTCCAGGCGGTCGCCGGCCTGGAGGCCGCGGGGTACTGCGAGACCACGGCCCTGCAGGCCGCGTACGCCAACACCGCTGGGCAGCGCCTCGAGGGACGGTCGAGCACCGCGACGCTGGACGGCATCGCGCGCGCGCCAGCCTCGGATGGCAGCGCTCGGCAGATGTCCGCCGCCGTGGGCGACCTGCGTGGCGCCGATGCCGGGGCTGCCGCGGCCCGGCTCGCTCGGTCCGGCACCGACCCGATCGACCTGGAGCCGGGCTCGTACGAGGTCGTACTCGGCCCGGGCTGCGTCGGGGATCTGATGCTCTTCCTCGGCTTCTACGGGTTCAACGGCCGTGCGGTCGCGGAAGGCCGATCGTTTGCCCAGGTCGGGGAGGCCCGGTTCGACCCTTCGGTGTCGATCTGGGATGACGCCACCGGGCTCGGTGCGGTGGGGTTGCCATTCGACGCAGAAGGCACGGCCAAGCGTCGGGTCGACTTCGTCGCCGACGGAACGATCTGCGGCTTGGCGCACGACCGGCGGACCGCAGCGGCTGCCGGTGTGCAGAGCACCGGCCACGCCATCGAAGGCGGCGAGAGTTTCGGCGGGGTGCCCAGCAGCCTCTTCCTCCGGCCCGACGCGGCGACCGCAGAGGACCTGGTGGGCCGGATGGAGCACGGCTTGCTCGTCACCGACTTCTGGTACACCCGCGTACTCGACCCCAGGACGCTGGTCACCACCGGCCTCACCCGCAACGGCGTCTTCCTGGTCGAGAACGGCCATGTGGTGCGCCCGGTGGGCAACCTCCGCTTCACCCAGTCCTACGTCGAGGCCTTAGCTCCCGGCAACGTGCTGGGCATCGCGTCGGACGCGCAGCTCACCCCGATGTTCTTCGGTACCTGCACGGCACCCACGATTCACCTGGCTTCCTGGCACTTCACCGGTGGCGCGAGCGGCTGAGCTGGTGGATCTTCCGCTAGCGCTAGCCGCGCTGCATGTCGACGAAGCGCGAGTAGTGACCCTGGAAGGCGACCGCGACGGTATTGGTCGGACCGTTGCGGTGCTTGGCGACGATGAGGTCGGCCTCACCCGCGCGGGGTGACTCCTTCTCGTACGCGTCCTCACGGTGCAGCAGGATGACAACATCCGAGTCCTGCTCGATGGCTCCGGACTCACGGAGGTCGGAGAGCAGCGGCTTCTTGTCCTGGCGTTGCTCCGGCCCACGGTTGAGCTGGCTCAGCGCCACCACCGGCAGCTCCAGCTCCTTGGCGAGCAGCTTCAGCGCGCGAGAGATCTCGCTCACCTCCTGTTGACGGCTCTCCACCCGCTTCGGTGAGGTCATCAGCTGCATGTAGTCGACGATGACGAGCCGCAGATCGTTGCGCTGCTTGAGCCGGCGGGCCTTCGCGCGGATCTCCATCATGGACAAGTTGGGCGAGTCGTCGATGAACAACGGTGCCTTCGCCAGATCACCCATCTTCCGGGCCACCCGCTGCCAATGGTCATCACCCATGTGTCCGGTGCGCATGTTGTGCAGCGGGACGGCGCACTCCGCGGAGAGGAGCCGCATGGTGATCTCGGTACGGCTCATCTCCAAGGAGAAGATCACCGCTGGAAGGTTGTTCCGGATCGCCGCGTTACGCGCGAAGTCCAACGCCAGCGTGGACTTGCCCAACGCCGGCCGGGCAGCCACCACGATGAGCTGACCGCGGTGCAGTCCGTTCATCAACGAGTCGAGGTCGGCGAAGCCGGTGGGTACCCCGTCCATCGTGCCGTCACGACTCTCGATGGCTTCCAGTTCCGCATAGGTAACCGGCAGCAGCGTTTCCAGCGGCAGGCACTCCTCGGACTGCCGCCGGTCGGTCACCTCATATACCGCCGCCTGGGCTCGATCCACCACCTCATCGACGTCACCACCGACGCCGCCCGCCGCGCCGTACGCGGACTGCACGATCCGGGTCCCGGCCTCTACCAGTCGGCGCAAGATCGCCCGCTCGCGCACGATCTCCGCGTAGTACCCGGCGTTCGCCGCCGTCGGTACGGTGGAGATCAGCGTGTGCAGGTACGGGGCGCCGCCGACCCGACTCAACTGCCCGGTACGGACCAACTCCGCCGACACGGTTACCGCGTCGGCCGGCTCTCCTTTGGCATACAGATCACAGATCGCGTCGTAGATCAGTTGATGCGCCGGCCGGTAGAAGTCGGCCGTCTTGACGACTTCGTTGACCTCCCCGATGGCGTCCTTGGAGAGCAGCATCCCGCCCAGTGCGCCCTGCTCGGCAGCGATATCTTGCGGGGGCGTGCGCTCGAACTCCGGCGACACCGCCGGTCCCGGGCCAACCTTCGCCTCCGCGATGGACACCTGCGGTCCCTTCCTCTGCCGCGCAACCGGCCACGTCGCCGATCGCTGTACTCCTGCAGTTCTATCCGCGGGCAGTGACACTTTCCGCGTGTCGGCGGAGGTCTGGGCAACCGGCCGGTGGACGGGTCCGGGGATGGGGTGTGGACAACCGCCGGCCGGCGTGTGGGGCGACTGTGGACCCCGTGTGTACGAGGGACCGGCGGTCACCTGGCGGCGGAGCGCTCTCCGCGGAACGTGCGGGGAGCTCTTCGCACAGGCTGTGGGCCGGACGCGGAACGGGCGGAGGACTACCAGAGTGTGTAGCCACCGTCAATCACCAGCACCGATCCGGTCATGAAGGCCGACGCGTCACTCGCCAGGTACACCACGGAGGGCCCCAACTCCTCCGGCAGGGCGTACCGCAGCATCGGAACATCGTCCACCCAGTACCGCCGGAACTCCGGGCGGTCGACCGGCGCCATCTCGGTCTTCACGTAACCCGGGGCGAGGGCATTGACCCGCACCCCGTACGGGGCCCACTCGGCAGCCAGCGACTTCGTGAGCTGATGGACCGCTGCCTTGGAAGCGTTGTAGGCGGGCTGCCACTGCGGCCGGTTGACGATCATGGCCGAGATGGAGCCGATGTTGACGATCACGCCTCTCCGACGCTCCACCATCACACGGCCGAAGACCTGACTGCACAGCCAGAGTGCGCGCAGGTTGACGTCCAGCACGGCATCCCACTCTTGGTCGGTCACTTCCAGCGCCGGCCGGTGGATGCAGCTCCCCGCGTTGTTGATCAGGATGTCGGGTGGACCCAACGCCGCGGTGACCTCTGCCAGAAGGTTCTCCACGTCGGCGCGGTGGGTGATGTCTGCGGGCACCGCGACGGCGTCCGGGCCGTGTTGGCGTACTTGCTCCAGCCCCGCGGTGAGTTGATCGGCATCCCGACCGCAGATGGCGACCCGCGCCCCGGCTTCTCCCAGGGCGCTGGCGAACGCCAGCCCGAGCCCGCGGCTGCCGCCGGTGACGACAGCGACCTTGCCCGACAGGTCAAAGGCATCGCGCAGCGCCATGTCCGCGGCCTGCTCAGCTCGACGGTGACGTTGACGCGAGCAGGCCGGGTGTCACGATCGCCTTGATCGTGCGGTCGTCGTACCGACTTGCCCGCAGCGCCTCCTCCGCGTCAAGCAACGAGAAGTGACCGGTGACCAGTGCGTCGAGATCCACCCGTCCGGCAGCTGCCAGGGCGATGGCGGCGGGGTAGGTGTTGGCGTACCGGAACGTGCCGGTGATGGTCAGCTCCCGAGACTGCACCGTGGCCAACGGCAGCGGCACTTCGTCCCCGCCCATACCGACAAGCACCGCGCGGCCAGCGGGACGCAGGGCTCGGATGCCGTCGGCGATGACCGCCGGTGCGCCGGAACACTCCAGCAGCACGTCGGCAGTCACGCCAGCCTCGGCCAACGGCGTTTGCCGAACATCGAGCGCCCGGGTGGCACCAGTGCGTAGCGCCACGTCCAGACGGTACGGGTTCACGTCGGTGATCGTCACGTCCTGGGCGCCGAAACAGCGGGCCACCTGCATTGCCAGCAACCCGATCGGCCCGGCGCCGGTGACGAGCACCCGGTCACCGGGCACGACGGCAGCCTTGCGGTTCGCCCACACCCCCACGGACAAGGGCTCGATGAGCGCCGCTGCGTCGTCCGTCATGGAATCCGGTACCGCGAACGCGAAGTCCTCGTGGATCGTCACGTAGGCGGCGAAGGCACCGTCGAACGGCGGAGTGGCGAAGAATCGGACGTCCGGGCACAGGTTGTACCGACCACTGCGGCACTGCTCGCAGTGCAGGCACGGAACGCCTGGTTCCAGCGCAACCCGCTGCCCGAGCGACAGCCGATGCGCGTCCGAGCCGACCCCCACCACCGCGCCGGATGCCTCATGGCCGAGCACTAATGGCGAATCCACGACGAAGTCGCCGATCCGACCGTGCTCGTAGTAGTGCACGTCTGACCCACAGACACCCACCGAACGCACCTCGACGAGCACCTCACGGGGGCCGGGCTTCGGAACTGCGCGATTTTCCAGTCGAACGTCGGCGACACCGTGCAGCACGGCCGTGGGATTGGTGTGGCTCATCTTCTTCTCACGGCTCCGGGGTCAGCGGTGGCAGGTCCACCGGGGTCCCCCATGTTCCCACTTGGCTGCTGACTAAAGGTCAGGCTTCGCTCGCCACGACCTCGACCGCGATCGTGGCGGCGACCTCCGGATGCAGCCGAACCGAAACGGTGTGGGAGCCGAGGGTCTTGATAGGTGCGCCCAACTCCAGTCGTCGCTTGTCCAGCACGGGACCGCCGGCCGCCTGCACGGCTGCCGCGATGTCCGCGACGCTGACCGAGCCGAAGAGCCGGCCGCCCCGACCGGCGCGGGTGGTCAGTCGAACGTGCAGCGCAGCCAACTCCGCTGCGACCGACCGCGCCGAGCCGAGGTCGCGGACGTCACGAACTTCCCGTGCACGCTTGAGCGCGGACACTTGCTTCTCGGCACCCCGGGTGGCCCGGATCGCCAGCCCACGTGGCACGAGGAAGTTACGGCCGTAGCCGTCCTTGACTTCCACCGCATCGCCCGGCTCGCCGAGGCCGGTGACTTCCTGAGTCAGGATCAGTTTCATCGCCGACGCCTACCGGGCCGCGCTGGTGTAGGGCAGGAGGGCCATCTCGCGGCTATTCTTCACCGCGACCGCGACATCGCGCTGGTGCTGGCTGCAGTTTCCGGACACCCGCCGAGCACGGATCTTGCCGCGGTCGGAGATGAACTTCCGGAGCAGCCCGGTGTCCTTGTAGTCGATGTAGGTCACCTTATCGACGCAGAACATGCAGACCTTCTTCTTGATCTTGCGAGGCGGTGGCTTGGCCATCGTGGTGCTCCTGACTGTTCAGGGCCCCGCCGCGGCGGGGATGGTCGGATGGGTGTCGTCGGATAGTTGTCGGGTGAGGAACAGTGGTGTCGAGGGCTAGAACGGCGGTTCGTCACTCAAGCCGCCAGCGGCTGCGGGTGCCGACCACGGGTCATCGGCGGGCGCGTTCGCGCCATAACCGCCCTGGTTGCCGCCGGCATTGCCGCCGCCGCCGGAGCCGCCGCCGCGCGACACCTTGGATACCTTCGCCGATGCGTACTTGAGCGAGGGGCCCACCTCGTCGACGTCAATCTCCACGACGGTGCGCTTCTCGCCTTCCTTCGTTTCGAACGAGCGCTGCTTCAATCGGCCGGTAACGATCACCCGGTCGCCACGATGCAGCGACTCGGCCGCGTTCTCGGCGGCCTGGCGCCACACGCTGCAGCGGAGGAACAGCGCATCGCCGTCCTTCCACTCATTCGAACTCTTGTCCAAGAAACGCGGGGTCGAGGCGACGGTGAACGACGCCACGGAGGCCCCGCTCGGGGTGAACCTCAGCTCCGGGTCACTGGTGAGATTGCCTACGACGGTGATGGTCGTGTCGCCTGCCACGGCGGACTCCTCTAGCGCTGGTCGGGTCGGAGAACCTTGGTCCGCAGCACGGCCTCGTTGAGGTTGAGCTGACGGTCGAGCTCCAGCAAGGTGGCAGGTTCAGCGACGAGATCGACGACGGCGTAAATGCCCTCGACCTTCTTGCTGATCTCATAGGACAGGCGACGACGGCCCCACACGTCGACCTTCTCCACCGACCCGCCATCAGCGCGGACCACGGAGAGAAACTGGTCGATCGAAGGGGCGACGGTACGTTCCTCGAGATCGGGATCGAGAATGACCATCAACTCGTAACGACGCATGCGGCACCCACCTCCTCTGGACTCGGCGGCCACGGTCTCTCCGTGGCAGGAGGGCACCCGGCGGCTCCCGCGCTAATGGTGCGCGGCTCGCAGCCAGACCCCCAGCCTAACAAGCGGCCGGGCCGTCCGAGGCTTGCACTGTAGGGCCGAGCGCCGACATGATGCGTACCGTCATCCACAGGTCGGTGAACGTAGGCTTATCAACAGGCGTTCTCCTGTCGAATGCCGGTGGGGTCCACAGGCGCAGCAGCGATCCGCATCGGCGCACGATGCGCGGCTAGCGTCGAACTCGTGTTCGACTCCCTGTCGGCGCTGGTAACGGCGCTCCCCAACTCCACCGACGGCCTCACCAGCGATGCGCTGCTCAGCGCGATCACCACCGCGCAGGAGCTGATCAACGCCGTCACTGCTGCGCAACTGTCCTTGGTCGCTGAGTTTGCGCACCGCAGGCCGGCACCGGAAGTGCCGCTCTTCGCCGGCGGTGAACAGTCTGGCAGGGGTGACGGTGTCAGTGAGTTCGCCTCGACGGAGATCGCCTGCGTCCTGCGGCTGACCCGGCGGGGCAGCGACCTGCTGCTCGGCACGGCTCTGGAGCTCCGCCGGCTCCCATCCACTGCAGCCGCATTCGGGGCGGGCAAGCTTGACCTGCGCCGCGTTCGAGTGATCACCGAAGCCAGCCTCGACCTACCGGATGAGGCCGTCGCCGAACTCGAGGCAACCGTACTTCCGCGAGCCCCCGAGCAGACTGCTCCGCAACTCGCCCGGACCGCTCGCCGAGCGGCCCTGCGGCTCTCCCCGCGTACTGCTCAGGAGCGGCACCAAGCCATCGTGGACGCCCGGAGCGTGTGGCTGGAACATCACGGCGGCGGCCGAAGCCGCCTCCTCGCCGAGGGACCTACGCACGAGATTCTTCAGCTCTTCGCGGCTGTCGACGCCGTCGCGCGTCACAGCTCTTCGGGAGAGCCCGACAGTTCCAACGCCATTACTCAGCGCCGCTTCGACGCCCTCGGCAGCTTCGCCCGCACCATCCTGGATGATCCTGACCGGAGTCGTACCGCCCGCGGTGCCGCTGGCATCACCCTGCTTGCCGATCCCAGCACTCTTGCGCGTCTCCAGGCTGACGTTCCGGCCGACCCCCAGGAGCGGGACAGTCCCGTGGAACTCCTTGGTGACGGACCGATCCACGACGCCCTGGCGGTTGAACTGCTCGGCGACCCGCGTACCGCGGTCATCCGGCGGACTCTCGCGGACGATTGGACCTGCGACCACACGGCCGGCTACCAGGTGCCGGACCGGCTCGCCCGACACCTCACCGGCACTCGGCCGCGTTGTGTTTTCCCCGGCTGCGGCGTACCTTCGCGGCGCTGCGACTGGGACCATGTTGTCCCCTGGCCCACCGGTCCTACGTGCGCTTGCAATCTGCTACCGCTGTGCCGCTACCACCATCGGCTCAAGACGCACACGCGATGGCAGCTTGCACTTCACCCGGACCGGCATGCAGCCTGGACCAGCCCCACCGGACGCACTTACGTGATCCATCCGGATGAGGAAGCCGGCCACCATTGCCCTCGCGGGGACGTAGCGGTCTGAGGCAGTCCGCTGTGACCAGCCATCCTTGCCCTCGGCTCGACGTCGCCAGCCGCCGGTAGCGTAGGCGACGTCATGCGCATAGCTACCTGGAATGTGAATTCGGTGCAGGCCCGGTTGCCTCGGCTGGTGCCGTGGCTGGACGCGGTGCGGCCTGACGTGGTGTGCCTTCAGGAGACGAAATGCGCAGCAGAGTCCTTTCCTTCCGCTGACCTGGAAGCAAGGGGATACGCACTAGCAGCGCACGGTGACGGCCGTTGGAACGGGGTCGCGCTGCTCAGCCGGGTCGGGCTGCGTGAGGTTGTGCTGGGCTTCGCTGGCGACCCCGGCTTTCCGGCGCCCGAGCCCCGGGCCATCGCCGGGACCTGCGCTGGACTGCGGGTCTGGTCGATATACGTGCCCAACGGACGAAGCCCCGACGACCCGCACTACGCATACAAGCTGGCCTGGCTTGCCGCATTGCGAACAACGCTGGCAGCCGACCTGGAGGAGCACGGTGACGGCCCGTTCGCGGTCTGCGGCGACGCGAATATCGCGCCCACCGACAATGACGTGTGGGACCCGGCCGCCTTGGTCGGTTCTACCCACGTCACGGCATCGGAGCGTCGGGCACTGGCCGAGTTACGCGAGTTGGGCCTGACAGACGTGGTACCCCGCCCGGGCAAGGGTGACCGCCCCTTCACCTATTGGGACTACCGGGCTGGGATGTTTCACCAGAATCTCGGTATGCGGATCGATCTGGTGTACGGCAATTCCGCCTTCGCCGGTTCCGTCAGCGACGCGTATGTCGATCGGGAAGCCCGCAAAGGTAAGGGCCCGTCCGACCATGCCCCGGTTGTCGTCGATGTGACCATCCCGAGCGGCACTCCGTAGGCTCGCCGAATGCCCGACCACGTACGCATCGGCGCGCACGTCGACCCGACCAGCCCACTCGAGGAGGCCGCGGCGATCGGCGCCGACGTCGTCCAGTTCTTTCTCGCCGACCCCCAAAGTTGGCGGGCACCAGTACCGCGCAGCGATGCGGACCAACTCCGAGCAGCCCCCGTGGACCTCTACGTGCACGCGCCCTACCTGGTGAACGTCGGGTCGACGAACAACAAGATCCGGATCCCGAGCCGCAAGATCCTTGACCAGCACGCCGCGGCCGCCGCCGCGATTGGCGCGAGAGGGCTCATCGTGCACGGTGGGCATGTCAGTGCCGGCGATGATCCGGCGGAGGGGGTGATGAACTGGCGGAAGACCGTGGAGCGGATGAAGGCACCGCTACCCGTCTTGGTGGAGAACACCGCCGGTGGAGAGAACGCCATGGCCCGCGAACTGGACGCGCTGGACCGGCTCTGGGACGCGATCGGTGGTGCGGATCAGATCGGCTTCTGCCTGGATACCTGCCACGCTCACGCGGCTGGTGAGAACCTGGCCGACCTGGTCGATCGCGTCCTGGCCATCACCGGACGAATCGATCTGGTACACGCCAACGACTCCAAGGACGCCTTCGGCAGCAGCCGCGACCGGCACACCAATCTCGGCACCGGGCGAATCGATCCGGCGGCCCTTGTGTCGGTCATCGCGGCTGCCGACGCCCCGGTGATATGCGAAACCCCGGGCGGCCGGGAAGGCCTCCGGACGGATATTGCATATTTGCGTGCCGCCGGAATCTGACCGGCTCACCCCGTAGCGCGGACCAGTACCCCGCCCGCCGGGTCATCGACTCCGCTGCGACGAACGACATCGCGATCGGGCTGCCAGATCTCCCACCCGACCAGCGCCATCAACCCGATCAGCGCAGCGTCGCGCACCAGCAAGGCAGTGAGGTACCACTCCACTGCGATGCCCGAGCCGGGGTGGGCGTTGGCAACGAAGTAGTAGTAGAGAAAGAACAACGTGACTATCTCCGTCGCCTGCCAGGCGAGGAGCGCTCCCCACCGCGGTCGGGCCAGCACCGCCAGCGGCAGGACCCAGAGCACGTACTGCGGGGAAGCCACCTTATTCACCAGCAGAAACCCAGCGACCAGCAGGAATGCCAGCGAAGCCACCCTCGGGCGCCTCGGGGCGAGAAGCGCCAGCGCGATCACTCCGAGGATGACGAGCAACGTCGCGGCGGCGAAGGCCAGGTTCAGCCGGTCCGGGGGCACGGCGCCAGCGGGATCGAGTGGCCGGCCCCGCGCGTGTTCCAGCGCCAGCCAGATGGAGTTCCAGTCCGCCCCACGGTTACGGTTCAGCGACCAGAACCGGCCGAAATTCCTCGGATAGGTGAGCCACACCGGCACATCGATGATGAGCCACGCGATCACCGCCGCAGCAGCCGCTCGGAACCACTCCCGTAGCTGCCGCTCACGCAGGCAGAGGGCCAACAGCGGCAACAGCAGCAGCGCCGGATAGAGCTTGGTCGCGGTTCCGATGCCGACTAGTACCCCGGCCAAGATCGGCCGCCGCCGCGCCCAGGCCCACAGCCCGGCGGCGGCCAACGCCGCCGCGATCAGGTCCCAGTTGGTGAACGCGTTGAAGACCAGAACCGGCGCCGCCGCGAAGAGCGCCGCGTCCCAGGGTCTTCGTCGGCCGGCGAGAGCCCAGGTCATGGCGGCCACCACCATCGCTGCGGCCGTGAGCAACAGCGCGTTGAGGTCGAAGTACCGCTGCCCGCGGCCGCCGACCGGAGTCCACGCGACGACCTTGGCGGTCACCCCCATCGCCGCACCGAGAAGCACCGGGTACTCCACCGGCGTGTCGACATAGGGGGTCTTGCCGTCGGCGAGCTTCTCCGCGTAATACAGCGCGAAAGTGTCGGAATAGCACATTCGGGTGTACTGGTACTCGTGCGTCCAGGGGTGGGTACGGCAGGGCGACTTCTGCACCCAACCGAGCAGACAGGTCACGGCGGTCAGGAGCAGCACCACGGCCAGTGCCCGACGGGGTGGGCTCGGGCGCGCATGGCGACCCGCCGGGCCACCGCCGAGTTCGCTGAGACCACGGACGAAGCCGTCCTCATCGCTCGGGAGCACCTCACCGCTCGGCAGCACTTGATGGCTCGAGGGCACCTCCGCCGGCATCACCGAGGAATCGCCGCAGTCGGCCGAGTGGCCGACGCCCGGACGCTCCGGGTCGGGGACGGAGTTTCCGAGACCACCACGCTCGGCGACGCCGGGCCCCGAGTCGAAGTGGGCGCGCTGGGCGACCGGCTTCCGCTCGAGCTGCTGCTAGGGCTGGGAGTAGGGCTGTTCGTGGGGCTGGCGGACGGCGACCCTGGGCTGGACGCGGTCGGCGACGGCGAAGGAGGCGGTGGGGGTGGCAAGCCGCGGGAGGTACTGCCGCCGAACACCGGATCGGGGAAGTCCCGTACCGGCTGATCCTTCATCGCGACGGCCATAAATGCCTTCCAGATCCGCGCCGGCAGTTGCCCGCCGTAGACCCCGCCGGAGTAGCCCGGGACGTTGGTCAGCGGGGCGTTGTCCACGTTTCCCAGCCACACCGCCGCGGACAGCTGCCGGGTGAAGCCGACAAACCAGGCGTCGGTGTTGTTCGTGGTGGTCCCGGTCTTGCCCGCGACCGGCCGGCCGTCGCTCAATTCGGCCCGGGTACCGGTGCCATACCGGACCACCTTCGTCATCGCATACGTTGCGTCCGCGGCGACATCCGCGCTGAACGCCCGGGTTTGAGCGGGCTTGGCGGTGTAGACCGACCGGCCGGCCGAATCCAACACCTTCGCCACCAGATACGGCGCGACGTGCTCGCCTGCGTTAGCGAAGGTGGCGAATCCGGCCGCCTGATCCAGCGGCGAGACATTCTTCGTGCCGAGGGTGATCGACGGTGGTACGACACCTCCAGGGTCGGCGAGCGGTGCGGTGACCCCGGCCGCTTCGGCCAGCTTCGCCACCTTCTGCGGGCCGACCTGCAATACCAACTGTGCGAAAACCGTATTCACCGACAGCGCGGTGCTGCGGATCAGGTCGCACCGCGGACACTGCTCGCCGCTGTCGTTGCGAACCAGGTTTCCCTTGCTGCCCCACCCGTCGAGTACCAGCGGCGAACTGCCGCGGTAGTCCGTTCGGAGGCTGATGCCGTCGGACAGCGCGGCTGCCAGCGTGTACGGCTTGAAGGACGAGCCCGGGGGCCGGCGATTGGTAGCCAGGTTGATCTGTGCCGCCGGCTGGGAACCGGTGTAATCCCGACCGCCGTACATCGCGACGATCCGGCCGGACTCCGGCGCCACGGCGACCAGCGCGGCGACCGGGTTTGCCCGCTCCCCTAGCCGGTCGGTAACCGCGCTCACCGCGGCCCGCTGCAACGTGCGGTTGAGGGTGGTGACGACCCGGTACCCCTCCGCCGCGAGCCGGTCCTCGTCGAAGCCACGGGCATCCAACTCGGCGGCAACGGCCTCAACGAGGTGGCCGTTGGGGCCGCCGAGAGTGTTGCGGGTGGTCGGCCGGCGGACGGTCGGAAACCGCAGCGCCGCTGCGTCCGCTGCACTGAGCCACTGCTCGGAGACCATCCCGTCGACTACGTAGCGCCAGCGCTGCCGGGCCGCCGCTGGGTGTTTGAGCGGGTCGTACCGGCTCGGCGCCTGGATCGCGGCGGCCAGCAGGGCGCCCTGGGCGACGTCGAGGCTGCCCACCGGCTTGCCGAAGTAGGCCTGCGCCGCGGTGGAGATGCCGTAGGCACCGCGGCCGAAGTAGATCGTGTTCAGGTAATTCGACAGGATGTCGTCTTTGCTGATGGTGCGATCGAGCTTGATCGAGATGAAGATCTCGCGGACCTTACGGGTCAGCGTGCGGTCCTTGGTCAGGTAGGCATTCTTGGCGTACTGCTGGGTGATCGTGGAGCCGCCCTGCTCGATGCCGCCGCCCCGGATGTTGGCCCACAGCGCCCGGGCGATGCCGGACGGGGAGACTCCAGGCTCCTGGTAGTACTTGCGATCCTCGGCGGCCAGCACCGCGCGTCGGACCTGCAGCGGAACCTGGCGCAACGGCACATCGATCCGGTTCAGCGAGCCGACCCGGCCGAGTTCGGTCTTTCCGTCGTCGAAGGTGAAGATCGAGGTCTGCGCGGTGGCGAAACTGCTTGGCGGCGGCACCTTGGTGGTGACGTAACCCAGCAGGAACAGCCCCACGAGCAGCAGGAACGTACCCACGATGGTCCAGCCGATGATCGTCCGAGGCCGGCTGCGACGCGGGACGGTCGACAGCGTTGTCGACCCACGAGACTCGTTACCCGCCGACGTCACGTCTGTGCGGCCCGGCGCCGCCGACTTCCCGATCGCGGTGCGGCGCTGCCGAGCAGGTAGGACGTCTTCAGGTGATTCCAGCCGCAATCCCGGCACACCTCGACGACATAGACGGTGAACTGCGCATAGCTGGCTTCCAGCGCTGGCAGTTCGCGAGTCCGCCGAGCTCGTCCGCTGTCCGCACCCAACTCATCGCCGTAGGTATAGGTCACGTCGGTGAGTGGGGTCCGGCGGCACACCGGGCAGAGCTCGGACGTCGGATCACCGTGGTACTTGGCGGCGCGCAGCAGGTAGGGCTGGGCGTCACAGGCGTCGCGGGGCGTCAGTTGGCCACTGGTCAACCTCGCCAGGGTCGCCCGCCGGGCGAGCGAGTAGTCGATGAGCGAACGCCGCGAACGCACTCGCGACACGATACGCGAATTGCGCTCCGCCGTTTCCGCTCCACGTGAGCTATCGTAGAGACGTATCGAGCCGATACATCGGGTTTGATACAGCGAGCAAGGCCTCCGATCGACCCAAACAGAGACGGGAATCCATGCCCACCGCACGCCGCAGCGCAGTGTTGCCGCTCGCCGTGCTCGGGCTGCTTCACGATTCCCCGATGCACGGGTACGAGCTCCGCAAGCGCCTGTCCAGTGTGTTGGGCGTCTTTCGAGCGCTGTCCTACGGCTCGCTCTACCCCTGCCTGCGGTCCTTGGAAGCCAGCGGCCTGATCGCCGCGGACGGGGTACCGACGGACGCCCGGGCGAGCACCCGTACCGGCAAGCGGGGGCGGATCGTCTACCGGATGACCGCCGACGGCAAGGAACGCCTGCAGGAAATGCTCAGCGAGGCCGGTCCGACGGCTTGGGAAGACGAAGCCTTCGGCGTGCACTTCGCGCTGTTCGCCCAAACCGATGCGGCCACCCGTCTGCGCATCCTGGAGGGGCGCCGGAGCCGTTTGGAGGAGCGCCTCGGCGGACTGCGCGGTGCGCTCGCCCGTACCCGAGAGCGCCTCGACAGCTACACCCTCGAACTCCAGCGGCACGGGCTGGAATCCGTGGAGCGCGAGGTTCGGTGGCTCAACGAAGTCATCGCCACCGAGCGGTCCGCCACCGCAGAACCCACCGGCACCCCCGCCGACCAGCCAGAACACACCACACCGTCCCCAGAACCGTCCTCACCAAGGCACAGAAAGAGGAGCTCGGCATGAGCAGCCCCCGTAAGACCGTCCGGGTCGCGATCGTTGGCGTGGGGAACTGCGCCGCGTCGCTGGTGCAGGGCGTGG
>JBDUDX010000178.1:0-21899 GCA_040002735.1 Frankiaceae bacterium | reverse complement strand
TGGCGCTGTCGGCGTCCCCGATCAGCTCCTGAGCGTTCTGGTGATCGGAGGTCACCGCGACGCCGATGCTGGCGGACACTACGAGGGTGTTGCCAGCTACGTCCATCGGCCGGCTCAGAACGGTATCGAGCCGATGTCCCAGGGTGTGGAGCTGACGGTCGAGCTCGGCTGGGTCACGCGGGAGGTCTTCGCAGACGGCGACGAACTCGTCCCCGGACAGCCGGGCGAGAATGTCGTTACCGCGCAGCGCGCGTGCTAACCGGTGGGCGACCTCGGTGAGCACCGCGTCGCCTGCGGCGTGCCCTAGGGCGTCGTTGATGTCTTTGAACCGGTCAAGGTCGATGAAGAAGACGGCCACAGCCGTCCCGCGGCGGCCGGCGCTGACCAGTGCTTTCTCGAGCAGGCGGTAGAGCAGCACCCGGCCGGGGAGACCGGTCAGCGCATCGTGGGTGGCCAGGTGCTCCGTGTTCCGCTGGGTGACCCGGGCGAGGTTGCGGTCGGCGGCCATCACCAGGTAGGCGGCGGCGATACCGGCGAACAGGCTGACCGCCTCGATCTCCTCCTCGGTCCAGGCATACGCCGTGTTGCGGTAGACGTCGAGGACACCCCAGGCTTCACCGCGGGCCAGCAGAGGCATCGCCACGACCGCCCGGACCCCCGCCTCCGCGGATGCTTCGACGAACTCCGGCCAGCGGTAGGTCGTGGTGATGTCCTCCAGAACGATGGCTTCGCGTTCGCGCATGCTGTCTCGGCACGGACCGCGCTGCAGGACCTGTTGCAACGACTCGACGTCAGCGAACCGCTCCGGGGCGGCGTGGATGAACCGTAGGCCGCCCTCCGGTTCCTTGATCATCACCCCGGCGCCGTCGACGTCCAACGCGCGCGCCGCCACCGTGCACAGGTCATGCAGCAACTCGTCGATGGTGAACTCGCCGGTCGCCACCCGCGCTAGAGCGGCCAAGGCTTTCACGGCCTCCGATGAGAGCATGCCTATTCCCTAATGGCCGGGTGTCGCCGTGTCACGCAGCACGAGGAGCTTCTAGCACTTATAGTAAGCATGCGACTACCTACTGTCAGATAAACGGTCAACGGAGAGTTGATAGCAGACAGTAATTACTAGCTATACTCTGCGTCACCACGCCGTCGGCGTGTCCCGCGTTTGTTTCAGGCGGGCCGGACGTTGCTGTGCTGGGACGGATCATGGTTCACGAGGACAGGTTGTCGTCGGTGCTCAGTGACTTCGCGCGCACCATGGCCACCGAGTTCGCGATTCAGGGCATCCTGGATCGGCTGGTGGAGCGAATCGTCGGAGTCTTGCCGGTGAGCGGTGCGGGTGTCACGCTGATCTCGCCGGGGACGGCGCCGCAGTACGTCGCGGCGTCTGATGAGGTTGCGCTGCGGTTCGTGAGGTTGCAGACCGAGCTCGGCGAAGGGCCGTGCCTGACCGCCTACGAGTCGGGTGAGCCGGTCGCGGTGCCCGACCTCGCCATCGACGGCCGCTACCCAGAGTTCGGCCCGGCCGCGCTGTCCGCGGGCATGGCGGCGGTGTTCACCTTTCCGCTGCGGCAGGGTGAGGGCCGCCTCGGCGCGCTGGACCTCTACCGCGAGACCCCCGGCGGGCTGGAACCTGATGACATGGCGGCGGCGCAGACGCTGGCCGATGTCGCGGCGGCCTACCTGCTGCACGCCCAGGCGCGTGCGCAGGTGGTGTCGGTCGCCGACCGGTTCCGGGACATTGCCTTGCACGACGCGCTGACCGGACTTCCGAACCGGTTGCTGCTGCAGCAGCGGCTGGAGCATGCTACTCTACGGGCCGAGCGGTCGCACAGCACGGCAGCGGTGCTGTTCGCGGACCTCGACCGTTTCAAGCGGGTCAACGACACCTACGGGCGTTCTGTCGGCGACGACCTGCTGGTCGCGGTAGCTCAGCGGTTGTCCGCGGTGGTCCGGCCTGGCGACACCCTGGCCCGGGTTTGCGGTGATGAGTTCGTCTTCCTCTGCGAGGACCTGTCCCACACCAACGACGTCGAAATTCTCGCTACCCGCATCGAGAACGCGTTCGCCCCGCCGTTCGTCCTGCCCGGCGTGGTGCTCTCCGTCACGGCCAGCGTCGGCATCGCCTACTCCGGGCCCGGCGATGCCGTCACCAACCAGATGGTGATCAACGCCGACATCGCGATGTACCAGGCGAAGCGCAGGGGCGGCGGTGTCCACCAGGTAATCGACCTGCGGGCGGCCAGGGAGGCCCAAGACCACAACCAGCTCGAGCAGGACCTCCGCGCGGCGTTGTCACAGGGGGGCCTCGACCTGGCGTACCAGCCCATCGTGCGGACAGCGGACGGGCTCATCGCCGGCGTCGAGGCACTGCTGCGTTGGCGGCACCCTGATCAGGGCGCCATCCCAGCCCTGACCGCGGTCGGCATCGCCGAGCGAACCGGTCTGATCGCCGGGCTCGGTGCCTGGGTGCTGGAACGCAGCTGCCGGGATCGGGTCCAGTGGATCGCCGCGCACCCCGACCATCCGCTGGACCTATCGGTAAACGTCTCGGTCAGCCAGCTGATGGGGGCTGGCTTCTTGGCCGCGGTCACAGAGGTGCTCGACACCACCGGGATGGACCCGGCAGCCCTGGTGTTGGAGGTGACCGAGGGCATCTTCATCGAGGACGGTGACCGGGCGAGGAACGTGCTGGCCGACCTCAAGGAGCTGGGGGTGCGGCTGGCCTTGGACGACTTCGGGACCGGCTACTGCTCTTTGGGCTACCTGCGCCGGTTCCCCGTCGATATGGTCAAAATTGACCAGGGCTTCATCGCCGACATCGGACGCGACCCCGCCGGGGCCGCAATCGTGGCAGCAGTGTCCAACTTGGCCCACGTCCTGGGGTTGACCGTCACCGCCGAAGGCGTCGAGACCGAGCAACAACGCGACGAAATTGTCAGCATCGGGTGCGAACTCGCGCAAGGCTTCCTCTACGCCCGACCCATGACCCGCCTCGACATCTCCGCCCAACTCGAAGCCAGCCCAGGCCACCCCCTGCACCTGCCGAGAGAACAGCAAAAGCCGGCAGCTGTCTGACGACATGGACTCCCTCGGCGGCGGGCCGCGGTGACCCTACCCGGCTCATGCCGCCGCCGCGACCGGGTCCGGGGCATGAGCCGGGACGACCAGCTCGCACTCAGGGGCGCAGCACTGGCTCATCGCCGAGTGGCTGCAGGGGCGGGTTGCACAGGTCGTACGCCAGCCGGCGTAGGTCGCGCATCATGGCGCCTATCATGGGTACCAGGTCAATGGCAGCCCTCGACCTCGCGCGTCGGCCGGCGTCAGCGGGATATCGCAATCGTGAGAACCGGGTGTCGCGTTAACGCGATACTCGACTACAGTGGAAACCGCAAGCCAGCCGGTGCCAGTAGGCGCCGGAAGTGAGGCCGGGTTACCCGCCGGAATGACGGGCACCCGGCCTTCGCGCTGTCTACGCTTCGAACGGCCCCCGATCCCACCAGCGCATCCCAACCCAGCCGGTCAAGCCACGAGGCGTCGGTTTACACCGGTACGAGCGCATCACCTGCTAAGTGGCGTCACCCGGCTTGCATCGATCAGTGCAGGACCGCGGGCGGCAGATGCTCGTCATCAAGCAGGTGGGTCGCCTCGCGCTTGCGCGGCAGGAAGTACACCGGCACCAAGGTCAGGATTACTAGCACGCAGGCTAGCCAGTACGTGCCGGCGAAGGCGTCCGCCGCCTGGATGAGGCCCTTGGCTACACCGGCCGGACCTCCTAGCCGCTCCGCGACCGCCGGATCGCGCTGCGCCGCGATCGCCGGTAGCGCCGAGTCTGCGTTCTTCAGCTGGTTGGTGAGCACCACGGAGATGATGGCCACGCCGATCGAGCTGGCGATCTGCTGAGTGATGTTGAGCAGCGTCGACCCGCGGGCCACTTCGTGGGTGGTCAGGGTCTTCAGCGCGGTGGTGAACAGCGGCATCATCGTGGCGCCCATTCCGAGGCCCATCACGAACAGCAGTCCGATCAGCAGCCGGTACGACGTGTCTGCCTCGATCTGGGTGAGCCTGAACATGCCGACCGCGATCAGCGCGATACCGAACGGCACGATCCGTCCGACCGGGAACTTGTCGACCAACGTCCCGGCGATCGGCATGGTCAGCATCGCGCCGATGCCCTGGGGTGCGACCAGCAGCCCGGCCCGCAGCGTCGACTCGCCTCGTACCTCCTGGAAATAGGTGGGTACCAGCAGGAGCGCACCGAAGAAAGCAGCGGCGAACAGGAACATTGTGATCGTCGAGACCGTGAGGTTGCGGTTCCGAAATAGCCGTAGATCGAGCAGCGGGTGTTCGGGGCGGAAGGCGTGCCGGACAAAGGCGAGCATCAGTAACACGCCGACGAGCATCGATACCCACACCCGCGGCGCCGTGAAGTCGCCCTGCTTCTCCGGCAGGCTGGACACGCCGAAGAGGAACAGGGCCAGGCCCGGTGAGAGCAGCAGCATGCCCAGGAAGTCGAAGGACTCCGACGGCTCGGGGGAGTCCCCGGGCAGCACGGCGAAGGCGTACACGAAGGCGACCACGCCGATCGGCGCGTTGATCAGGAAGATCCAATGCCAGCTGGCGTGCTGGATCAGGTAGCCGCCAAGGATCGGCCCAAGGATCGGCCCGAGCAGCATCGGCACGCCAAGGATCGCCATCAGCCGCCCCATCCGCTGAGGTCCGGCTGCCCGAGTCATGATCGTCATTCCCAACGGCATGAGCATGCCGCCGCCCAGGCCCTGCAGCACTCGAAACGCGATCAGCATGTTGATCGACCCCGCGGCCGCACACAGCGCGGAGCCGGCGGTGAACAGCCCGATGGCGGTCATGTACAGGCGTTTGGTGCCGAAGCGGTCGGCGGCCCAACCGGTCATCGGGATGACCGTGGCCAGCGCGAGCGTGTAGGCGGTGACGGTCCAGGCCACGTGCGAATAAGGGATCGGCTCGTCCACACTGCCGAAGACCGTCTGGAACGTCGGCAGCGCCACGTTGACGACGGTGATGTCGAGGATCGACATGATCGCGCCGAGAACGACGACGCCAGCGATCTTGAGAACCGCGGTGTCGATCTCGTCCGGGTACTGCGGGGCCTCAACGGTGGCCACCAGCGTGCTCCTTAATGCTCGCGCTGGGTACAAGCCAGTGACGGTCGCAGCGCCCCGGGCCATTCGTACAACTGCACCGGAGGTCGTTGGGTCCCCGCGCCAACATCGTCCACGCCTGCAGAACGATACGTCGAGACCGAGGCGCGCGGCCAGCGCGCCGACCGGGAGAACCGATCTTCCTCAGCGGGTTCGACGCGAGGTACGCGCTGCGGCGGGTGATCTGCCGGGCGGGTAGCTGGCGAGCAACGCTTCGGCGGCGGCCAGTTCGGCGCGGAGGAGTTCCACCCTGGCGGCTGTGGCCGCGCGTCGCCCGGTGGCCACGTCGATGGCGGCCGTGGCGAGCAGCGCGTCCCCGCACTGGTCGGCGAACG
Organism: Frankiaceae bacterium; assembly: GCA_040002735.1. Classification (GTDB taxonomy): domain Bacteria; phylum Actinomycetota; class Actinomycetes; order JADGOV01; family JADGOV01; genus JADGOV01. The sequence goes on along the minus strand of JBDUDX010000178.1, from coordinate 16,390 downwards.
CCTCGACGACGCTGGCTGGGACAGCGACGCCTTCGGTGATTGTTGCGCCGTTCCGTACGGCGTCGACTAACCACTCGGCTTCCGCGGTACGCACGGTGATCACGACGCTGGGCGTGGGATGGCCCGACTGGGGGCCGCGGGCGCGGCGGGTGGCCGCCTTCGTAGGCGCTGCCGGGGCCGCCGCAGTCGGGCTGCTGGCGGTGGAGGCGAGATCCTCGGGCGCGAACGGCAGGGTGTCCCGGGTTCCGTTCAACGTGACCTTGACTTTGAGGTATTCCGGCCCGTCGGTTGCCGGGTCGCCGACGCCGACCACGGTCCCGGTACCGCCGGCACGAAGCCGTACCCGGGGATGCGCGCCGCGTTCCAGTTGGGCGCGCAGAGCGGTCACGTCGGCGGCGGTGAGGGCGGGCGGGCCAGGACGGGCGATGGGCATGAGCCATTCTCGCGCTCAGGGGCGACGGTAGACGTCCGATCGGTGATCGACAGCGACGATGGACACGCGGTGTTCGGTTTCGTCGATGCGGTAGATAACGCGGTACTCGCCCCGTCGGGCGGCATGCTGGCCGGCAAGCTCCAGGTGCAGCTCCCGACCCACTCGTCGGGGATTCTCGGCTAGCGAGCCGTAGATGAACTCGATGATCGCGGTCGCGAACTTCTCCGGCGGCCTGGCGAGATCACGCTTCGCGGACGGTGCCCACGCGATGCTGTAGGTGGAGTCCGTCACGAATTCTTGCGGACCAGCGCCAGCGCGTCCTCTTTGGTGAGGTGCTGCGCCTCTCCCGCCTCGAGCTCGGCAGTAGCTTTTCGAAGGCGATCCAGAAGCGGAGGATCGGACAGGATCTCCAGCGTCTCCTCGAGTCCTTCCAGGTCCTCGATACTCATGACGACGGCCGCTGGACGTCCATGTTTGGTAATGACGACCCGCCCGTGTTCACGCTCGACGCGCTCCACCACCTCGGACAGGCGGTTCTTGACATCGGCGAGTGGAAGATGTTCAGCGGCGGAGACCATAGCCACAACTCTAGCTACAAACAGTGCTGACCTGCGGAACATCGTCCAGGAGGGGTGTCGGAGGGGGGACTTGAACCCCCATGCCCTTGCGGGCACTAGGCCCTCAACCTAGCGCGTCTGCCTATTCCGCCACTCCGACGTGGTCGCCGCGGTCAATGATCGTCCCAGCGGCGCGGCTTTACTATACCGATGCCTTGGCCTGTTCCCGGTCGCGCCGTTACCGTGCACAGCGTGACAACACAGGCTGCAAGGGTCTCCGGCGCGACCGGCTTCGGTGTGGACATCGGTGGGAGCGGAATCAAGGGCGCACCGGTCCTCCTCGGTCGTGGTGCCTTCGCCGCCGAGCGGTTCCGGATCCCGACGCCGCAACCGGCGACGCCCGACGCGGTGGCGAAGGTCGTTGCGGAAGTGACGGGGCACTTCGACAACCCCGGCCGCATCGGCATCACCTTCCCTGGCGTGGTGCAGAACGGCGTAGTGCGAACCGCGGCAAACGTGGACGCCGCTTGGGTCGGTACCGACGCGGCGCATGCTTTTGGCCTCGCTACCGGCGCGGAGGTGTCCGTCCTCAACGACGCGGACGCGGCCGGACTCGCCGAGGCTCGGTACGGGGCGGCGAAGGACCAGAACGGAGTGGTGGTCCTGGTCACGTTCGGTACCGGCATCGGCAGCGCCGTACTGCTGCACGGGCAACTCGTCCCGAACACGGAACTGGGTCACCTGGAGATCGACGGCTCGGACGCCGAGACCCGTGCGTCGGACGCTGCCCGGGAACGGGAGGGTCTGGACTGGGAACACTGGGCGAAGCGGGTCTCGAAGTACCTCCGTCACTTGGAGGCGCTGCTCTGGCCGGACATGATCATCTGCGGCGGCGGTGTGAGCAAGAAAGCGGACCATTGGATGCCGCTGCTGCACAAGGTGCGCACCCCGGTCGTACCGGCGAAGCTGGTCAACGATGCGGGCATCATCGGCGCCGCGCTGTGGGCCGCTGAACAAGCTGGCGGCGTACGGTGATCCGATGACCGAAACCAGCGCCGAGATCGAAGTCGTGGGCTTGTGTCGCGACCTCATCCGGCTGGATTCGTCCAACCCGACCAGCAACGAGCGAGGCGCCGCGGAGTACGTGGCGGCCCAGTTGGCTGAGGTCGGAATCGAGCCCACCGTACTGGAATCGGCACCGGGCCGGACCAGCGTGGTGGGCCGTATCCCGGGCGCGGATTCCGCCCGCGGGGCGCTGCTGGTCCACGGTCATCTCGATGTCGTGCCGGCGGATGCCGCGGATTGGCAGGTCGACCCGTTCGCCGGTGAGATCCGCGACGGCTGCGTCTGGGGGCGCGGCGCGGTCGACATGAAGGACATGGATGCGATGACGCTCGCCGCGCTGCTCGCGCGCCTGCGGGAGGGCCGTCTCCCGCCGCGGGACCTGGTAGTCGCCTTCGTCGCCGACGAGGAGGCCGGGGGCACCTACGGCGCCCAATGGCTGGTCCGCAACCACCCAGGACTCTTCGAGGGCTGCACGGAGGCGATCAGCGAGGTCGGCGGGTTCAGCCTCACCGTCCGGGACGATCTTCGGCTGTATCTGATCGAGACCGCCGAAAAGGGGATGGCCTGGCTGCGGCTGACCGCGACCGGCCGGGCCGGGCACGGCAGCATGATTAACGGGGACAACGCGGTCACCGCACTCTGCGAAGCGGTCGCCCGGGTGGGGCGGCACACCTTCCCCGTGCATCTGACGCCGACGGTACGCACCTTCCTCACCGAGGTGAGCGACGCGCTCGGCATCGAACTGGACCTGGACGACCCCGATCGCGCGGTTGCACAACTCGGCCCGATCGCCCGCATGGTCGGCGCGACCCTGCGGAACACCGTGAACCCGACCCAACTCGACGCGGGATATAAGGTCAACGTCATCCCGCAGATCGCGACAGCCTATCTGGACGGCCGCTTCCTGCCCGGGTACGAAGCGGCGTTCGAAACCGAACTCGACGCCGTGCTCGGTCCCGACGTGCAGCGCGAGTACATCCACCACGACATCGCGCTGGAGACCGACTTTGACGGCGAGTTGGTGGATGCGATGGCCGCCGCACTGAAGGCCGAAGACAACGCCGCCCGGGTGGTTCCGTACTGCCTCTCCGGCGGCACCGACGCCAAGTCGTTCTCCACCCTGGGGATCCGCTGCTTCGGGTTCTCCCCGCTCCGGTTGCCCCCGGATCTCGACTTCACCGCGATGTTCCACGGCGTGGACGAGCGAGTGCCGATCGACGCGTTGCGCTTCGGCGTACGGGTGCTCGACCGGTTCCTCGACGGCTGCTGACCCGACCGCCGCACTATCGGTCCCGGCGCCAGCGCAGAATCGTCCGACGGAGCAGTACATCCCGGCTGCCGTCGGGCGCCAACCGCAGCCGGGCCAGTTCCCAGGAGCCGTACTCGGCCTGATCGGTGAGCAGGCGGACCGCAGCGGTGCGGCTGGTGGTCCGCGGCAGGATGAGCCGGCGGAACTCGTACTCGGTCCGCGCCGACCCCGCGTGATGTCCCGCCATGGCGCTCCTAGTCTGCACCGCGCAGCTCGATCTGTACCGGTGGCAGGGTCCCGCCGAGCAGCGTTCGCAGTCGTGTTCGCCGCGGCCGGGCGTCGACTTCTCGAACGGCCCGAGCCAGCGCCGGGCCGGCGGCGTGTACCACGGACAGGTGCCGCCGGGCCCGGGTGAGGGCGGTGTAGATCAACGGTCGGCTCAGCAGTCCGCCGGCTTCCGGGGGCACGACGACCACCACGGCCGGCCACTCCGACCCCTGGGCCCGGTGCACCGTAATGGCCCAACCGTGCCGCAGGTCGCTGAGAAACCGCGGGGCCACCGTCACCGGCTCGCCGGCGAACTCGACCACCAGGCCCTTGTCGGCGATCGCGGTCACCACGCCGACCTCCCCATTGGCGAAGCCCTCGTCGAGGTGGTTGGCGGTGGACACCACCCGGTCGCCCGGGTCGAAGCCGCCGAGTTGCCCCGGCCCCGGATTGAGCGCCGCCTTGAGCGCCTCGTTCAACGCCGCGGTGCCCGCCGGACCGCGGTGCACCGGCGTCACCACCTGGACGTCGTCGGCGGAGATGCCTAGCGCGCGGGGGATCGAGTCGGTGACCAATTGGACCGTACGCCGGGCAGCTGTCGATGAGCCGGATGCCGGTACCAGAACCACCTCGCGGTCGGGGGAGTCCACCGGCGGCAAGGTGCCCGCGCGTACGGCGGTAGCTAGCCGGGCGATCGCCCCGCCGGCCGCCTGTCGGTGCAGGGTGTGCAGTTCGATCACCGGGATCGCAGCGGAGTCGAGCACATCGCCGAGTACCCGGCCGGCGCCGATGGAGGGCAGCTGGGCCGGGTCGCCGACGAAGAGCAGATGGGTACCGTCCTCGCAGGATTCGATCAGCGCCGCCGCCAGCTCCACGTCCAACATGGACGTCTCGTCCACCACCACCACGTCGGCGTCGAGGGGCCAGGACTCGCCGCGGGCGAATTCGCCGGTACGCCCCTGGGCACCGAGGAGCCGGTGCACGGTGACCGCCGGCTCGCCGCTGAGCTCCTCCAGCCGTTTCGCGGCCCGACTGGTCGGCGCGGCCAGGGCGATCCGCCGGCCGCGGGAGCGGGCCAGCGCCACCACCGCCGCGACGGTCCGGCTCTTCCCGGTGCCCGGGCCGCCGGTGAGAATGCAGACGCCGTGCGCTGCGACCGTGCGTACCGCCTCGGCCTGGGCATCGTCGAGTTCATCGCTGACCACCGCCGTGGCGCCGTCGGCCGTGCACAACGGCTCGGCGGACTCGACCAGCCGCGCCAGTCCCTCGGCCAGCGCCCGCTCCGCGGTGGCGTACCGGGTGAGGGCCACCAGCCCCGCTTCGTCGTAGCCGACCAGGCGGCCCTCGGTCAGGGCCGCCTCGATCGCCGCTACCGGGTTGGGGACGTACATCCCGGCGAGCACGGATCGCAGCGCGCCAGTCGGCATCGCGGTATGCCCGTCACGGGCTGCCCGGCGTAACGCGTACTCGGCGAGCGCCGCCCCGCGCCGCGGGTCCCCGCGGCTGGGGGAGTCCAGCTCCACCGCGGCGAGCGCGTCAGCCTGCTCCGGCCGGGCCTCGGCGCCCTCCAGCAGCCGCCACGGATCCCGCCGCAGCCGTCCGGCCGCGTCATCCCCGAGTACCGTCACCACGCCGGGAGCCAGCCGCGCCGGCAGTCGCGCCGCGATGAGCATCGTCACCACGTCGTACGCCGCCCGGGCGTCGGCAAAGGCGGCCGCGAGCCGCTCGGCGCGCTTGGCGCTGACCTGCGGCAGCGTCGCCAGCCGCGCGGCGCCCACGTCGTCCGGCCCCAGGACGCCCGCGTCGGCGAGCCGGCCGGCCAGGGTCGAGCCGAGCCCCGGCCACAGTCCGGCGGCGCAGAAGCCGGCGAAGACCTCATCGGCCGATGCGCAACTCGCCGGGCGGTCGGTTGCCGGGCCGGCAAGTGAGGTTCCGATGTTCGGGGGCACTGGGCGAGCGTAGGGGACCGACGCAGCAAGAGAACCATCGTTGTCCACAGCGTGGATGGAGCCGCGCCCGGCGATCGCCAGGGCGCGGCTCCGCTACCGAGTACGGCTCTACTTGAACGCCGCCGGACTGACCCGGACCACCTGGCCGGAGGTCGGCGGCAGGCCGACGAAGGCCGCCACACTCCAGGCCGAGGAGTACAGGTGGCCATGGTGGAAGGCCAGACCGATCGGCATGGTGACCTGGGCGTACGTCCGCGTGCCGTCCGGCGCCACCCGGGTGATCCGGCCGATCGTGCTGGGGTCGAAGCCGGCCGGTGGCGGGCCCTGCGGCGCGCCGTACAGGCCTTCGCTGACATAGATCGAACCGTCACAGCCGACCGCGAGGCCGGTGAGGGCGGTGAAACCGGTCCAGGTGCGGAGCACCCGGCCGCTGTGGGCATCGAGCTTCCACACCCGAGCCGCACCGGCCGCCTCGGCACCGAGCCCGGACACGTACACCGCGCCGTCCGGGCCGAGCGCGAGGCCGGTGGGTACGGGATCGCAGCCGGGGTGTTGAGGGTCATTGTTCTTCGCGCCGGCGCAGACTCCGCTGGTGATGTTCCGGGGGGCGAAGAACGTGCTGAGCCGGCCGCTGTCGGACACCGAGATCACGTCGTTGGCGCCACCGTCGGCGACCAGGGTCCGGCCGGGCAGCCGAAGCACGGCGAACGGGTTGGACTTGGAATCCTGGGCCTGCTTACTCTGGCCGTCCGGATTGTGGGTCAGTTCGTACGCCAGCAAGTCCGCCGCGACCGTTGCGTGTCCGGCATAGGGAGCCTTGTACAGCCTGGCGTCCGTGGGGTTGGCCGGCGCGTCCCACTCACCGGTCAGGGCATACACGGTGCCGCTGACCGCCACGTCGACCGCGTCGACGCTGCGATAGCCGCTGAGGAACGTGCTCCGGCTGCCGGTCGCAAGATTGATCTTGGTGACTTTCCCGGCGGAGGTTTCCGCGACGAAGAGCCTTCCGGCCGGCCCGAAGGCGATGCCGAACGGACCGGCGAGATTCCGGGCGACCACCGTGACCCCCGGCTGAGCAGGGCTGGCTGCGGTGGCTACGCCGGTGGAGCCGAGCAGCGAGCCGGCTGCCAGCAGCACGACGAACGACGAACGACGCATGGCTTTCCCTCCTTGCCGCCGCCGCACTGGAGGCGCAGGGTAGGAAACTACCGCATATCGGCCACAACGGGAGGATCATGCCCATGGCACCCGTTCCGGGTATCCCAGCGCCGGCGCGGAGACATCGTCCAGAGCCGTGCGGATCTCGGCCGGAAGTGCCACCTGGTCCGCGTCCAGCGCCGCCCGAAGCTGCAGCCAGGTCCTGGCCCCGACGACCGGGGCCACCACGCCCGGGGAATCGCGTACCCAGGCCAAGGCCACCGCCAGTGGCGTGACGCCCAAACCTTCGGCCGCCGTACATACCGCTTCGACGATGTGCGCGGAGCGTTCGTCGAGATAAGGCGCGACGAAGCCCTTGTATGCCGAGGAGGCGGCGCGGGAGTCCGCCGGGGTGGACCGGCGGTACTTGCCGGTGAGCACCCCACGGCCCAGCGGTGACCAGGGGAGGATCGCCAGCCCGGCGTCGCGCGCAGCCGGTACCACCTCCCGCTCCACCCCGCGGGCCAGCAGCGAGTACTCCACCTGGGTCGACACCAGTGGGGTGCGGCCCGGCCAGGCAGCCTGCCAGGTGGCCGCCTGTGCGGTCTGCCAACCGGCGTAGTTCGACACTCCGACATAGCGCACCCGGCCAGAGGCGACCGCGGTGTCCAGCGCCGCCAGCGTTTCGGCGAACGGAGTGACCGAGTCCCAGACATGCAGCTGCCACAGGTCGACATAGGACGTACCGAGTCGTTCCAGCGACGCGTCGAGAGCGGCCAGCAGATGCCCACGGGAGCACCCTCGTTCCATCCGGCCCGGGCCCGTAGGGGAGCCGGCTTTGGTCGCCAGTACCAGCGATCCGCGGGGGATGCCGGTGCCGCGCGGAGCCAGCAGCCGCCCGATGATGCGTTCGCTGTCCCCGTCGGCGTACCGGTCTGCGGTGTCCACAACCGTCCCGCCGGCATCCACGAAGGACTTGAGTTGGCGGGCCGCGTCGTCGGCGTCGGTGTCCCGACCCCAGGTCATGGTGCCCAGCGCCATCCGCGAGACCACCAGTCCGCTGCTACCGACCGGGCGTTGCTCCATGGCCGAAGGCTAACCGCGCTCGACGCCGCTAGGCTCGCCCTGTCACTGGTAGCGGTCACGCGGGTACGGAAGGAATCGCATGCGGCTGGGGATCAACCTCGGGTACTGGGGTGCCGGTCAGGACGCCGAGGCGCTGGCCCTGGCCCAAGAGGCCGAGCGCCTGGGCTTCGCGGTGGCCTGGGCGGCGGAGGCCTACGGCTCGGATGCCGCCACGGTGCTCACCTGGGTGGCCGCGCACACTACGACGATGGACGTCGGTTCGGCGGTGTTCCAGATCCCGGCCCGCTCACCGGCGATGACCGCGATGACCGCGGCCACCCTCGACGTGCTCTCCGGAGGCCGGTTTCGCCTGGGCCTGGGTGTCTCCGGGCCGCAGGTGTCCGAGGGCTGGCACGGCGTACGGTTCGACAAGCCGCTGGCCCGTACCCGGGAGTACGTCGAGATCGTCCGCCGGGCCTTGCGCCGGGAGCGGGTCGCCTTTCAGGGGGACCATTACACCTTGCCGCTGCCCGACGGCCCCGGTAAGGCGCTGAAGCTCACCGTGCATCCCGCTCGGGAGCAGATCCCGGTGTACCTGGCCGCGGTGGGGCCGAAGAACCTGGAACTGGCGGGTGAGATCGCCGACGGCTGGCTGGCCATTTTCTTCTCACCCGAGCACTCCGCGGACTCCCTCGCCGGCATCGCCGCCGGCCGGGCGAAGGCCGGCCGGGACCTCAACGGTTTCGATGTCGTGCCCACCGTGCCGCTGTCCGTGGGGGCAGATGTGGCGGCCTGTGCCGACCCGATCCGCGGATACGCCGCGCTCTACGTCGGCGGGATGGGCAGCCGCAAGCAGAACTTCTACAACGCGCTGGCTCGCCGGATGGGCTACGACGAGGCCGCGACGGTGATCCAGGACCGGTACCTGGAGAAGGACTATCCCGGGGCGATGGCCGCGGTGCCGCTGGACTTTCTGGACGCGACCTCGCTGCTTGGGCCGAAGGAACGGTTGGCCGAGCGGATGACCGGCTATGCGCAGGCCGGCGTCACCACGCTGTCCCTCGCGGTCTTCGCCAGCACGCAGGAGGAGCGCATCGGCGCCATCCGCACCGCGGCCGAAGCACTGGACCTCGCCGGCGTGGGGGCATGAACCTCCTGCAGGCTGCCGTCCTTGGCGTGGTGGAGGGGTTGACGGAGTTCATTCCAGTCTCCAGTACGGGCCACCTCACGGTCGCTGAGAAGATCCTCGGCCTGAAGGTCAACGACGACAGCGTGACCGGCTTCACCGCCGTGATCCAGTTCGGCGCCATCCTCGCCGTGCTGCTGTTCTTCCGCCGGGAGATCGTGGCGATGGTGCGCGGGGGCATCGGCGGATTGTTCTCCGCCCGCATCCGCGCCGAGGATCCGCAATTTCGGTACGCCTGGTACGTGGTGGCCGGCTCGCTGCCGATCGGCGTGGTGGGTCTCGCCGGCAAGTCGGCGGTCGAGGGGCCGCTGCGTAACCTCTGGGTGGTCGCCCTCGCCCTGATCGGGTGGAGCGCCGCCATGATCTACGCCGAACGGGTGGCCACTCAACGCCGGGCCGAAGCCGACCTCTCCTTCCGCGATGTGATGATCGTCGGCGCGGTGCAGTGCCTCGCCTTGATCCCTGGCGTGTCCCGTTCCGGGGCGACCATCAGTGCGGGTCTGGTACGCGGCCTGGATCGGGTGAGCGCTACCCGGCTGTCGTTCTTCCTCTCCATCCCCGCGCTCACCGCGGCGGGGTTGTACACGCTCAAAGACGCCCTCGGCGGCAGCGTCGGCGCCGGCCCGACGCTGGTCGGAACTGTGGTGTCTTTTGTCGTGGCCTACGCCTCGATCGCGTGGCTGCTCCGCTTCGTGGCGCACCATCCGATCACCTACTTCGTGCTGTATCGGGTACTCGCCGGCGTACTGCTCGCCGGGCTGCTCGCGTTCGGCGCGATCGCCTCGACGTGACGAGCCGGAGATGAGCACCGTTCTGCTGATCCGCCACGGACTCACCGCCATGACCGGGCCAGTGCTCGCCGGCTGGACGCCGGAGGTGTACCTGAACGAGCGCGGCCGGCAGCAGGCCGCCGAACTCGCCGGGCGGCTCGCGCCGGTGCCGCTCGCCGCGATCGTGGCGAGCCCGCTGGAGCGCTGCCAACAGACCGCTGCCGCGGTGGCGGCGGACCGGCCGGTGGAAATCACCACCGAGGAGCGGGTGGGGGAGTGCCACTACGGCGAATGGACGGGCCAGGACCTGAAGAAACTCAGCAAGGATCCGCTCTGGCGGGTGGTGCAGGCCCATCCCAGTGCGGCGGTCTTCCCGGGCGGTGAGGGACTGGCGCAGACCCAGGCCCGAGCGGTCGCAGCGGTGCGGGACTGGAACGCCCGGCTCGGGCCGGAGGCGACGTACGCCGTGGTGAGCCACGGAGACGTGATCAAGGCGCTGCTCGCCGACGCCCTCGGGATGCATCTGGACCTGTTCCAGCGGATCGTGGTGGATCCCTGCTCGCTGAGCGTCATCCGGTACACCGAACTGCGGCCCTTCGTGGCCCGGCTCAACGACACCGGGGGAGCGGTGAGCGACCTGATCCCGCCCAAACGGAGAGGGCGGCGGCGCGCGGCCAGTTCGGACGCTGCGGTCGGGGGCGGTGCCGGTTGACGGCTGCAGAACGTGGCCGAGTCCCCCGGGGGCGATCCCGCGGGCAATAAGGTCGAAGGATGCCGCGTCAGGTCCATGAGTTCGACCCGCCCGCCCGATTCGTCGCCGGCACCGTCGGGCAACCGGGAGAACGTGCCTTCTTCCTGCAGGCCAGTGGGGACAACCGCCTGGTCAGCGTGGCTCTGGAGAAGGTACAGGTTCAGGTGCTGGCGGAGCGGCTGGACCAGATGCTGGACGAGGTACGCCGCCAGCTCGGCCCGCAGAGCGGCGTCCCGGAGGACGCGCCGCCGGAGTTGGAGGATGTCGGACCGCTCGACGCGCCGGTGGAGGAGGAGTTCCGGGTCGGCACCATGGCCATCGCCTGGGAAGGGGAGACCGCCAGGGTGGTGGTCGAGGCCCAGGCCGCGTTGGCCGAGGGCGAGGAGGCCGCCGTACCGCTGGCGGATGAGTCCGTCGAGGGACCGGACGTGCTCCGGGTACGGATTCCGCCGGCCGCAGCTCGAGCCTTCGTTGCCCGCGCGCAGCGGGTGATCGCCGCCGGCCGGCCGCCGTGCCCGTTGTGCGCGCTCCCCCTGGAACCCGAGGGCCACGTCTGCCCCCGGCAGAATGGGCACCGACACTGACAACCTGGGTAAGACTGGGCGGGTGAGCGCTCCGGAGCCTGACCCGGTGCCGCCGGCCGACCGGCGGCCCGAAGGCGTCGACTCCGCCGCCGTACTTGACGTCCTGCGATGCGGCCGGGTCACCGTTGGGGGCCGGCTGGTCGATGCGTCCAACGCCACGCTGTACTGCGCCGTCGAGCTGGGCGGCGTGGCGCTCAACGCGGTGTACAAGCCGGTAACCGGTGAGCGTCCGCTCTGGGACTTCCCGGACGGTACCCTCGCCGGCCGGGAGGTTGCGGCGTACGCGGTGAGCGCGGCGACGGGGTGGGACATCGTCCCGCCGACGGTTCACCGCGAGGGGCCGTTCGGTCCCGGCATGTGTCAGCTCTGGATCGACGTCGACGAGACCGTCGACCTGGTGGCCCTGGCCCGTTCGGACTCCGCGGCGCTGCGGCGGATGGCCGTACTGGACGCTGTGATCAACAATGCCGACCGCAAGGGCGGACATCTGCTGCCGACCCGCGACGGCGCCGTCTTCGGCGTCGACCACGGCGTCTGCTTCGCGGTGGAGGACAAGCTGCGGACGCTGCTCTGGCGGTGGCGTGGACGGCCGCTGACCGAAGAGGCGGTTGCCGTGCTGGGAGATCTCCGGGACCGTCTCGCCGGGGGAGCCGACGAGCTGTGCGCCGTACTGGCGACCCACCTGACCCGGGCGGAGGTGACCGCCACCCGGCATCGGATCGAGCGGCTGCTGCGTACCGGCCGGCATCCGCAGCCCAGCGAGGACTGGCCCGCCATCCCGTGGCCCCCGTTCTGAGCCGGCCGGGTACTGGCGCCCGGTTACCCTCGGATGCGTGCAGTCCTGGCCGTCCCCCACAGTCCCGCGCCTCCCCGGGTCGGGCCCGCCGCTACGCGTGTGGGACACCGCCACCAGCGAGTTGCGCCCGGTAGCGCCGGGACCCCGAGCCAGAATGTACGTCTGCGGCATCACCCCCTACGACGCCACGCACCTCGGCCATGCCGCCACCTACGTCGCGTTCGACACTCTCGGACGGGTGCTTCGGGACAACGGCGCCGAGGTGGACTACTGCCAGAACGTCACCGACATCGATGACCCGTTACTAGCTCGGGCGGCGGCTACCGGCGAGGATTGGGTGGCGCTCGCCGAACGGGAGACCAACCGGTTCCGCCAGGACATGGCGGCGCTTCGGGTCTTGCCCCCACGCTGGTACGTCGGAGCGGTGGAGGCCATCCCGGAGATCGTGGAACTGATCGAGGAGTTGCGCGACCGCGGCGCCACCTATGACGTGGACGGCGATCTGTACTTCCCGATCGCCGCCGACCCACGCTTCGGCAGCGTGGCCAACCTCGATCGCGACGCCATGCTGGCACTGTCCGCCGAACGGGGCGGCGACCCCGAGCGGGCGGGTAAGAAGGATCCGCTGGATCCTCTCCTCTGGCGGACGGCGCGGGACGGCGAGCCGGCCTGGCCGTCCCCGTTCGGGCCCGGGAGACCCGGTTGGCATGTCGAGTGCACGGCCATTGCGCTCCGCCGGTTGGGCGCCGGATTCGACATCCAGGGCGGCGGCAGCGACCTGGCGTACCCGCACCACGAATTCAGCGCCGCGCACGCCGACGTAGCGACCGGAAATGGACCGTTCGCCCGGGCGTACGTGCACAGCGGCATGGTCGGCTACGCCGGCGCGAAGATGTCCAAATCGCTGGGCAACCTGGTCTTCGTCTCGGCGCTGCGCCGCGACGGGGTGGACCCGGTCGCGATCCGGCTGGCGCTGCTGGCACACCGCTACCGCGACGATTGGGAGTACACCGACGCGGACCTCCGGGAAGCGTCCGAACGGCTGGCCCGGTGGCGGTTAGCCGCCGGAGCCGGTGCCGGTCCGAGTGCCGGTCCGAGTGCCGAGGAGACGGTGGCCGAGGTACGCCGGCACCTCGCCGACGACCTCGACACCCCCCGAGCACTCGCCGACGTCGACCGTTGGGCCGCTGCGGTGGCCACCCGGGGAGGCACCGATCCGGCAGCGCCCGGGCAGGTGCGCGACCTGGTCGACGCGTTGCTCGGCGTACGGCTGTGAGGGCTCAGCTGCCTTCGCGGCCCTCACCCCGGCCGCGGCGACGCAGGTACCGCTCGAACTCCTTGGCGATCGCCTCGCCGCTGGCTTCCGGCAGGTCGGTCTCATCCGCCCGGGACTCCAGCGCCCGTACATAGTCTGCGACGTCGGAGTCCTCCCGGGCCATCTCCTCCACACCGCGCTCCCACGCCCGGCCCTGCTCGGGCAGCTCGCCGAGCGGTACCGCGATGTCCAGGAGGTCCTCCACCCGGCGCAGCAGCGCCATGGTGGCCTTGGGGCACGGCGGCTGCGCGACGTAGTGCGGCACCGCCGCCCAGAACGACACCGCCGGTACGCCCGCGAGCCGACAGGCGTCCTGGAACACCCCGACGATGCCGGTGGGGCCTTCGTACCGGGACCGCTCCACGGACAGTTTGGCGGCGGTGGCGGCGTCGTAGGCGGTACCGGTCACCGGTACCGGCCGGGTGTGCGGCGTGTCGGCGAGCAACGCGCCGAGGGTTACGGTCAACTCCACCTGCAGTTCGGTGGCGATGTCGAGCAGTTCACCGCAGAACGCCCGCCATTTCATGTTCGGCTCCAGGCCGCGAACCAAGACCACGTCCCGTGGCGCGTTCGGCGGCCGGGCGAGTGAGATGCGGGTGGTCGGCCACTCCACACTGCGGGTCAGCCCGTCGACGAGGTGGACAGTGGGCCGGTTCACCTGGAAGTCGTAGTACTCGTCCGGGTCGATGGCGGCGAGCGGTGCGGCGCCCCAGATCGATTCCAGGTGCTCGATGGCGTCGGTGGCGGCGTCCGCCGCGTCGTTCCAGCCCTCGAAGGCGGCCACGAGCACCGGGTCGCGAAGTACGGGCAACCCCTCGTACTCGACCACGCCGCTCCTCCCTAGCCTGCTGCGCCTCGTGGCGATCCCAGCCGACAGCCGAGGTCAGCCTACGACGAGAGACGCCTACGGCGGGGGGACCGGACCGCGGGCGCGTGTCCGAACGGCCGGCGCGCATTACCATGAACCTCAATGAGCGCCGATCCCCGCCTGTCCGGACCTCCCGCGCCCGACCCGATACCCGCCCGCAGCAGCGCCCTGCTCACCGCTCTGGCCGAGCGGGTGGTGGTCGCCGACGGCGCGATGGGCACCATGCTGCAGGCCCACGACCTGACCCTGGACGATTTCCAGGGCCTGGAGGGCTGCAACGAGATCCTCAACGTCACCCGCCCCGACGTGGTGCGCAGCGTCCATGACGCGTACTTCGCGGTCGGCGTGGACTGCGTGGAGACCAACACGTTCGGCGCGAACTTCGCCAACTTGGCGGAGTACGACGCGCAGCAGCGGATCTACGAACTCGCCGAGGCGGGTGCCCGGCTGGCCCGGGAGGTCGCGGAGGAGCACAGCACGGCGGACCGACCGCGCTGGGTACTGGGGTCGGTCGGCCCGGGTACCAAGCTGCCGACCCTCGGCCACGCCCGGTACGCCGACCTGCGAGACGCCTACGGCCAGGAGGTCGCCGGGCTGATCGCCGGCGGCGCGGACGCGGTGATCGTCGAGACCGCACAGGACCTGCTGCAGGCCAAGGCTGCGCTGGTCGGCGCCCGCCGTGCGATGGCCGCGGCCGGCGTACGGCTGCCGCTGATCGCCCAGGTCACCGTGGAGACCACCGGCACGATGCTGCTCGGCAGCGAGATCGGCGCCGCGCTCACCGCGCTGGAACCCCTCGCCATCGACCTGATCGGCCTGAACTGCGCCACCGGCCCGGCCGAGATGAGCGAGCACCTGCGGTACCTGTCCAAGCACGCCCGGGTGGCGCTGTCCTGCATGCCGAACGCCGGCCTGCCCGAGCTGACCCGCGACGGCGCGCACTATCCGCTGACGCCGGGGCAGCTGGCGCACGCGCACGACACCTTCACCCGGGACTACGGGCTCTCCCTGGTCGGCGGCTGCTGCGGCACCACCCCGGAACACCTGCGCCAGGTGGTGGAGCGCGTCGGCGGCCGCACCCTCACTCCTCGGCGGCCGCGCCCCGAGCCGGCCGCCGCCAGCCTCTACCAGGCGGTGCCGTTCCGGCAGGACACCTCGTACCTGTCCATCGGCGAACGCACCAACGCCAACGGCAGCAAGGCGTTCCGGGAGGCGATGCTCGCCGAAAAGTGGGGGGACTGCCTGGAGATCGCTCGGGCGCAGACCCGGGACGGTGCCCACCTGCTGGACGTGAGCGTGGACTACGTCGGCCGCGACGGCGCTGCCGACATGTCCGCCCTCGCCGGCCGGCTGGCCACCGCGAGCACGCTGCCGCTGGTACTGGACTCCACCGAGCCCGAGGTGATCGAGGCCGGGCTGGAACACCTCGGCGGCCGCTGCGTGATCAACTCGGTGAACTACGAGGACGGCGACGGGCCGACCTCCCGGATCGCCCGGATGATGCCGCTCGCCGTCGAGCACGGCGCCGCGGTGGTGGCGCTGACCATCGACGAGGAGGGCCAGGCCCGGACCGCGGACTGGAAGGTGGCCGTTGCCACCCGGCTGGTGGAGGACATCACCGCCAACTGGGGTCTGCAGCGCAGCGACATTTTGCTGGACTGCCTCACCTTCCCGATCGCGACCGGCCAGGAGGAGACCCGCCGGGACGGCCTGGAGACCATCGAGGCGATCCGGGAAGTGAAGAAGCGCTACCCCGAGGTACAGACCACCCTGGGGGTGTCGAACGTCTCGTTCGGGCTGATCCCGGCCGCACGGATCGTGCTCAATTCGGTGTTCCTGCACGAGTGCGTCCGGGCCGGCCTGGACTCGGCGATCGTGCACTCGGCGAAGATCCTTCCGATGGCCCGGATTCCGGACGACCAGCGCGCGGCCGCCCTGGACCTGGTGTACGACCGGCGCCGCCCGGACTACGACCCGCTGAGCGCGTTCCTCGACATGTTCGAGGGCGTCACCGCGGCCGACGCCCGGGCCACCCGGGCCGAGGAACTTGCCGGCCTGCCGCTCGCCGAGCGGTTGCAGCGGCGGATCATCGACGGCGAACGCAACGGACTGGAAGGCGACCTGGACGAGGCGCTGACCACCCGGCCCGCGCTGGCGATCGTCAACGACGACCTGCTCGCCGGCATGAAGGTCGTCGGTGAGCTGTTCGGCTCCGGGGAGATGCAGCTGCCGTTCGTGCTGCAGAGCGCGGAGATCATGAAGGCCGCGGTGGCCTACCTCGAGCCGCACATGGAGAAGACCGACGAGGCCGGCAAGGGCACCATCGTGCTGGCCACCGTCAAGGGCGACGTGCACGACATCGGCAAGAACCTGGTCGACATCATCCTCACCAACAACG
>JBDUDX010000177.1:0-3682 GCA_040002735.1 Frankiaceae bacterium | reverse complement strand
CGACTCCGACTCCGACGCGGTGCTGACCCTTCCGGACAGTGCCGGCGGATTGGGGCCGACCGGCCGCCCGCTCCCGGTCTTTCCGGAGCCGAAGCCGGTGGATCGGCACGGCCCGGCCTGGGTTCTGGCGATGTGCAATCAGAAGGGTGGGGTGGGCAAGACCACCACCACGATCAACCTGGGCGCAGCTCTCGCCGAGTACGGCCGCCGGGTGCTTTTGGTCGACTTCGATCCGCAAGGGGCGCTGTCGGTCGGACTTGGCTTCCAGCCGGGCCAGTTCGACCGTACGGTGTACGACCTCCTGCTGGAACGCGATGTGAGCGCGGGCGACGTCATCCGGCCCACCGCGGTACCCGGCCTGGACCTGCTGCCGAGCAACATCGACCTCTCCGGCGCCGAGGTCGAATTGGTGATGGAGGTCGGGCGGGAACAGACCCTGCGCCGGGCGCTGGCGCCGGTGCTGGCCGATTACGACGAGGTACTGCTGGACTGCCAACCGTCCCTCGGTCTGCTGACCGTGAATGCGCTGGCCGCCGCGGACGGGGTGGTGATCCCGCTGGAGTGCGAGTACTTCGCGCTGCGCGGCGTCGCCCTGCTCACCAACACGATGGAGAAGGTGCGAGACCGGATCAACCCGGAGCTGGAACTGATCGGCGTACTGCCCACCATGTACGACGCCCGCACCCTGCACGGTCGGGAAGTGCTCAAGACGCTGGTCGGCGGCTTCGGCGACAAGGTGTTCCACACCGTGATCAACCGTACGGTCCGGTTCCCCGAGACCACCGTCGCCGGCGAGCCGATCACCACCTTCGCGCCCACCTCGGCCGGGGCGATCGCGTATCGGCAGCTGGCTCGGGAGCTGCTCGCCACCGCGTTGCGGCCGGACCAGGACGCCGCACAGCCCGCCGCCGGCTCCTGAGACGTGCTCTACGCCCTACGGCACCCGGTCGCCCTCGTCGCCCTGCTGGCGGCGTTCGTACTCGGCGTGACGGTCCGCGGGTTCGTTCAGGCGCGGCTCTCCGCCCGGTTCGGGGATCGCTCGGGCCTCGCCGCGGGACGCGGAAGCCTGGACCCGCGTCGGCACCTGGACCCGTTCGGCGCGGTGGCCGCGGCACTGTCCGGCGTCGGCTGGGGGCATCCGGTGGAGCGGCCGTCCTACGTCCGGCCCGGGCAACGAGGCCGGATCCTGGCGGTGCTCCTCGCCGGCCCGGTCGCCGTGGCGATCCTCGGAGCGCTGTTCCTCGGCGGGTACGCCGCGATCGGCGGGCCGGCCGGACTCGGCCAGGCCGGCGTCGTGCCCGCGACGCTGCATGCCACGTACCTGCCGGAGAACGCAGCCCAGACGCTGCTGCTGTTCGCCGGTATCGAACTCGTCGCGATGGCCGTGCTGGCCCTGATCCCGCTGCCACCGCTGGACGGCGGGCGGATCCTGTTCCTGTACGCACCGCGGACTCCCGGCTGGCAGAAGGCGGAGTACCACCTCGCCGAGCAGAACATTGGTACCGCCATCCTGCTGGCGCTGTTGCTCATCCCGATCACCGGGCAGGACCCGCTGCTGCTCTTCCTGCTCGATCTCATCGTGTACCCGCTGCTGCGGCTGGTCTCGCTGTGACGGTCTCGCCGGCGTTCGAGGTCCACCTGGACAACTTCACCGGCCCCTTCGACCTGCTCCTGGGGCTGATCGCCAAGCACCAGTTGGACCTCACCGAAGTGGCGCTGTCCCGGGTGACGGACGAATTCCTGGCCCACATCCGCCGCCTTGGGGGGGCGTGGGACTTGAGCCAGGCAAGTGAGTTCCTGGTGATCGCCGCCACCCTGTTGGACCTGAAAGCGGCCCGGCTGCTGCCCCGCGGCGAGGTGGAGGACGAGGAGGACGTCGCGCTGCTGGAAGCCCGCGACCTACTCTTCGCCCGGCTGCTGCAGTACCGCGCGTACAAGGAGGTCGCCGCCTGGATTTCCGGCCGGCTGGCGTCCGAGGGCCGCCGTTACCCGCGGGCGGTCGCCTTGGAGGAGCGGTACGCCAGCCTGCTGCCCGAAGTCGTCCTCGGCATCGGCCCGGCGGCGTTCGCCGCCTTTGCCGAGCGCGCCTTGGCGCCCAAGCCGACCCCGGTGGTCGACGTCGGGCACGTGCACACGGCGCGGGTGGACATGGCCGCGGAGCAGGTACGCCTGCAGGATCGGCTGCGGCACGCCGGCAGCCTCACTTTCGCGGCGCTCGCGGCCGACGCGGAGTCGGTGGTCGTCGTGGTCGCCCGCTTCCTGCTGCTGCTGGACCTGTACCGGGAGGGGAGCGTGGCGTTCTCCCAGGACAGCCCGCTCGCGGAGTTGACCGTACGGTGGACAGCACCGTGATCGAGGATTCCAGCCCCAGCCTGCGGACCGCCCTGGAGGCGGTGCTGTTGGTGGTGGACGAACCGGTGAGTGAGGTGACCCTCGCCCAGGTACTGGAACGCCCCACCGAGGAAGTACTCGCCACCCTTCGGGCGCTCGCCGGCGAGTACGACGAGACCCATCGCGGCTTCGACCTGCGGCCGGTCGCGGGCGGCTGGCGCTTCTACACCCGCGCCGACTGCGCCCCGTACGTCGAACGCTTCGTGCTCGACGGCCAGCAGGCCCGGCTGACCCAGGCGGCGCTGGAGACCCTCGCCGTGGTCGCCTACCGCCAGCCAGTCAGCCGCGGGCGGATCGCAGCCGTGCGGGGCGTCAACTCCGATGCGGTGGTGCGTACCCTGCTCACCCGAGGCTTGGTGGAGGACGCCGGCACGGACCCGGCGAGCTCCGCGGTGCTGTACCGCACCACCCCGTACTTCTTGGAGCGCCTGGGGATCGACAGCCTCGACGAGCTGCCGCCGCTGGGGCCGCTGGTGCCCGACGCAGATGCGCTGATCGATGAGTGAGCCACCCGCCGGCACCGAGCCGGTCCGGCTGCAGAAGCTGCTCGCCGCCGCGGGTGTGGGCAGCCGTCGACACTGCGAGGACCTGATCGCCGCCGGCCGGGTGTCGGTCGACGGGTCGGTGATCACCGCGCTCGGTACCAAGGTCGATCCGACCAGCGCCACCGTGGTGGTCGACGGCTCCCGGATCCCAACCTCACCGGACCTGGTGTACCTGGCTCTGAACAAGCCCCGCGGCATGGTGAGCACCATGTCGGATCCGCAGGGCCGGCCGTGCGTCGGTGACCTGGTGAGCGAACGCCGCGACCGGCTGTTCCACGTCGGACGGCTCGACGCGGACACCGAGGGGTTACTGCTGCTCACCAACGACGGTGAGTTGGCAAACCGGCTGTCGCACCCTCGGTACGGCGTGCCCAAGACCTACCTGGCCGACGTCCATGGCCCGGTCGCCCGTGACGTCGGGCGTCGCCTGCGAGCCGGGATCGAATTGGACGATGGTCCCGTGACCGTGAGTTCCTTCCGGTTGATCTCCTCCACCGCCCGCCAGGCGATGGTCGAAGTCGTCCTCCACGAGGGGCGCAAGCACGTGGTACGTCGGTTGCTCGCGGCTGTCGACCTCCCGGTGCAACGGCTGGTCCGGACCGAGATCGGCCCGATCCGGCTGGGCACGCTGCGCGCCGGGCGCACCCGTCGGCTCTCTCCCGGCGAGGTCACGCAGCTCTACACCGCGGTCGGTCAGTAGCCCTGAACGTAAGAACACACAGTGCTCGCCGTGCCTCATGATCCGC
>JBDUDX010000176.1:0-6354 GCA_040002735.1 Frankiaceae bacterium | reverse complement strand
AGGAGAACAGCAGCTGGATGTAGTTCATGATGTTGTTGTAGCCGGCGGCGATCAGCGCGGTTCCGATACCGATCAGGACACCGAACACGGTGACCAACCGGCCGACCCGCAGGTAATAGCTGTCGTCCCGGTCCTTGGCGATGTAGGGACGCCAGATGTCGTAGGTGAAGACGGTGTTGAACCCGCTGACATTCGCTGCCATGCCGGCCATGAAGGCGGCGAGCAGGCCGGTCAGGGCGATACCGAGTACGCCGTTGGGCAGCAGTTGACCCATGAGCAACGGTATGGCGTTGTTGTAGTTGGGGTTCTTGCCGCTGAAGCTCGGCACCAGGGCGATCGCCAATAGACCCGGAATGATGGTCAGACCCGGAATGAAGATCTTGGGGATGGCGCCGATCAGCGGCGTGCGCTGACCCGCCGAGAGGTCCTTGGCCGACAGCGCCCGCTGTACCTCGGCGAAGTTCGTCGTCCAGTATCCGAAGGAGAGCACGAACCCGAGCCCGAAGATGATGCCGATCCAGTCACCGAGCGGGTTGGACCAGCCGCCGCCGACGTGCGACCCGGCCCAGGTCTGGAACAGCTTCGGGTTATGCACTTTGTCATGCAGGCCGCCCCAGCCGCCGACCTTGCTCAGTCCGACCACCACGATCGGAATCAGTCCGGCCAAGATCACGAAGAACTGCAGTACCTCGTTATAGATGGCCCCGGAGAGACCGCCCAGGGTGATGTAGACAAGAACGAAGAAGGCGGACACCACGATCGCCAGGTACTTGTTCCAGCCCAGCAGGTTCTGAATCACCAGCGCCATCGCGAAGAGGTTCACCCCGGCGATGAGGACCTGGGCCAGCGCAAAGGTGACCGCGTTGAACAGATGCGCCGCCGGATTGAACCGCCGGCGCAGATACTCCGGCACGCTGTGCACCCGGGAGCCGTAGTAGAACGGCATCATCACCAGGCCCAGAAAGACCATCGCCGGCACGGCGCCGATCCAGTAGAAGTGCACGGTCGCTAGCCCGTACTGGGCGCCGTTCGCCGCCATGCCGAGAATCTCGATCGCACCGAGGTTCGCGGAGATGAACGCCAAGCCGGTCACCCACGCAGGCAGTGACCGTCCGGACAGAAAGAAGTCCTCACTGGTGGCGATCGCCCGTCGAGCCATCACCCCGATGGCGATCACGATCGTGAAGTAGACCGCCAGGATCGCGTAGTCCAGGAGATTGACGTCGAGCTTCACGCTTTCGGCTGCCAGCAAGGTCACGGGACACCTCCAAGACCCCCGTCATTGGTCGGGGCTGGGGCACAGCATGAACCGGCCAGCGGCCAATTCGGGCGCGCCGCGCCGCGCGTTTCGCGGAGTTTTCCCGACGCCCGGCTGCTCCCAGTGATTGCAGGCCTGGCGAAATGGGCCCCCGGCGTAGCGTTGCGGTTCCGACATCGTCTTCATCTCACCGGGCCGGGTGCGACACCAGGAGCAGGGCTGACCCCGGCCCCGGTTACCCGCGCACCCGGCGGGCGCCCTCGCTCGGGGTCACCTCGAAGATTTCCGGCGGGACGAACCCGGCCGTAGCAAAGGCCGTCTCGACCGCGAGGCGCACCGCGGGCACGCTGGGCATCGGGGTGAGCGCGATCGCCGAGCCGCCGAAACCCCCTCCGGTCATCCGCGCGCCGAGCGCGCCGGCGGCCTGGGCGGCGTCCACGGCCACATCCAACTCCGGTGCGGAGATCTCGAAGTCGTCCCGCATGGACACATGCGAAGCGTCGAGCAGCGACCCGATCCCGGCCGGATTCCCCGCCCGCAGCTGCTCGACCACCGCGAGCACCCGAGTGTTCTCGGTGACGATGTGCCGGGCCCGGCGGGCCACCAAGCCGTCCAACTCGGCTTCGACCCGCTCCAGGGTGGCGTCCCGCAGCGCCGGCACGCCCAACCGCCGGGCCGCCTCCTCACACGACGCCCGGCGCTCGGCATAGGCCCCCTCCACCAGCGCATGTTTCGCCCGGGTGTCGATCACGAGCAGGGCGAGATCCGCTGCCGCCAGGTCGAGCGGTACCTGCTCCACCGCCAGCGTGCGGCAGTCCAGAAACATTGCCGATCCGGCCTGCCCGCAGAGGGCCGCCATCTGGTCCATCACGCCGGTGGGTGCGCCGACCACCTCGTTCTCCGCCCGGCGGCACGCCCCGGCCAGCGTGGGGCGGTCCACCGCGGCGCCGGCCAGGTCGGCGACCGCGAGCGCCACCGCCCCCTCGAGGGCGGCGCTGCTGGAGACACCGGCGCCGGTCGGTACGTCGGAGTCGATGCCGACATCCACCCCGGGTACGGCGATCCCCTGCTCGCGGAGCGCCCAGAGCACCCCGAGGGCGTACGCGGACCAGCCGGACACCGCGCCCGGCGCGATCGCGGCCACCGCGATTTCCGGCGGGTCCGCCTCGCTGGTGGAGAACAACCGAGCCAGCCCGTCGTCCCGTACCCCCACCGCAGCCATGGTGGTGACGTCCAGCGCGATCGGAAGCACGAAGCCGTCGTTGTAATCGGTGTGTTCACCGATCAGGTTCACCCGGCCCGGCGCCATCCAGATGCCGTCCGGAGCCCGGCCGTACCGCTCGGTGAAGATGTCCGCCAACCGGCGGGCCCGCTGCTCGGCGGAGTGGCCCGAGGGGTGAGCCGACTCCGCCGCAGACCGTTCCCCGACCGTCACCCGCGGAACCTTACTCCTGGGAGATCCAGCTCATCAGCGGCCGCAACCGCGCCCCGACCTGCTCGATTTGAGTCGCCTCTGCCTCGGCCCGGTACTTGCGGAAGATCGGCGTACCGGCGTCGAACTCCTCCATCCACTCCCGGGCAAAGGCCCCGGACCGGATCTCGGCGAGGATCCGGCCCATCTCCGCCTTGGTGCCTTCGGTGACCACCCGCTGTCCGCGGGTGTAGTCGCCGAACTCGGCGGTATCCGAGATCGACCAACGCATTTTGGACAGGCCGCCCTCATACATCAGGTCGACGATGAGCTTGAGCTCGTGCAGGCACTCGAAGTAGGCCACCTCGGGCTGGTACCCGTTCTCCACGAGCGTCTCGAAACCGGCCTGGACCAGCGCGGACACGCCGCCGCAGAGCACCGCCTGCTCACCGAACAGGTCAGTCTCGGCTTCCTCGGTGAAGGTGGTCCGCAGCGCACCGGCCCGGGTGCCGCCGATCGCCTTGGCGTAGGACAGCGCCAGCTCCAACGCCGTGCCGGACGCGTCCTGCTCGACGGCGACGAGTACCGGTACTCCCCGGCCCTGCTCGAACTGCCGGCGGACAAGATGGCCGGGGCCCTTGGGGGCCACCATCGCGACGTCCACCCCGGCCGGCGGAGTGATGTAGCCGAACCGGATGGAGAAGCCGTGGCCGAAGAAGATCGCATCGCCGTCCTGGAGGTTGGGGGCGATCGCGTCGGCGTACAGGTCCCGCTGCACCGGGTCCGGCGCCAGTACCATGATCAGATCAGCCTCGGCGCAGGCGTCGGCGGGGGTCAGTACCCGCAGTCCGGCGGCCTCGGCCTTGGCCCGGCTGGCGGACCCCGCCGGCAGCCCGACCCGGACGTCGACGCCGGAGTCGCGCAACGATAGAGCGTGGGCGTGGCCCTGGCTGCCGAAGCCCAGCACGGCGACCTTGCGTGCCCGGATCGGGTCCAGCGAGGCGTCGGCGTCGTAGTACATCTCCGGGGCGTTGCCGGTGTCGGTGGAAGCGGCAGTCATGTCAGGCGGTCCTCTCGATAGGCGCGGCGCGCAGGGAACGATCGGTGATGGAGCGAGGGCCGCGACCGAGTGCCACCAGCCCGGACTGAACGAGCTCGGAGATGCCGAACGGCTCCAACACCCGCATGAACGCTTCCAGCTTGTCGGTGGTACCGGTGGCCTCGATGGTCACCGCGTCGGGTGCCACATCGACCACCTTGGCCCGGAAGAGTTGCACGGTCTCCAGGACATGCGAGCGGGTCGCCAGGTCGGCGCGGACCTTGACCAGCATCAGCTCACGTTGCACAGAAGTCTCCGGCGCCAACTCAACGATCTTCAACACGTTGATCAGCTTGTTCAGCTGCTTGGTGACCTGCTCCAGCGGTGGCCCGTCCACCTCCACCACCACGGTCACCCGGGACAGGTCATCGTGCTCGGTCGGGCCGACGGCGAGGGAGTAGATGTTGAAACCGCGGCGGGAGAACAGCGCCGCGATTCGGGCCAGCACGCCGGGCTTGTTCTCCACCAGCACGGACAGGGTGTGCTTGCTCATCGCTCGTCCTCGTCCCATTCCGGGGCCGCGTCGCGGGCCACCTTGATGTCGTCGTTGGAGGTACCGGCGGCCACCATCGGCCAGACCATCGCATCCGGGCTGACCACGAAGTCCACCACCACCGGCACGTCGTCGATAGCCAGCGCCTTTTCGATGGTGGCGTCCACGTCGTCGGCGGAGTCGCAGCGCAGCCCGACCCCGCCGTAGGCCTCGGCGAGGGTGACGAAGTCCGGCACCGGCCGCTTGCCGCGGCGCAGGTCGGTGTTGCTGTACCGATTGCCGTAGAACAGCGACTGCCACTGCCGCACCATGCCGAGCGCGCCGTTGTTGATCACCGCCACCTTGATCGGGATGCCTTCGATCGTGCAGGTGGCGAGTTCCTGGTTGGTCATCTGGAAACAGCCGTCGCCGTCGATCGCCCAGACGGTGGCGTCCGGGCGGCCGACCTTCGCCCCCATCGCGGCCGGCACCGCGTACCCCATGGTGCCCAGGCCGCCGGAGTTGAGCCAGGTGTAGGGGTTCTCATAGGTGATGAACTGGCTCGCCCACATCTGGTGCTGGCCGACGCCGGAGACGTAGATCCCGTCGGGTCCGGTCAGCGCACCGATCCGGGAGATCACGTGTTGGGGCGCCAGCAGACCGTCGTCGGACGGTTCGTATCCCACCGGGTAGGTCTCCCGCCAGCCCTGCACGCGACGCACCCAGTCGGTGATGTCGGCGTGGCGGCCGGCCAGGTAATCCGGCTGCAGGGCGGTCACCAGGTCGGCGATCACCTCCCGGCAGTCGCCGACGATCGGCACGTCGGCCGTCCGGTTCTTGGAGATCTCGGCCGGGTCGATGTCGGCGTGGATGACCGCCGCGTCCGGCGCGAAGGTGTCCAACCGACCGGTCACCCGGTCATCGAAACGGGCGCCGAGGGCCACGATGAGATCGGATTTCTGCAACGCGGTGACCGCGGCCACCGACCCGTGCATCCCTGGCATGCCGAAGTGCTGCGGATGGCTGTCCGGGAACGCCCCCCGGGCCATCAGCGTGGTCACCACCGGCGCCCCGGTCAACTCGGCGAGTGCCCGCAGTTCCGCGGCGGCCCGGGCTTTGAGCACCCCGCCGCCGACGTAGAGCACGGGCTTGCGGGCCGCCGCGATCAGCCCGGCCGCCTCCCGGACCTGCTTGCCGTGCGGCTTGGTGGTCGGCTTGTAGCCGGGCAGGTCCATCCGCACCGGCCAGGAAAAGGTGGTGGGCGCCTGCAGGATGTCCTTCGGTATGTCCACCAGCACCGGTCCGGGGCGGCCGGTGGCTGCCAGATGGAAGGCCTCGGCGATCACCCGTGGGATGTCGTCCGCGTGTTGGACCAGGTAGTTGTGCTTGGTGATCGGCATCGTGATGCCGACGATGTCGGCCTCCTGGAAGGCGTCGGTACCGATCGCCGCGCTCGGCACCTGACCGGTGATGGCCACGATCGGCACCGAGTCCATGTACGCGTCGGCGATCGGGGTGACCAGGTTGGTCGCACCCGGGCCGGAGGTCGCCATGCAGACGCCGACCTTGCCGGTTGCCTGGGCGTACCCCTCGGCGGCGTGCCCGGCGCCCTGTTCGTGGCGAACCAGGATGTGCCGGAGGCTGGAGTCGAAGATCGGGTCGTACGCCGGCAGGATGGCCCCGCCCGGTATGCCGAACACGGTGTCCGAGCCGCCGGCGGCGGCAACTGATTCGAGGGCGCGGACCAGCGACTGAGCGCCGGTTATCTGCTCGCCGGGGTGGTGATCTGTCACGGGAGTCGGCTCCTGGATGCTGTTTCCGGTGATCGGGAGGGCGGTCGCTGGCAACAAAAAACCCCTCGTGCCGAGGGCACAGAGGGGCGGCGCGCGAGCTAGCGGACGCTAGCCGGCGCGCACAGCAAGTACTACGACGTACGAGTAGTGCACAGTCGTACTGTGGCGGACAGGCCGCTGAGAGTCAAATCGATCTTTGCACCAGCGGGCCAGCGGGCATGTCCGCCGTGTCGGCCGGACGCCGCTGGGTCGGCGGCCCGGACCCGCCGCGCAGGTAGCTGGTGAGGTCGGCCGCCGACAGCGGCCGCGAATACAGGTACC
>JBDUDX010000175.1:0-22349 GCA_040002735.1 Frankiaceae bacterium | reverse complement strand
ACCGAGGCGGCACGAACCGCCCTGGCTCGCCGTACCGACGAGATCATGGAACCGATCGTGCGGGCCGGGGAGAGTCTCCGGACCGAGGACGCCCGCGAAGCGGCGCAGACCAAGAAGCAGTCCGATTCCACCTACCGATCCACCCGAGTACTGCTGGCAGTCGGCGTCGCCGTCGTACTCCTGCTCGGCCTGACGGTCGTGCTCTTGCTGATCCAGAACATGGTGCCGCGAATCCGTCGGTACTCCCACTTCGCCGCCGACTTCGCCGCCGGCCGTTCGACGACTCCGCTGCGACCGCGTGGCCGCGATGAGGCACAGGAACTGCTGCAACGTCACCTGGAGCGATCATCACCGGACAGTGTCGTAGCGGTGCTCCGGCGGAACAACAGCGCCAACTGACTACAAGCCGCGTCCGCGCTGCCGGCAGCCAGTGAACTGGCTGCTCGGCTGATCGGCGCCGAGCCGCGGACCTGCGTCGCGGTCCGTCTGGGGCGAACACACCGGGAGGGCAACGGGCGAACCCCGCTGCTCAGGTGCGCGCTGTGCGGTGATGGGGGACCACCGGCAAGCTGCGAGCCGCTGCTGGTCGGCGGGGAAGTGATCGGTTCCGTGCTGGTCAGCCAACCGACGCCGTTCACCGACACGGACGAGACTCGGATCAAGGCCACCGTGGCGCAGGCGGCTCCCGTGCTCGCGAACCTGCGCAGCCTGGCGCTCGCGGAGTACCGGGCGAACAACGACTCGCTCACCGGACTGCCGAACAAGCGGGCCACCGAGGACACCCTCAAGCGCATGGTCGCCCAGGCCGGTCGATCGCTCACCCCGCTGGCGGCCGTGATGGTGGATCTCGATCACTTCAAGGCGATCAACGACCGGTTCGGGCACGCCCTGGGGGAAGAAGTACTCGCCGCCGTGGGCACCGCCATCAGCTCCAGCCTCCGGATCAGCGACTTCGCCGGGCGCTTCGGTGGCGAGGAGTTCCTGATTCTGCTCCCGGAGACCGGGCTGGATGCGGCGTGGCAGGTAGCCGAGAAGATCCGGACCACCGTCGCGGCCATCAGCATTCCGGGGGTGGAGCGGGAGATCACCGCCAGCCTCGGCGTCGCCGGGTTGTTGGAACACGCCGGCAACGCGACCGGGCTGCTCCGAGAGGCCGACCGCGCCCAGTACAGCGCCAAGGCCGCCGGGCGCAATCGCACCACCATGGCCCCGGATCCGGCGAGTTTCAGCGGAGAGGCCGCCGTCGAGGTGGCGGCCCCGGTCGCGGTGGCGGCGCCGAGCCCCAGGTAATCCGGCGAGCGGAACACCAGGCAACCGATTTTGTCGTAGGCCTCCTTTAGCGTCCCTGGTATGCGCCTCCTCCATACGTCCGACTGGCATCTCGGCCGTACCCTGCACCGGGCCGACCTTCGGGACGCCCAGGCCGGGTTTCTGGACTCGTTGGTCGAAGCGGTGCGCTCTGAGCGGGTCGACGCCGTACTCGTCGCCGGCGACGTCTACGACCGGGCGATTCCACCGGTGGACGCGATCACGCTGTGCGAGGACGCGCTGGTCCGGCTGCGAGCGGCCGGCGCCAGCGTGATCGTTGCCAGCGGAAATCACGACTCGGCCTGCCGGCTCGGCTTCGGCAGCCGCCTGGTGGACAGCTCCGGGGTCTACCTGCGAACCCGTGCCGCGGCGTTGGCTGAGCCGGTGCTGCTGGCCGATGAGTACGGGCCGGTCGCTGTGTACGCGGTGCCCTACCTGGAACCGGACGCGGTACGCGCGCAGCTGCCGCCTGATCCGCGGGACGGTGGGGAGGCGCCAACCGACGTTCCGCGCGGACATGCCGGTGTGCTCGATCGCGCAACGGCGTGCATTCGGGCTGATCTGGACCGGCGGGGGAGGCCACGGTCTGTTGTGCTGGCCCATGCCTGGGTCACCGGAGCCGCGGGCAGCGACAGCGAGCGGGACATCAGCGTCGGTGGCGTGGGTTGCGTACCGGCGTCCACCTTCGCCGGCTTTGACTACACCGCCCTGGGTCACCTCCATGGCCAGCAGACCCTGGCGGAGGGGTTGCGGTACAGCGGGTCACCGTTGCCGTACTCCTTCTCCGAAGCCCATCACCGGAAAGGGTCGTGGCTGGTGGAGTTGGGCGCCGACGGCCTGGTCGCCGTGGAACAGGTGGCGGCTCCGACGTACCGCCCCTTGGGTGTGCTGCGGGGGGAACTCGATGACCTGCTCACCTCTCGTCAGTTCGACACATCGGAGAGCTCCTTCCTGTCTGTGACCCTGACCGACCCGACCCGACCGGCGGACGCCATGGCGCGGCTGCGGACCCGCTTCCCGCACGTTCTGGTGTTGGCGTGGGAGCCGGTGGGACGGGCGCCGGACGGTCGCGACTATCGAGCCCGGACGGTGGGACGCAACGATCTGGAGATCGCGGCCGAGTTTGTCGGGCACGTGCGCGGGCTGCCGCCTTCGCCCGCCGAACGGGTCCTCTTGCGCACCGCCCTGGACACCACCCGGCTCCCCGCCGACGATGTCGACGGGATGCTGGCGACGGGTTTCTTGCTCGACGGCGACCCGTACCTCGCTCCCGACGCTGATCCCCGCGATGCTGCCGTCCGACCGGCGTCTCGGGTGGCCTGATGCGTCCCCACCATCTTCGAGTGACGGCCTTCGGCCCGTTCGCCGGCACGGTCGAGGTGGACCTCGACCGGCTCGGTGGTAGCGGCGTCTTCCTGTTACACGGCGACACCGGCGCGGGCAAGACGACGTTGCTCGACGCCATCGGGTTCGCCCTCTACGGCCGCGTGCCCGGGGAGCGCAGCAAGAGCCGTCGCCTGCGGTCCGATCACGCCGATGCCGGCACCCGAACCAGCGTCACATTGGAAGCCACTGTGGCCGGGCGCCGCCTGCGGATCACCCGCTCGCCGGAGCAGACCCGGCCCAAGCAGCGGGGATCCGGGGTGACCACCGAGCCGGCGAAGATGCTGCTCGAAGAGGCTGCAGGCGAGAGCTGGACGGTGGTCTCCACCCGGCTCGATGAAGGCTCCCGGGAAATCACCGAACTGATGGGGATGTCCGCGGAGCAGTTCTTCCAGGTCGTCCTACTTCCGCAGAACGACTTCGCTCGATTCCTCCGAGCCACGTCGGAGGAACGCGGTGCCCTCCTGCAGCGACTCTTCGGCACCGACCGTTTTGGCCGGGCCGAGGCCTGGCTCGCCGGGCAACGGCGCGACTCGCTCGCGGCGGCGGCGAAGGCTCAGGCCGAGATCAGCGTGTTGAGTGCCCGGCTCGGCCAGGCAGCGGGTGAGGAAGATCCGACCGGTGCAGGTGCATCCCATCGCTGGTGCGCATCCGCTGAGCCGGGGAACTCCTCCGAGACCCCCGCGATGGACTGGCCGAGCAGCCTGCTCACTGCCGTGTCGGGCGCTGTCGAGGCGGCCCGCGCCGACGTCGTCGCCCGCCAGGCCGCAGCCGATCAGGCGCAGGCGGCGGCGGCGGAGATCCGGTCGCTGTCCGAGCGGCAGCAGCGACGACGCTCCGCATTGGCCCGATACCACGAGCTACGCGCAGCCGCCCCTGTGCTGGCGCAGCTGCGCGCGGAGCTCACGGCGGCGGTGCGAGCCGCCGAGGTGGCTCCCGTGTTGGCCGAATCGGATCGACGTGCGAGCCGGCGAACGGCCGCCGGTCGGGACGAGGCGGCCGCTCGTGAACGCCTGAGCCGGGTCCAGGAGGACGCCGCCGCAACGCTGCCCATGCTTCGTACGGCGGCCAGCCGGTGGCGCGAACGGGTCGGCCTACTGGCGGGGCTGCGCTCGAAGGCCGCCGCGGCGAGCGCTGAGCGGACGACCGCCGCGGAGGCCCGTCGGGAAGCCGACCGGCTCGCCGACGAGCTGGCCCGCTGCGCGCTCGCGCTGGCCGAGCTGCCCGCTCGGCGCGCGGCTGCACAGGCAGCCCTGTCCGCGGCTCGGGCGGCGGAGTTGCAACTGCCGGGCGAGTCCGCCCAGGCAGACGCCCTACGTGCGGCGAATGGCGACGTGACGGCGCGAGCGTCCGCCCAGGACGCCATCTGTTTCCTTGAGCGGGAGCTGCTGGCCGCCGGGAAGCGGGCGCTCGACGTCCGGCAGCGGGCAGTGTCCTTGCGCGAAGTTCGGGTCGACGGCATGATCGCGGAGTTGGCTGCCGCGCTGGAAGCGGACACACCGTGTCCGGTCTGTGGGTCGCTGGAGCATCCGGACCCCTCCGAAGTCCGTGGCGAGTCGGTAACCCGGGCGCAGGAAGAAGCGGCGTACGCCGCGGCGGAGTCGGCCGCCCGCGAGGTGGCTGCACTGGATGCCCAACTCGCCAGCGAGCGCACGACGGTGGCGGCGCTGAGCGCGCGGCTCGACGCGGCCGGTTATCCGGACGCCAGCCCCGAGTCGCTGGCCGGCATGGTCACCGAGCAGCAGAGGAGGGTGGAGGCACTCGCCGGTGCCGCTGCTCGGCGAGGTGACGCCGAGCACGACCTCGAGACACTGGCCGAAGCGTCCGCCGAGCTGTCCGCCAACCAGGTGGCGCAGACCGAGCGGCAGCGCGCCTGCATCGTGACGATCGACGGCGCCGAGGAGCGCGCCACCCAGCACGAGCAGGAGTTGGCCGCCCAGCTGAACGGTGCGCCCGATCTGCCCACCGCGCTGGGCGATGCCCAGCGGATGATCGACGTGCTCGAAGACACCATTACGGCGGTCGAAGAGACCGCCCGGGCCGACGGCGAAGCTGCCCAGGCGGAGGCCGCGG
Organism: Frankiaceae bacterium; assembly: GCA_040002735.1. Lineage (GTDB taxonomy): Bacteria > Actinomycetota > Actinomycetes > JADGOV01 > JADGOV01 > JADGOV01. The sequence continues at coordinate 17,585 of JBDUDX010000175.1, read as the reverse complement.
CGGCGGCAACCGCGGCGGAAGCCGGATTCCCCGACGCGGCCGCCGCACGCGCTGCGCTGCGGAATGCGAAGTGGCGGGAGGAGGCGCGCGAGCGGATCGAAGGCGACGCTGCCGAACGGGCGGCTGTGGATCACGAACTTGCCGATCCCGCACTGACGGTTCCGCTGGAGCCGGTCGCCGATGTGCCGACCGCCGAACTCGCCCGGCGCGCCACTCAGGCCGCGCTGCTCGAAGCCCAGGGACGGCACAGCGTCGCGCACAATCGCGCAATCGAGGTGCGCGATCTCGCGCCGCAGCTTCTCCAAGCCCTGCACGGGCTCCAGCCGTTGTGCGCCCGTGCGGTCGAGATCCGCGAAGTCGCCGATCTCGTCAACGGCTCCGGCGCCAACGCGATGCGGATGACGTTGACTTCCTTCGTGCTGGCCGCCCGGTTGGAGGAGGTGGCCGTAACGGCCAGCGAGCGGCTGCTCCGGATGACCCAGGGCCGATACACCCTGGCCCATACCGACACGGGTCGAGGTGGTGCCCGGACCGGTCTCGGGTTGCTCGTCCGCGACTCCTGGACCGGGCAAGACCGGGACACGGGCACGCTGTCCGGCGGCGAGACCTTCCTGGCCAGCCTCGCGCTGGCCCTGGGGCTGGCCGACGTGGTCACCGCCGAGGCGGGTGGCGCGCCGATCGAGGCGCTGTTCGTCGACGAGGGCTTCGGCACGCTGGACGAGGAGACTCTCGATGAGGTGATGGACGTCCTCGACGGCCTGCGGGAAGGCGGTCGCATGGTGGGCCTGGTGAGCCATGTCGCCGAACTGCGGCAACGCGTACCCAGCCAGGTCCGGGTGGAGAAGGGGCGTACCGGCAGTGAACTGACGGTTATCGGCTGCTGAGCGACTCCGGTTCGCCCCCACGGGACCTGTCGAGGGGGCGCAGTCGGCGATACCGTCAGATCGAATTCCCGAAACCGGATGATCAGGAGCGGTCAATGACGACCACGATCCCAGCGGACTTCTACGCCCGCCACGAAGAAACCCTGCGGCGAGCGCTGCAAGCCATTCGAGAGCGGGAGTACTGGAGTGCTTTCCCGGAGGCGCCCAGCCCCAAGGTATACGGCGAAACCGCGGTCGAGGACGGCCGGGCGGCGTTCGAGGCCCACGTCGGCTCGGACTTTCCCCTCACGGTCCCGGGCAGTGCGGGGTGGGTGAGTACGGAGCGTTCCCCGTACGGCATCGCCGTGGATGTTCGGTATCCGCACGTCAGCGATCTCGACGCGCTGCTCGCCGCGGCCCAGGCCGGAATGCCGGCTTGGCGCGACGCCGGGCCGGATGCCCGGGCGGGAATATGCATAGAGATCCTGCAGCGGATCAACCAGCGCAGCTTCGAGCTTGCCTCCGCCGTCATGCACACCACCGGGCAGGCTTTCCTGATGGCCTTTCAGGCCGCGGGGCCGCACGCGCAGGACCGGGCACTGGAGGCGATTGCCTACGCCTACGCGGAGATGACCCGGCACGCTGCGCAGGCTCGGTGGACCAAGCCGCAGGGCAAACGGGAACCACTCGCGATGGACAAGCGGTTCACCGTCGTGCCGCGCGGGGTCAGCTTGGTGATCGGATGCAACACCTTCCCCACCTGGAACAGCTACCCCGGGCTGTTTGCCAGTCTGGTCACCGGTAACGCCGTCGTGGTCAAGCCGCACCCACGAGCGGTCCTCCCCCTGGCCATCACCGTCGCCGTCGTGGCGGAGGTACTCACCGAAGCGGGCTTCGACCCGAATCTGGTGGTCTTGGCGGCGGAAGCTGACGGAGAGGGGATCGCCAGCACGCTGGCCACCCGACCGGAGGTTCGCATCATCGACTTCACCGGCTCCAGCGAGTATGGCGAATGGCTCGAGGGTCACGCGCCGCAGGCGCAGGTGTACACCGAAAAGGCCGGGGTGAACTCCGTCGTCATCGACTCCTGGGATGACCTCAAGGCGATGTGCGGCAACATCGCCTTCTCCCTCGCGCTCTACAGCGGCCAGATGTGCACGACTCCGCAGAACCTGCTGGTACGGCGGGACAAGGCGGACGGGGTCGCCCAGGGGTTGGCCAGTGCACTGAACGGGCTGCTCGGCGATGACGCCCGGGCGGTGGAGATCCTCGGCGCCGTGGTGAACGACGGGGTCCTGGAGCGGTTGGGGGAAGCACCGAAGACCGGCGTGGTGCTGGTAGCCAGCCGCGAGGTTCGGCATCCCACCTTCGCCGAGGCGACGGTGCGTACGCCGGTGATTGTCCGGCTCGACGCGGCCGACGCCGCCGTGTACTCCGCCGAGCACTTCGGGCCGATCGCTTTTCTGATCAGTACCGACAGCACCGAGGCGAGCATGGAGATCTGGCGCCGAACGGCCACGGAGCATGGCGCGCTCACCGCGTCGGTGTACTCCACCGATTCGGCGGTACTCGACCAGGCCGAACGGGTCGCCTGGGACGTGGGCGTGGCCTTGTCGTGCAACCTCACCGGCGGAGTGTTCGTCAACCAGAGCGCCGCATTCTCCGACTTCCACGCCACCGGCGCGAACCCGGCGGCGAACTCGACCCTCACCGACGCGGCCTACGTCGCCGGGCGGTTCCGGGTGGTGCAGTCCCGGCGGCCGGCGGCGTGAGCCGGCCAGCCGGTGATCAGACGGACGGTCCGATCGAACCGAAGAGCCGATCGCCGGCGTCGCCGAGGCCGGGCACGATGTACCCGAGCTCGTTCAGGTGGTCGTCGACGGCGGCGGCGACCACGGTGATGGACTTCTCGGCCGTGGCTTCGAAGGTGTCCTGCAGCCGGGCCAACCCTTCGGGTGCAGCCAGCAGGCACAGGGCGGTGATGGAGCGCGCCCCGCGATTCAGCAGCAGGTGCAGCGTAGCGATCAAAGTGCCGCCGGTAGCCAGCATCGGGTCCAGGACGAACACGTCGCGGCCGGCAAGATCGACCGGCAACCGGTCCGCGTAGGTGGACGCGACGAGGGAGCGTTCGTCGCGGACCATGCCGAGGAATCCGACTTCGGCGGTCGGGAGTAACCGGGACATGCCGTCGAGCATCCCGATGCCGGCGCGCAGCACCGGCACGATCAGCGGTACCGGCCGGGCCAGACGGACGCCGGGTGCCCTCGCCACCGGTGTCTGCACCGTTACCGGGTCCACCCGGATGTCCCGCGTCGCCTCGTACGCCAACAGGGTCACCAACTCGTCGGCGAGGCGCCGGAACGTAGCCGAATCGGTCTCCGCGTCCCGCAAGGCGGTGAGCTTGTGCGCCACCAACGGATGATCGACGATGAGGGTGCGCATGTCTCCGAGTCTTCCAGAGGCCCATCACCGACACCCTTGGGATGTGACCCGCCAGAACAGTGCGCCGGCGGCGTTGGCCTTGGCGACCGGTGGGTACAACTGCGCCGATGTCGCCCCGATTCGCCTCAGATGCGCTGGTCCGTCGTACGGCCGCCGACACCTTTGGGTTTGCCGAGTTGCGACCCCGCCAAGGTGAGGCCATCCGGGCGGTCCTCGACGGCCGGGACACCCTGGTGGTGATGCCGACGGGTGCCGGCAAGTCGGCGATCTACCAGATCGCCACCCACTTGATCGACGTCCCGACGGTGGTGGTTTCGCCACTGATCGCCCTGCAGCGTGACCAGGTGGACGCGCTGCAGGCGCGAGGCACCCGGGGTCTCCGGGCGGTGAGCGCCAATTCCGCCAAGCCGCAACGCGATCGGGACGCCGCCTTCGAGGCGCTGCAGAGCGGTGATGCGGAGTTCTTGTTCCTGTCACCGGAACAGCTGGCGAAGCCGGAGGTGGTCACCGAGGTGGCGGCCGCCCGGCCATCGCTGTTCGTCGTCGACGAGGCGCACTGCGTCTCCTCGTGGGGCCACGACTTCCGGCCTGATTACCTCCGGCTCGGAGCCGTACTCGCCGACCTGGAAGCGGCGAACGCCCAACGACCCACGGTGCTCGCACTCACCGCCACCGCGGCTCCGCCGGTCCGGGAGGAAATCTGCGAACGGCTGCGGATGCGCGATCCCGTACAGCTATCCGCCGGATACGACCGACCCAATCTCACCCTGGAGGTACTGCACTTCCGGGAGGATAACGCCAAACGCGAGGCGGTTGTCCTCCGGGCTGCCGGAGAGGCGAAGCCGGGGATCATCGATGCGGCCACCCGCCGGGACACTGCTGCCTACGCGTCGGCACTGAGCGATCTCGGCCTTCAGGCGCGGGCTCATCACGCCGGTCTGAAGATCGCCGAGCGCAACCAGGTGCAGACGGCGTTCATGTCCGGTGAGCTGGACGTGGTGGTAGCTACCACCACGTTCGGCATGGGTATCGACAAGGCCGACGTCCGCTTCGTCCTGCACGCGGACGTCCGGGACTCCGCCGACAACTACTACCAGGAGATCGGTCGGGCGGGGCGGGACGGTCAGCCGGCGGTCATCGTGCTGTTCTACCGGCCGGAGGATCTGGGACGACGCAAGTTCTTCGCGTCCGGTGCGCCGGACCCCGACGTGCTGCAGAAGATCGCCACCCTGGTGGGCCTGCATGACGGGCCGGTGACGGTGGCGAAGTTGCGGGCTGAGGCGGGGCTATCCATGGCCCGGCTGACCGCTGCGATCAATCTGCTGGAGCAGGTCGGCGGGTTGGCCGCAGTGACCGGCGGTGAGCTGTCGGTCCCGCCCGGCGCCCCGCCGCCAGCGGAGGCGGCGGAGCGGGCGGTGGAACTGGCGGCGGCCCATCGCCGGATGGAACAGTCTCGGGTTGAGATGATGCGCGGCTACGCCGAGACGTCAGGGTGTCGCCGCCAGTATCTGCTGGGGTACTTCGGCGAGGAGTTCCCCAACACCTGCGGGCGTGTGATTCCTGCCATTCGGGCGCAACTCAGGAGGAAATCTCGAACGACGCCTGTCCGTACCCGGTGAACGCTCGGGTCGAGCATTTGCAATGGGGGACCGGAACGGTGATGCGGTTCGATGGTGATCGCATCGTGGTGCTGTTCGAGGACGTGGGTTACCGGACGCTGTCACTGACCGCGGTGCAAGAAGTGGATCTGCTGCGTTCGGCGTGACCCGCAGAGCTGGGGCGGACCCGGAGCCGCCCCAGCTTCCGTAGTTCGAAATGAGTCAGTCGTCGGCGCCCAGGGTGGGCACCCGGGTAGCGGCGGCTACCGCGGACTGACCGCTCGGCCCACGACACCCTTGGCGACCTGCGAGGGCCGCTGCTGCTCCGCGGCGTAGGCACTGAGCGCCAGGATTCCACCGGTGAGGCCGGGTATCGCCCACTGCAGGGCCGCCAACTTCTTTTGAGCGGCCGCCACCTCACCCGGCGTGGTGGAGATGGGTGTCGTGGCCCCGCCGACCGGAACGTCACCCGCCTTGATCATCTTGTCCCCGAGGATGCGGGCGTACGCGGTCGCGCCCAGCGCTGTGGCGGTGAGCCCGGTCTTGGCTGCCGACATCGCCGCCACGCCCTTCTGGGCGGCGATCCGGCTCTGGTTTGCGCGGGCGATCCGTGCCCCGCCCGCAAGATGCGCGCCAATGGCGAGCAGATTCACCGGCGTCCAGCGGCTCCACCCGGCGTTGGCCACGCGGGCCCGCTGCCGCGCATCGTCGACGTCGGCGGCCGCGCCGTTGACGCCGATGGCGCCCATTAAGGAACCGCCGAACCAGGCAGCCAGGCCGACATCGTGCAGGATGCGGGCGACGGTGTTGCGTTCAGACATGAGGACATCCTCCGTGAGGTGAACAAGCAGTGCCCCCGGGCCGTACCCGCTTTGCTCCGACCCGGAACCCCGAAACGCATCAAAGGCTGCGCATTCCGGAGCGCGAGCGGGAGACCGGGTGGTCTCCGTTGGCGCGGTCTGTCACGATGCCTCGGCGGGCACCCTGCCGTCCGGGGCGACATTTCGTACGAGGAGCGTTCATGACCACCGATCTGCCAGAGGCTGGGGCCAGCTATGCCGTCGTGGTGTACCGCGAAGAGGGTCGCTGGGAAGCCGGCCTCCTCCCCGAGCGGCTGGTGGGCGACCTGGACGGGTTGATCGCTGCCTTACGCCAGCAGCCGGCCGAAGGTGGCAGCATCGCGCTGGTGAACGTGAGTGATGAATTCTTCGTCGCGCTGCGGCAGACCGGTGACGAGCTGCGCGTACTGCTGTCCGACGTCACGGCGTCCGTAGCCTGGGATCTGGCGCGTCAGGTGGTCGACGCCCTGGAGGTATCGGCACCCACCGACGAGCGTGACGTGGAGGAGGTGTGGCCTGCCGGCGATCTGTCGATCTTCGACGATCTGGGGATGGATGAGATGGAACTGGGCGCCGTACTCTCCGACGTGGACGCGTACGCCGATGAGATGCTGCTCACTATCGCCACCCGGCTTGGTTTTGCCGAGCCACTGGAACGGGCACTAGACACTGCGCTGAATTGACCAGACGAGAGAGACCATAGTGGCCTACGTCGCAACCGCCCTGGCTCGCTCCGCCCCCCAGTGGCGGGGCAGCGATATCGATATTGAGGAGTTGGAAGACCTCGACACCGTCGTGGACGCCCTGCGCGATGTCGCCAGCGGCAAGGAGCCGGTACTGCTCCTGGTGGAGGAGAACGACGAATGGTTCGGCATCGTCCGACTCGACGGCGACGGCGAGCCGCAACTGTTCCTTTCCGACTCCCGCGTACTCGCCCAGAGCGAGATCGCTTCGGTGCTCTTCTCCGACGCCCCGGTTGCCGTGGTGGAACTAGATCCCGATGAGGAAACTGCGATCTCCGCTGAAGGTGATCCGATCGGGGATCCTGATTTGCTCGCGGACCTCGGCACACCGGCGAGTGAATTACTGGCGCTGTGCGCGGAGGAGGGATTGTTGCCCGGCGACATCCTTACCACGATCAGCGAGCGCGCCGGTTGCCTTGAGCCGTTGGAAGAACTTCGCGGACTGTGACCTCGGCCGGCGAATGGGCGGCCGCCATGCAGCTGGCTCTCGCCGAGGCCCGAGGGGCGGGTGCAAGTAACGATGTGCCGATCGGCGCTGTCGTCGTGTCGTCGGCGATCGCGCCGGTCGTGGTTGCGGCCGCCCACAACGAGCGAGAGGCTCGTCAAGATCCCACCGCTCATGCCGAGGTACTTGCGGTTCGGCGAGCCGCGCGGGTAACCGGCAGTTGGCGTCTCGACGGGCTCACCCTGGTAGTGACATTGGAACCGTGCGCGATGTGTGCAGGCGCTGTCGTCCTCGCCCGCATACCGCGACTGGTGTACGGCGCGTCGGATCCCAAGGCGGGTGCGGTCGGTTCTCTGTGGGATGTCGTACGCGACCCGAGGGCCAGCTTTCGGCCGGAAGTTCTCGGCGGTGTGCTGGCAGCCGAGTCAGCCGAACTGCTGCGTACGTTCTTCCGCGGTCAACGCGGCGTCCGGTAAGCTCAGCCCCTGGTGGAGTCGCCTAGTGGCCGAGGGCGCACGCCTCGAAAGCGTGTGAGGTGGCAACACCTCCGTGGGTTCAAATCCCACCTCCACCGCACTGGCGGCCACTACCGGTGAGCGGCCACTACCGGTAAGGAGTCCAGCCAGCCCGATGCCGGCTGGCTGAATCTCCCGCCGGCACGTTCAGGACTGCGCGCGGTACTGCTCGACGATGTGCGCCGGAATCCGGCCCTTTGCCGAGATGCTGTGCCCGTTGCTTACTGCCCACTCCCGAATGACCCGGGTCTCCGAGCCCACGCCGGCCGAGGCGCTGGTCCGTCGACGCGAAGTCCGCCGAGTACGCTTCGTACCCCGAACGGCGTGTCCGCCGGTACGTGCACCAGCGGTAAAGGTGGCGAGGCTGTCATTGAATCGCTTGAGATGCGTCTCGCACAGATCCATCTCATAGGACGTGCCCTGAACGGAGAAAGCCACCGACTCGACTGCGTCGACGTCCTTATCGTGCAGATCACACGTCAACACGGTGAGTGTGCGCTGGGCCACTAAATTTGCTCCTCTTGTATCTCTGCCCCCGTACCGGTGCCAACTCTGTCATACCTGAGGGCCGCACCCCGCGTCGTGCACTAGCGGCGGAGCGGGTCAAGGAAAGACGCCTCTACAGTGTCGCAGATTATCCGCCAAAGTGCCGCATTGACGCGGGGTCGGTGCAGCTGGCTTCGGCAATGCAACTTCTCAATACCGACTGGCTGACCGTTCCGCGCGAGCCGACGCGAGTCCACGTCGAGCAACCACCACCGCCCCGACGACAACCGTCAGCAACAATAGGGGCGCGCAGACGTTACGTGTGGCCTCGGCTATTCGATCGAGGACGGGCGGTAGCGGGACGTCACGACCGGGAATGTAAGCGAGGCTCAATACGGTGGTGTGCGCGAGCAGGACCCGGTCGAACCCTGAGGCCGGAAGTAAAGCCAGCAGAGCCCAGGCGGAGGCGGCGTACCAGGGTAGGACGTATGGCGTGGCCAGCAGATAAGCGAGGGTCAGCGCCAGTGTGCCGCGAGCGGAATAGGCTCGCGGGTCACCGCGGGCGGGCAACGCCCGGAGAAACAGGCCGGCTAATAGCACGGTGAACGTCGCGGCGGCGAGGCCGAGAACAGTACGGGAGACTCCGGTACCCCAGAAGTGGTCCAGTAGCACGGCGAGCGGGCGCCACGGGCTGGCGTGCGACACGAATCGGCTGGCCCGGCGCACCGGATTGAGCGCGTGAAAGCCGACGATCGCGTATCCGACCCCGAATACCGCAGCGGTTCCGGCGAGTATGCCGAGGAAGCGAACCGATAAACGCCGGCTCTGCCACAGCAGTACGGCTGCGACCGCTATCCCCGGAAGTTTCAGTGCGGCCGCCGCGCCGGCGGCGGCGCCGGCAAGTGTACCCTGGGTAACTGATCTGCTGGCCGCTCCGCAATCGCGGGAACGGGAGAAGGACAGCGCCACGGCGACGACAACGGCGAGGGCGACCAGCGTGTCCAGATGAGCGCCGGCAACCAGCTGTAGCAACAACAGTGGGTTGATTGACCACAGCACGGCAACGCGTCGTCGCCGTTGCGGCGTATCGGCTAATCGCTGCAATACCGCGCCGGTCGCCAGGAAGGCGGCCCCGTTGATGAGCCCGAGGAGACCCACCGCCGCCCGGGTGGAGTCGCCGGCGACCCGGGCGATCAGCGCTTGTTCGGCAGTGGCCAGCGGTCCGTACACCGACGGGCTGTTCTGCCACGGTGACTCCACCGCGGCGGCTACCGGGTCGCCGGCTGCAGCGCGTTGTTGTGGCGTAGCGGCGTAAGCGTCCGCACCGGTCGCCGCCATCCGGCCGTACGCCGCGTAGCTCTTCGGGTCCGCGGAGCCGACCGGGAACACCACGGCAAGTACGGCGACGGCGAACGCACCGGCGGCGAGCAGCCGGCGCGGGTCCGGCCGCCATCCCGCCGACAGCGCCCGCAGCGCGCCGAGCAGGCCGGCGGCACCGGCGAGGACGCTGATCGCCAGCAGGGCGCTGACCAGTTCGGCGGGGGCGGAGCCGATGACCGGGCCGAAGAGCGAGTACGGCGGCAACGGACCCCATCGCCGCCCGGGCAGCGGTGGCACCGCGGCGCTGGGACCCAGTGCGCCGACGGTGGCTGTGGCGGCTGCCGAGCAGACCAGCGCAGCCAGCGACCAGCCTGGCAAGCGGGAATCCGCCGGCGTGCGGCTCACGTTGCCGGCCTCCCGCTCGTACCCCGCAGATACCCGGCGGCGGAGGATGCGAGATTCGAACTCGCGAGGGGTTGCCCCCAACACGCTTTCCAAGCGTGCGCCATAGGCCAACTAGGCGAATCCTCCATCGGGAAGAATACCGCGGCGAGAAGCCGGTCCGAGTGCGCCGCGAGACCACGCTCGGGCCAGCCCGGTCGGCGGCTCCTGACTAGACTCGCCAACGGCCCCTCGCGCGGCGGCCATCCTGTGAACTCCCCCAGGGCTGGAAGGCAGCAAGGGTAAGCGGGCTCTGCCGGGTGCGCGAGGGGTCCCGTTCGGGCGGAGGTGAGGGCATGAGTCTGGCTTTGTATCGCAAGTACCGGCCCGCGACCTTCGCCGAGGTGGTCGGTCAGGAGCACGTCACCGAACCGCTGCAGCAGGCGTTGCGGACCGGACGAGTGCACCACGCGTACCTCTTTACTGGTCCCCGCGGCTGCGGCAAGACCTCGAGCGCTCGCATCCTGGCCCGCTCGTTGAACTGCGAGCAGGGGCCGACGCCGACGCCCTGCGGGCAGTGCGACTCCTGCGTGGCGCTGGCACCCAACGGTGCGGGGAGTATCGACGTCATCGAGATCGACGCGGCCTCGCACGGCGGCGTGGATGAGGCGCGGGATCTCCGGGAGCGCGCGTTCTACGCGCCGGTCGCCTCGCGCTACAAGGTCTACATCGTCGACGAGGCCCACATGGTCTCCCGCGAGGGCTTCAACGCGCTGCTCAAGCTGGTAGAGGAGCCACCGCCGCACCTCAAGTTCGTCTTCGCCACCACCGAGCCGGAACGGGTGATCGCGACGATCCGGTCGCGGACTCACACGTACGGGTTCCGGCTGCTCGCCCCCGCGGTGCTGCGCGAGTTTCTGGCGGGCATCTGCCTGCGGGAAGGCGTCGAGGTCGATCCGCTGGTCCTCCCGCTGGTGGTGCGCGCCGGCGGTGGCTCGGCTCGGGATGCGCTGTCCGTGCTGGACCAGCTGGTCTCGGGTTCCGGGCCGGAGGGCGTCAGCTACGCAACCGCGCTCGCACTGCTCGGCTATACCGACGCGGCTCTGCTCGATGAGGTCGTCGACGCGGTGGCCGCGGGGGACGGGGCCGGCGTTTTCGAGGCGGTCGACCGACTGGTGGAGAGCGGATCGGATCCCCGCCGGTTCACCGCTGACCTGCTCGAACGCTTCCGTGACCTGCTCATCCTCGATGCCGTTCCCGATGCGGGTACCAAAGGCCTGCTGGACCTGCCGGCCGACCAGGTGGAGCGGATGGCCGGGCAGGCGGCCCGTTTCGGCCGAGCGGACCTCTCCCGGTGCGCCGACCTGCTGGCCACCGGGCTCACGGAGATGCGCGGTACCGCTCCGCCGCGACTGCTGCTGGAGTTGCTCTGCGCCCGACTGCTGCTTCCCGCGGCGAGTGAAGACCCGGCCAGCTTGCGGGTACGCCTCGACCGGCTGGAGCGCAGACTGGAGGCAGGGACGCCGGTCGAGGGGCCGGTGCGGGTACTCGAACAGCCCGCCCCGCCAGCGGCGCCCCGGGCCAATCAGCCGACACCCGCGCCGACGCCGGCGTCGGAACCGGCGGCCGAGCCGGTCGCCGCGCCACCGGCCCGCGACGGCGGGCTCAGCTACGACGCCGCCGGCGTGCGCCGACTGTGGCCGGACATCCTCGACGCGGTCAAGTCCCGCCGCCGTACCCCCCACGCGCTGCTCTCCCAGCACGCGCAGGTCACCGACGTGCAGAGCCGAACGATCACCGTTGCCTTCGCCGGGGCCGCCCTGAAGCGCACTTTCAGCGTCGGAGCCAATGTCGAGGTGCTCCGGGAGGCGCTGCGCGAAGTACTCGGCGGCGAGTGGCAACTGGAGTTGCAGGACGGCGGTACGGGCCGTGACGGCGCCGGTTCGCCCAAGACCACCCGGGGAGGCGCGGCCGTGCTCGTGCCGTCCGATCCCGAACCGGCCGCCGACGACGACGTCATCGAACCGAGCGAGGACGCCGTCGCTCTCGTCCAGCGCGGCCTCGGCGCCAAGCTGATCGAGGAATAGCCCTCGCGGCTGCCGGCTCCCCCCGCGCCCTTCCTTCGGTGATCGTTGGCGATTAGTCGCCGGATATCCGTACCTCATACGCCATGGATCACCAGGTGCGCGGCTCTCGGTGTCGCTGCGCCCGGATCCGCCAGACCGGCGAAGTGCGTCGTAGGCTGCGGCCATGCAACCCGGTAGCCAGCCCAACATGCAGCAGCTGATGAAGCAGGCCCAGCAGATGCAGCAGCAGTTGATGACCGCTCAGGCCGAACTCGCCGACGCCGAGGTGCAGGGCAGCGCAGGCGGCGGACTGGTCACCGCGACCGTCACCGGTACCGGCGAGCTGCTCGCGCTGACCATCAACCCGGAGGCGGTCGACCCCCAGGACACCGAGACGCTGGCCGATCTCATCGTGGCCGCTGTCCGCGACGCGAGTACCGCGGCGACCGAACTGGCCCAGCTGAAGATGGGGCCACTCGCCGGCGGAGTGGGCGGCCTCGGCCTGCCCGGGATGTAGCCGGTGTACGAGGGGGCCGTACAGGACCTCATCGACGAGCTCGGCCGGCTTCCGGGCGTGGGGCCGAAAGGCGCCCAGCGGATCGCGTTTCACCTGCTTGCCGCCGACCCGACCGACGTCCGCCGGTTGGTCGATGCCCTGACCCAAGTCAAAGAGAAGGTACGGTTCTGCCGTACCTGCGGCAACGTCGCCGAAGCCGACGAGTGCCGGATCTGTCGTGACCCGCGCCGGGACCTCACCGCCATCTGCGTGGTGGAGGAGTCCAAGGACGTCGTCGCGGTGGAGAAGACTCGGGAGTTTCGCGGGCGGTACCATGTACTTGGCGGCGCGATCAGTCCGATCGAAGGGATCGGTCCGGACGACCTGCGCATCCGGGAGCTGCTCGGCCGGCTGCCGGACGGCACCGTCACCGAGGTGATTCTCGCCACCGACCCCAACCTGGAGGGCGAGGCGACCGCGACGTACCTCGCCCGCCTGCTGGGCCCGCTCGGACTGCGGGTCACCCGGTTGGCGAGTGGGCTGCCGGTCGGTGGTGACCTGGAGTATGCCGACGAGGTCACCCTGGGTCGCGCCTTCGAGGGCCGCCGGCTGCTGCCCTCCTGACAGCGCAACCCGCTACGCCAAGGAGATCGCGCGGTTCCCGGCCGGCTCGAGGTGGATCTCCTTGGCGTACCGGGTGGTTGTCGCGAGGTCCCGACACGCCGGACCCGATCGCAACAACGGGCGCCAAGGAGGTCGCGCGGGCCTCGGGCGGTACGTCGTTACCGGCGAGTCACCCTAAACGCCGATACGCCAAGGAGATCGCCCCGCCGTGCGGTACATCGGGTCCGGCGAGCGACCCCAGTACCCGTACGCCCGTAGACTCGGCACCCGTGGCGCTCGTGGTGCAGAAGTACGGCGGTTCCTCCGTTGCCGACGCCAACCGCATCAAGCGGGTGGCCAAGCGGATCGTGGAGACGAAGAAGGCCGGCCACGACGTCTGCGTGGTGGTCTCCGCGATGGGCGACTCCACCGACGAGCTGCTCGACCTCGCCAATCAGGTCAGCCCGCTGCCTCCGGGCCGCGAACTCGACATGCTGCTCACTGCCGGCGAGCGGATCTCGATGGCCCTGCTCGCGATGGCGATCGCCAATTTGGGCAGCGAGGCGCGCTCCTTCACCGGCAGTCAAGCCGGCGTGATCACTACGGCAGTACACGGCAAGGCGCGGATCATCGACGTCACACCGGGCCGGATCCGCCAAGCGCTGGACAATGGGTACATCGCGATCGTCGCCGGATTCCAGGGTGTCAGCCAGGAGTCCAAGGACATCACCACGCTTGGCCGCGGCGGCTCGGACACGACCGCGGTCGCGCTCGCCGCCGCGCTGAACGCGGAGGTCTGCGAGATCTACACGGACGTAGACGGCGTCTACACCGCCGACCCCCGGCTGGTACCGGACGCCCGCCGAATCGAGCGCATCTCGTATGAGGAGATGCTCGAACTCGCCGCCTGCGGGGCCAAGGTGCTCATGCTGCGGTGTGTGGAGTACGCCCGCCGGTACGGCGTACCGGTGCACGTCCGATCCTCGTTCTCATCCCGCCCGGGCACCTGGGTCACCAACATCCCCCAAGAGGAACTCATGGAGCAGGCGATCATCTCCGGCGTCGCGCACGACCGCGGCGAAGCGAAGCTCACCGTGGTCGGCGTACCGGACAAGCCCGGCGAGGCAGCCGCGATCTTCCGCGCGCTGGCCGACGCGGAGATCAACATCGACATGATCGTGCAGAACGTGTCTGCGGCGGCCACCGGCCGTACCGACATCTCCTTCACCCTACCGACCTCCGACGGCGCCACCGCCATGACGGCGCTCGGCAAGATCCGCGAGCAGGTCGGCTTCGAGAACCTGCTGTACGACGACGCCGTCGGCAAAGTCTCCCTCGTCGGCGCCGGGATGCGTACCCACCCCGGCGTCTCGGCGACTTTCTTTACCGCGCTCGCCGACGCCGGGGTGAACGTCGAGATCATCTCCACCTCGGAGATCCGGATCTCGGTGGTCTGTCGGGACACCGACGTACCGCCCGCGGTACAAGCACTGCACGACGCGTTCCAGCTGTCTGACGGAGTGGAGCAGGCCGTGGTCTACGCGGGTACCGGCCGATGAGCGGACTGACGGTCGCCGTCGTCGGCGCCACCGGGCAGGTCGGAGCGGTGATGCGCCGACTGCTCGCCGAGCGCGGTTTCCCCGCCACGAAGGTCCGTTTCTTCGCCAGCGCGCGCTCGGCCGGGTCGAAACTCCCCTGGGGCGACGGCGAGGTGGTGGTCGAGGACGCCGCCATCGCCGACCTCGCCGGGCTCGACATCGCGCTGTTCTCCGCCGGCGCCGCGACCTCCAAGGCCCAGGCGCCCCGGTTCGCCGCAGCCGGCGCGGTGGTGATCGATAATTCCTCGGCCTGGCGGATGGACCCGGAGGTACCGCTGGTCGTCAGTGAGGTCAACCCGGCGGCCGCAGCGCAGCGCCCCAAAGGGATCATCGCGAACCCGAACTGCACGACGATGGCCGCGATGCCGGTGCTCAAGCCGCTGCACGACGAGGCGGAACTGACCCGGCTGGTCGTCAGCACGTACCAAGCCGTGTCCGGCAGCGGCCTGGCCGGCGTCGATGAGCTGGATGAGCAGGTACGCAAGGTCGCCGACCGGGCCACTGAACTGGTGCACGACGGGTCCGCGGTGGCGTTTCCGCAGCCGCAGAAGTACGCCCGCCCCATCGCGTTCAACGTGCTGCCGATGGCCGGCTCCCTGGTTGACGACGGATCTGGGGAGACCGACGAGGAGCAGAAACTCCGCAACGAGAGCCGGAAGATCCTCGACATCCCGGACCTGAAGGTCTCCGGTACGTGCGTACGGGTGCCGGTGTTCACCGGGCATTCGCTGTCGCTCAACGCGGAGTTCGCCAGGCCGTTGACGCCGACGCGGGCGGCCGAGTTGCTGGCATCGGCGCCGGGCCTCGTCCTGAGCGATATTCCCAATCCGCTGCAGGCGGCCGGCCAGGACCCTAGCTACGTGGGGCGGCTGCGCGCGGATCCCGGCGTGGACGGCGGTCGGGGGGTGGTACTTTTCGTCAGCTCCGACAATCTCCGCAAGGGGGCGGCGCTCAATGCCGTGCAGATCGCAGAACTGGTCGGTGCCGAGCTGATCGGCTGAGGCCTTCACCGAACGCGGATCTCACCGGACCCGCGGACGATCAGGGAGGTCGGCAGCATGACGTGCCGGGCGGGACCTGCGTCGCCGTCGAGTCGGCGGAAGAGCAACTCCGCGGCCAGCCGGCCGAGTTCCGGGGCGTCCTGAGCCAGTACGGTGATAGCCGGATCGAGCAGGTCTGCGACGGCGAAGTCGTCGAAGCCCACCACGGCGACCGAGTGCTGCAAACCCCGGTGTTGCAACGCCTTGACCGCCCCCATGGTGATCAGGTTCTGCCCGGTGAACAACGCCGTCGGCGGGTCCGGTTGGGCCAGCAGGGACAACGTGGCCTTCTCGGCTTCGGCGCTGCTGCGCACATTGCGCCGTACCAGGTGGCGCCCGACCGGAAGGTCCGCCCAGCTCAGAGCGTCGGCGTAGCCGGCGTACCGCTCGGCCGCGGTCCAGATGCTCGGCGCGTCACCGAGGAAGGCGATCCGACGATGTCCGGCCGCGACCAGGTGACGTACTCCCTCCCGGGAGCCTCCACGGTTATCCACCGCCACGCAGTCGGCCGCTCCCGACGTGATGGGCCGGTCCACGAAGACGATGGGCGTGCCGGCACGCTGCGGCTCACTGAGCAGGGTGCTGGAGTCCGGACTGGCGGGCACCGCGATCAGCCCGTCGACGCGACGGGAGATCAACGCCATCAGGACGTCCCGCTCGCGGGCCGCGTCCTCGTCGCAACTCCCGGCGAAGACCATGATTCCCCGACTGCGGGCCACGTCTTCGATGGCTCGATGCAACGCGGAGGAGAACGGGTTGGCGACATCCTCCAAGAGGAGCCCGATCGTCGCTGTCTTGCCGCCGGCGCGGCGTAGGCTACTGGCCGCGAGGTTGTGCCGGTATCCCAGCAGGCTGACCGCGTTGCTGACTCGGTCGGCCAATTCCTCCGACACGCCGGATTCCTGGTTGACCACCCTGGAGACCGTTTTCACGCTGACACCAGCAACCGCCGCAACATCGCGCATGGTGGCAACCCGCGTTGCAGGACGGCTCGGCGCACCGTTGCTCGACAACGTTGTCTTCCCTACCTCGAAAGCGTTACCAAGTTGTTGAGCGGAGGTTACGCCAAGGGGCTGGACAAGGGGCAGCTATTTCCGTACTGTTCTGACAACGTTGTCAGGGGCAGATCCGGGGAAATACCGGCCGGTCGAGAACAGGAGCAGAGATGCGGACTTCGGGACGAAGGGCGGCCGCGGTCGCGGTAGCCAGCGGTTTGCTGGTCGCCGGCTGCGGCAGCGGGTCGAAGGACAGCACGACCCCGGCGGCGAAATAGTGGGAGCAGCGGCGCGAAGATTGGTTCCATCAGCGTCGGCCTGATCACCAAGACCGACACCAACCCGTTCTTCGTCAAGATGAAGGAAGGCGCCACCAAGGAAGCAGGTGCCAAAGGCGTCAAGCTCCTCACCGGAGCGGGCAAGTTCGACGGTGACAACGCCGGTCAGGTGACCGCCATGGAGAACATGGTGGCCTCCGGCGTCAAGGGCATCCTGATCACCCCGAGCGACACCAAGGCGATCGTGCCGACGATTGAAAAGGCCCGTAAGAAGGGCGTACTCGTCATTGCACTCGACACGCCGACCGACCCGCAGAGTGCGGTGGATGCGCTGTGCGCCACGGACAACTTCAAGGCCGGCGTGTTGATCGGCCAGTACGCCAAGTCGGTTCAGGGCACCAAGCCGGCGAAGATCGCGACTCTCGACCTCGCACCGGAATCACAGTCGGCATCCTGCGGCACAACGGCCTCCTCAACGGATTCGGCAACACCAGCGTGAACGCCAAGACGCCGAATCAGGCAAGCGACCCCAAAATTGTCTACAGTGCCGACACCCAGGGCGACCAGGCCAAGGGCCAGACCGCGATGGAGAACTGCCTGCAGAAGAACCCGGACATCAACCTGGTGTACACGATCAATGAGCCGGCGGCGCTGGGTGCGTACACCGCCCTGAAGGCGGCCGGTAAGGCGAAGAGTGTTCTGATGGTGTCGGTCGAAGGCGGCTGCACCGGCGTTCGGGGTATCAAGGATGGCAAGATCGCTGCCACGTCTCAGCAATACCCGCTGAAGATGGCCTCACTGGGCGTGGACGCGGTAGTGAATTACGCCAAGAACGGCACTAAGGCATCCGGTTACACCGACACGGGTGTCACACTCA
>JBDUDX010000174.1:0-2690 GCA_040002735.1 Frankiaceae bacterium | reverse complement strand
ACTTAGCGGAGTACGACGAATTGCACTGGCACAGAGTCCGATCGAGCAATTTAACCGTTCTGTCACGAATAGCCACGTTACTGCCTACTCTGGAATGACTTCACGCCCATAGGGGGACGCACCATGGCCATTACCTCGGCCAAGCTCTTCACCGCTACCCGTAGTCTTCGCCGAGCGCTGGCCGTCGGCGTTGTCGCGCTGCTGTCCGTGGCCACGTTGACGCCGCTGACCTCGCCCGCGCAGGCGGCGAGCACCCGAATCAACCTGCGGGTGCTCGTCCTCACCAGCGGTGGGCCGTCCGAGGAGGCGATCGCCACCCAGATGAGTCGCGAGGGTGTCCCCTATGACAAGTTCCCGGTGACGGAGCCGGTCAATGCCGCCCTCCTGGAGGATGCCGGCGCGGCCAAGTACCAGGCGATCGTGATGCCCAGCCAGGCACCGGCCGAGCTGGACGCCACCGAAATGGCAGTGCTGGCGACGTATGAGCGCACGTACGGCGTGCGCCAGGTCTCGGCCTACAACTACCCGGGCGCGAGCATGGGGCTGCAGACGCCCACCTTTGCCGGTGAGCTCGACGGCGCCCCGGCGTCGGTGACCGCAGCCGGGCGCTCCGGCCCCTTCGCTTCTCTCAACGGCCCGCTGACTATCGACAACTTCGCCGCCGGGCTTGAGGTCTACGGCTACCTCGCGGCACCCCGTACCGACCTTCCGGCCGGCGAGTCGTTCACGCCGCTGGTCCAGGCGACCGTGGGGAGCGCTACCGGCGCACTGATCGGTAGCTACGCGCATGACGGACGCGAGGAGCTGGTCCTCACCGCGGCCTACAACCCGGCGATGCAGTGGTTCAACGAGCTCGGGCACGGCATCATCAGCTGGATGACCCGCGGCATCCACCTCGGCTACGCACGGAACTACTTCGCGGTGCATATCGATGACGTGTTCCTGCCGGACGGCCGGTGGAGCGTCGCCGGCAAGTGCACCCCGGGCGACAACTGCGTCGACCCCACCATCACGACGGCCGACATCCGGATGACGCCTGCGGACGTTACCCGCCTGGTCGCTTGGCAGAACGCGAACAACTTCAAGCTCGACATGGTCTTCAACGGCGGTGGCAGTGAAGCGTGGAAGCTGGCAAACGGCGGCACCGACGCCTTCGCCACAGCGATGCTCGCGCAACAGTCCCAGTTCCCGTGGATCAACCACACCTACAACCACCCGTTCCTGGGCTGCATTCAGATCGCGCCGACCGTGCAGGGCGAAACCTGGCACTGCGCCACGACACCCACTGAGGAGCCCCGCCAGGATCCGGAGATTCCGCAAGAGCTGAGCGGTGGGATCTACTGGGCCTCGCAGGCGTTCATTCAGGCCCAAATACAGGACAACATCACCTGGGCGACCGGCAAGCTCACCGACTTCGACCCCACCGAGGTGGTGACCGGTGAGCACTCCGGCCTCCGCACCCTGCCGCAACAGCCCGTCGACAACCCGTTCCTGGCCCCCGCCTTCAGCGCCCTCGGCATTCACTACGCAGCCTCCGACGCGTCCCGCGAGACCGACCCGCGTGCGGTCGGCACTGCGACGACGATTCCGCGGCACCCGATGAACATCTTCTACAACACCGCGACCTATCAGGAACTCATCAGCGAGTACAACTGGATCTACACAACGCGGGCCAACGGCGGTAGCGGTCTCTGCGAGGACAACCCCACCACCAGCACCTGCATCACCCCGCTCGCGGCCGGAAGCAACGCGGAAGCGCAGCAGAGTTACACCAGCTACCTCCAGCCGCTCGAGATTCGTAACGCACTGAAGTACGCCCTCACCAACGACCCGCGCCCGTTCTACGCCCACCAGACCAACCTGGCTGAGGACGGCAACCTGTACCCGGTCGTTACCGGCGTGCTGGACGCCTACCGGGCGGTCTACAACGACCCGTCCACACCGCTGGTGCATCTAGACATGACCGGCCAGAGCGCGGCTCTCGCCAGAATGAACGCCTGGGCACCAGCGGAAGCCAGCGCCACCGGCTACCTCGACGCGTCCGGGATACACGTCCCCGGTGCCGGCCCGGCCGTTCCGGTCACCGTCCCGACCGGCACAACCGGAGCGACGCTGGAGAGCTACGCCGGTGAGCGCTCGGGTTGGCTCACCTCCGCCGCAACCCTGACTCCCCCGACCAACGGCGGCTACACCCTCGGCTCCGTCGTGCCGGCCGCCCCGGCCATCGGCACGGCCTCCGCCGGGAACGCCTCGGCGACGGTCACCTGGACCGCGCCGACCAGCACGGGCGGCTCGCCGATCACCGGCTACACCGTCAACGCCTACGCCGGCACCTCCACCACCCCGGCGGCAACCGCCACCGCGGCGGCGGCAGCCACCAGCCTGTCCGTCACCGGCCTGACCAACGACACCGCGTACACCTTTACCGTGTCCGCCACCAACGCCGTCGGCACCGGCCCGGAATCTGCTCGGTCCAACGCGGTGACCCCCATCGGCCCGGCGACCGCACCGGGAATGGGCACGGCTGCCCCGGCTAACACGGCAGCCGTGGTGAACTGGACTCCGCCGACAAGTACCGGCGGAGCCACGATCACGAGCTACCGGGTTCGCGCCTTCAGCGGCACCACCACAGCGGTGGTCAGGATCATGACCGCCCCGGCGACGGCCACAAGCCTCACCATGACCGGCCT
>JBDUDX010000173.1:0-8143 GCA_040002735.1 Frankiaceae bacterium | reverse complement strand
ACTGGGATCGAACCAGTGACCTCCTCGGTGTGAACGAGGCGCTCTCCCGCTGAGCTAATCGCCCGGCCCAGCAGCCGATCGGACAACGTCGACTCACCGGCTGCGGCGGGTCTTACCTTACATGCGGGCTCCACCGCTGGTGCGCTCTCGACCGCGCTGCCGGCGACGCAGGGCCGCAGCCTTAAGCCGTTCGTAATAACCCCGGGCACGCAGGAGCAGCCGCTGGGCCCAGGCGAACTCGGCAGCCAGGATGCCGAGACCCACGAAGATGATCACCCAGCCGGGGCCGGGGAGCGGCAGCAGGACGACGCCCACACCCGCCACCGCAAGGCCGACCACCAGGACGAGCAGCCGCCACGACGCCTCGGCGACCCGACGTCCGCGCAGCCCGGCCCGCCAGGTGTGGTAGCTCGAACGCCACTGTTCTGTACTGCTCCGCCAGCTCCTCACGCGGCCCCCTGCAGGGTCGGGGGGACGGTCGGCTGATCCGGAATGCCCGGGCCCGGTTCGCGGGTGACGGCCAGCACAGTCCCGGCCACGACCGGGATCGAAGCCTTGAGGTCCGGAGAAATGATGTGCCGGCCACCGTTCGCGATGAGGAAACGGCCCACCCCGGTCATCGCGCCACCGGGCTTCGCGGTCCACAACACATACGCGGAGTCGTGGCCGGTCGGCGCGAGATGATCCACCACGAGTTGCACATTGCCGGACCGCACCAGCGCAACCGCGGAGGCGGAACTGCCCGCCCGCGGCTTGAGCGGCACGACCGCGCACCCGGGAAGGCCGGCGCAGGTGAGTACGGCGGATAGCTGACGCTCCGCCGTCGCCTTATCACTGCGTACCTGCAGGAACCGGCCGACGACGACGACTCCGCCCAGGCCGACGATGCCGATCAGCGCGGCCGCAACGGCCAGCGCGGTCGACCGAACCCAGGCCGGCCGGCGGCGCCACGCGCTCCCCCGGTCCCTGACGGCCGTCGGCGGCCCATCATCGGCAGGTCGGCCAGACCCCGACCCTGAGCCCGTCCAGCGGGCGACGGCCGGGCTCGGGTCGTACGCAGTTCCCGGCCGGACCCCTGCCTCGGCGGGCGCATCCGGTCGTGGAGCCTGCGCGGCCAGCGGTGTGCGTTCGGAATCGGCCACCGCGGCGGCGATGCCCTGCCACAGCGACGGCGGCGGGTCGACCGGGTCGCCCGCGTAGGCAAGGTTCGCGGCCACATCCGTCATGTCGGTCACCAGACTCCGGCACCGTTCGCAGCTGGGGAGGTGCCCGGTGAACGCGTCCTGGTCGGCCGGCTCCAACGCGTCGAGCACATGTCCGACGGCCAGTTCTTCCCAGTACTCGTGACTCTCTGTATTGTCTTTCTGACGGGTGGTCACGACATCGCCTCGGTGCCGGTCTGGGCTACATCCCCGGGAGCCAGTTCACCGAGGGTTTCCCGGAGCCGGCGCATACCCATCAGCATGCGGCTCTTGACCGTTCCGAGCGGCAGCCCGGTGAGCCCGGCGATCTCGCGCTGGGTGTAGCCACCGAAATACGCCAAGCCGAGCGCCTCCCGCTGCGGCGGCGGCAGGCTGAGCAGAGCCGTGCGCACTTGATCCCGTCGTACCCCCGACCAGGCCTCCTCGGCGACGGTCGGGGCGTCGGACTCGGTGAACTGCAGCACGTCGATGGAGGTGCGCCGCTTGCGCAGGTTCTCCTCCCGGCGCACCGCGTCCACCGCTTTATGGTGCGTCATCGCCAGCAACCAACTGGCGAAGTTGCCCCGCTCGACATCGAAGCGCTCGGCGCTGCGCCAGAGCGTGAGGAACACCTCCTGAACCACATCCTGAGCCAACCCGTCGTCATTGATCACTCGGCGGGCCAGCGCCAGGCAGGGGCGGCCGTACCGCTCGTACAGTGCCTCCAGCGCTCCGGCGTCACGCCGTCCGACGCCGGAGACGAGCGCGGCATCCTCGACCGCTCGGCGGCGATCCGCCGAAGATCTGGGATCCATCACAGCGCCTGCCTTCACGAGCGGTGTTCGTTCGCGCGACCTCACCGGATGGTTCCGACCCGCACCGCACGCCCTCCTGGCACGGTATCGGACCCGAACGGAGTAGCCCATGCACCCGAAGGGCGGATACCCAGCATCTTTCCGCCATGGCACCTTTGAAGTAACGAGGCGGCAGCAGTATCGACCACCCAGCCCAACCGCTCAGTGTGCTTGACCCGTTGTTTACTGGTTCCACGTACGCGGGGCATTGCCCAGGCAGATTCGGATCTACGGCGAAAGGCCCAGATGAGCACCCGACCAGAGACCGTAACCGCCGAGATCGAACTACGGCTCGTCGTCCCCGGAAACCCGACCCTGCCGGTGGCGGCCGACATTCGCTACGACGTCGCCGACCCGTACGCGGTGCGCGTCGCCTTTCATACCGGTGGCGCTGACCTGGTCGAATGGACCTTCGCCCGCCAACTCCTCACCGACGGAGTCACCCGCCCGGTCGGCGAAGGCGACGTCCAGGTGTGGCCGGCGGAGAGCGGCGCCCGGCAGTGCGTGAACCTGTGCCTCTCCTCCCCATCGGGTCGCGCCCAGTTCGAAGTGCCGCTGGCTAGCCTGGTGGAGTTCTTGTCCCGTACCTACACCGCGGTACCCACCGGTAGCGAGAGCGACTACGTCGACGTGGACGCCGAACTCGCCCTGCTGCTGTGGTCAGGAGACGGCGCCTGAGCCGGCCCACATACCGCCGACGGCCACTCGATTGACCGCCGGCGCCCCGAGGTGGGCCACGAGATCCACCTCGTGGGCGGCGTGCAACACGACCAAATCGGCAGCCGCCCCCACCCCGAGGTGACCCACATCGTTGCGGCGCAGCGCCCAGGCGCTGTGCAGCGTAGCGGCGCGTAGCGCCTCCGGTACGGACAGACCCAACTGCAGGCAGGCGATCTGCAGGACGTACGGCATCGATTCGGTCCACGACGTTCCCGGATTGCAGTCCGTGGCCAACGCGATGGTTGCGCCGGCGTCCTGGAGAATAGCGGCTGAACCCCAGCCGCCGGTCCGCAGAGTGAGCGTGGCGGTGGGCAGCAGAACGGCAACGGTACCGGCCTGGGCGAGCGCCCGGGCCCCCGCTTCGTCGACGTGATCAAGATGGTCAGCACTGGCACAGCCCAATCCGGCGGCCAGCGGCACCGCGCCGATCCGGTCGATCTGGTCGGCGTGGCAGCGCAGGCCCAGACCGCTTTCCTTTGCGGCGTCGAGGACGCGCCGGGCCTCCGCGACGGTGAACGCCCCGCGGTCGCAGAACACATCGCACCACCGGGCGCCGTGTTCGGCGGCGGTCGGCAGCGTGGCCACCACCTCCTCGACGTAGTCCCGCCGCTCCCGGCCGACCGGGATGCTGTGCGCGCCCAGGTACGTGGCCTCGATGCGCTGCGGGGTGCGGTCGGCGACGGCGGCGATCACGTCAAGGAGCCGTAGCTCGTGCTCCGGGCTGAGCCCGTAGCCGGTCTTGACTTCCATCGTGGTGGTGCCGGCGGCGAGGGCGGCGGCCGCTCGGGCCGCAGTCAACGCCGCCAGTTCCGCGTTCCCCGCCTCCCGAGTGGCGGCCACGGTGGTCGCGATGCCGCCGCCGTCGTACGGCTGACCGGCGAGGCGGGCGGCGAACTCCTCGCGGCGGCTGCCAGCCCACACCAGATGGGTGTGGCAGTCCACGAACCCGGGGATGACGGCCGCACCCCCGGCATCGACCTCGGGGAGTTGACCGAGGTCGGTCGGAAGCGCGCGATCCGGTCCGATCCAGGCCACCCGGCCGGCCCGGGCCACCAGGGCCGCATTCTGGATGAGCGGCGCGGTCATCGGCAGCAGCCGGCCGATCCGGCGGACGACCAGATCCCCGCTCGGCGGGCTCACTCCTGCCAGGCCGGCCCCTGCGTACCGGCCTCCATCGGCATCCGCACCCCGACCTCCCGGGCGGTGTCCAACGCGATGTCGTACCCGGCATCCGCGTGCCGGATCACGCCCGTGGCCGGGTCGTTGGTGAGGACCCGCTCGACCCGCTCCCGGCTCGCCGGAGTGCCCTCGGCGACAACGACCAGCCCGGCGTGGATCGACTTGCCGATGCCCACCCCGCCGCCGTGGTGGACCGAGACCCAGGATGCGCCCGAGGCGGTACTGAGCAGCGCGTTCAGGATCGGCCAGTCCGCGATCGCATCCGATCCGTCGCGCATTCCCTCGGTCTCCCGTTCCGGGGAGGCTACCGAGCCGGCGTCGAGATGGTCGCGGCCGATCGCCACCGGCGCCTGCAGCACCCCGCGGGCGACCAGGTCGTCGAAGGCGGTACCGGCGACGTGGCGTTCGCCGTACCCCAGCCAGCAGATCCGGGCCGGCAACCCCTGGCCTTTCACCTTGGCGGCGGCGAACCGCAGCCAGCGCTGCAGCGGATCGTCGTCCGGGAACGCCTCCGCCACGGCCTTGTCAGTCGCCGCCAGATCCGACGGCTCGCCGGAGAGGCAGGCCCAGCGGAACGGGCCCGCGCCGCGGGCGAACAGCGGACGGATGTAGGCCAGCACGAAGCCGGGGTAGTCGAACGCGTCGGCCACCCCGGCGTCCCGGGCCTGTCCCCGCAGCCCGTTGCCGTAGTCGAAGGTGACCGCGCCGGCGCGCTGGAAGTCCAGCATCGCCCGACAGTGCACGGCCATCGCCGCCTTGGCCGCCTCGATGTACTCCGCCGGCTTGTCCCGCCGCAACTCCAGGGCCTCGGCGTAGGTTCTGCCGTTCGGCACGTACCCGCCGAGCTCGTCGTGCGCCGAGGTCTGGTCGGTGACCACGTCGGGGGTGAAGCCCCGCCGGACCAGCTCCGGATGGCTGTCGGCCGCGTTGGCCACCACAGCGATGGAGCGGGCCCGGCCCTCCCGAGCCGCCGCCGCCGCGCGGGCCAGCCCGTCGTCGAGGGAGTCGGCGATCTCGTCGAGGTAGCCGTGTTCCAGCCGGCGCTGGGCCCGCCACGGGTCGACCTCGACGCAGAGAGCCACCCCGCCGTTGCCGGTGATCGCCAGCGGCTGGGCGCCGCCCATCCCGCCCAGCCCGGCGGTGAGCACGATCCGCCCGGCCAGCGTGCCGCCGAAGTGCCGGTCGGCCACCTCGGTGAAGGTGGCGTACGTACCCTGCAGGATGCCCTGCGTACCGATGTAGATCCACGACCCGGCGGTCATCTGCCCGTACATGATCAGCCCAGCGTCCTCCAGGTCACGGAAGTACTCCGGGGTCGCCCACTTCGGCACCAGCAGCGAGTTGGCGATCAGTACCCGGGGCGCCGCCTCAGTGGTACGGACCACGCCGACCGGCTTGCCGGACTGCACCAGCAGCGTGTCGTCCGGGGCCATCGTCCGCAGCGTGTCCACGATGGCGTCGAAACAGCGCCAGTTGCGTGCGGCCCGGCCGGATCCGCCGTAGACCACCAGGTCGTCCGGACGTTCGGCGACCTCCGGGTCGAGGTTGTTCTGCAGCATGCGCAGCGCACCCTCGGCACCCCAGCTTCGGGCAGTGCGGTACGGGCCCCGTGGTGCCCGGACGACGCGGGCTCCCTCCATAACGACTCCCTTACGGGTCGAGATCGTCGGCGGCGCGCTCGGCGAAGACCACCATCGCCTTCTCGGTGAGCGTTCCCGGTACCGCGGGCAACGCGCGCCCGTCGACCCGGCGGATCGGCTGGATGTCGCGGGTGGAGGAGGTGAGGAACGCCTCGGTGGCCTGGAACAGCGCCGCCTCCGGCAGGTCCTCCTCGACGGCGTCCGGTAGCCACTGCAGCACCAGGTCGCGGGTGATGCCGGCGAGGCAGCCGGACGCGATCGGCGGCGTCAGCAGCCGCCCGCCGAGGCCCACGAAGATGTTGCTGCCGGTCCCCTCGCAGAGCCGACCTTTGGTGTTACCGAAGATCGCCTCACCGGCATCCCGCTCGTGGGCGTAGGTGAGCGCGACCACGTTTTCGGCGTACGACGTGGTCTTCAGCCCGACCGTGGCGCTGCGCTCGTTGCGGGCCCAGGGCACGGTGACCACATCCGCGTACGCCGGCCAGCCGGCGAGCGGCGCCATCGCCAGCACCAAGCTTGGCGAGCCGGTGCCGCGGTCCGAGCCCAGCGGCGCCGGGCCGCCGGTGACGGTGATCCGCAGCCGAGCCTCCTTCACTTCGGCGTTCGCGGCCAGGATCTCGCCCACCGCGAGCGCCAGCAGGACGTCGTCCGGCAGCGGCAGGCCGAGGCCGACCGCGGAGCGGGTGAGCCGGTCGAGGTGGCGGGTGAGGGCGAACGCCCGCCCGCCGGTGACCTTGACAGTTTCGAACACCCCGTCGCCGACGGTGAACGCGTGGTCGAAGGCGGATACCCGGGCTTCGGCGGCGTCGACGATCCGGCCGTTGACCCAGGCCTTCACCGCAGGCCTCCGGTAGCACTCGCTGCGGCGGCGACCAGGTCGGCGAGGGCTTGGTCCACGGCGGCGATCTGCGGGGCAACTTCCCGGTCGGTGTCCATGCGGGGAACCGTACGACGGAGCACCCCGAGCGCAGCAGAGGTGGCCGGTCCGGGAGTCGCGATCGCCTCGCGAAGATCGAGTGCCTGGGCGGCGCAGAGCAGCTCCACGGCCAGTACGGTACGCACGTTCCGCACCACGGTCCGCAACTTTCGGACCGCTCCCCAGCCCATCGAGACGTGGTCCTCCTGGTTGCCCGAGGTCGGAATGGTGTCGACGCTGGCCGGGTGAGCGAGCACCTTGTTCTCCGCGACCACCGACGCGGCGGTGTACTGCGCGAGCATGTATCCGGAGTTGGTACCGGCCCGGGGGGCCAGGAACGGTGGCAGCCCACGGGAGAACGCCGGGTCGAGCATCCGGTCGATCCGCCGCTCGCTGATGCTGGCCAGTTCGGAGATGGCGATCGCCAGCATGTCGGCGGCGAAGGCCAACGGCTCGCCGTGGAAGTTTCCGGTAGTCATCACCTCCGGCCCGTCCGGCCCGTCGAGGATCACCGGGTTGTCGACCACCGAGCCGAGTTCGATCTCCAGTACCCGGCGGGCGTGCGCCAGGACGTCCCGGACCGCGCCGTGCACCTGCGGCGCGCACCGCAGCGAGTACGAGTCCTGCACCGCGTGCCGGCTCTCCCGGTGACTGGCCAACAGCGGGGAGCTCTGGAGCAGCGTACGCAGGTTGGCCGCGGAGTCCCGCTGGCCAGGATGCGGCCGGAGTCGCTGGACCCGCTCGTCGTACGGCCGGTCGGTGCCCATCAGCCCCTCCACCGACATCGCGCAGGCCAGATCCGCGACCGAAGTAAGAAGTTCCGCGTCGGTGATCGAAAACGCCAGCACGGCTTGCATCGGCTCGGTGCCGTTGAGCAGGGCGAGCCCTTCCTTGGGAGCGAGTACCAGCGGGTCCAGACCTTCCTCGGCCAGCACGGCGGCGGCGGGGTGGCCTTGGCGATCGGAGTCGCCGGCCCGTCGCAGGCGGCCCTCGCCGATCAACGGCAATGCCAGGTGGGCCAGCTGGGCAAGGTCTCCGGAGGCGCCGACCGAGCCCTGCTCCGGGATCACCGGCAGCAGGCCGCGGTTGAGCAGTTCGAGCAGCCGAGCCGGTAGCTCCGCCCGCACGCCGGAGAAACCGGCGGCCAGCGTCCGCGCCCGGAGCAGCAAGATCGCGCGGGTCGCCGGGTCGTCGAGCGGCTCGCCGACGCCGGCGGCATGGGAGAGCACCAGCGAGCGCTGCATCTGCTCCAGATCCTCGCGGCCGATGGTGGTGTCCGCGAGCAGGCCGAAGCCCGTAGTTACCCCGTACACCACATCCGCCCGATCCACGGCCGCGGCCACGGTTGCCCGTGAAGCCGCCATCCGACCGTCCACCCCGGCACCGAGGCGAGCCGCGGCCCGGCCGTACGCCACGTCCACCACGTCCGCGACCGGAAGGGGATCGCCAGTGACCTCCACTGTCCGCATTCCGCGAACCTACGTCGTGCTCGCGTCCCGCGGGGGGCCGGTAGGTATACGCAGCGCGGGCTCGCGTCCGCGGTGAGCCGATCCGTCAAGGCGGCCGTGTAAGATTCGACGTGCTGGCTGATTAGCGGCCGCGCGGACGTGGCTCAGTTGGTAGAGCATCACCTTGCCAAGGTGAGGGTCGCGG
>JBDUDX010000172.1:0-6211 GCA_040002735.1 Frankiaceae bacterium | reverse complement strand
CGCGAGCCGGCAGCAGCTCGCCGATCACCGGCGCACCGGGTATCTCGCCGGCAACCAGCAGGCCGCCGCTAGTCTGGGCGTCGGCGAGCAGCAGCTGGTCCAGTTCCGAACTACCCCCGAAGTCGGCGTGCGGCGCCACCCAGGCCAGGTTGCGCCGGGTCCCGCCGGAGACGTACCCGGCCGTCGCCGCCTCCCGCGCGCCGTCGAGGTACGGCACCGCGGCCGGATCCACCCGCGCGGTGACCCCGCTGGCCCTTGCCAGCTTGTGCAGGTGGCCAAGCAACCCGAAGCCGGTGACGTCGGTCGCGCAGGTCACCCCTGCGGCGAGCGCGGCCCGGCTCGCGTCCCGGTTCAGCGTGGCCATCGTCTCCACCGCCTGCGGAAATACCTCGCCGGTCGCCTTGTGCCGGGTGTTGAGTACGCCGAGGCCCAGCGGCTTGCTCAGCGACAGCGGTAATCCGGCCCGGCCGGCGTCGTTGCGCAGCAGCCGCCGGGCGTCGGCCACGCCCGTGACCGCCATCCCGTACTTCGGCTCCGGATCGTCCACGCTGTGCCCACCGCCGAGGTGGCACCCGGCCTCGCGGGCGACGTCGAGGCCGCCGCGGAGCACCTCCCGGGCCAGGCCGAAAGGCAACACGTCGCGGGGCCAGCAGAGCAGGTTCACGGCGACCAGTGGCCGTCCGCCCATCGCGTAGATGTCCGACAGCGCGTTCGCCGCCGCGATCCGTCCCCAGTCGTACGGATCATCGACGACCGGAGTGAAGAAGTCGGCGGTGGCCAGGATCGCGGTGTCGCCGTCGAGTCGTACCGCGGCCGCGTCGTCACCCGTCTCCAGCCCGACGAGCAGATCCGGTGAGGGCGCGCCGAGCAAACCGCCGACCACGTCCTCCAATTCCCCCGGCGGGATCTTGCAGGCGCAGCCGCCTCCGTGGGCGTAGGAGGTCAGGCGGAGCTGCGTCACCGTGCCGGTCATACCGGCACGATAGGCGGGTTAGTGTTCGCCGTGGAGGTGTGTGGGTGCCTGGTGGCCCTCCCGGTCTTCAAAACCGAGGTGCTCGAGGATCTCGGGCAGGCGGGTTCGATTCCCGTCCACCTCCGCCGCGGTGCGTACCGGCGAGGCCCTGCCAAACGACCCGCTGGCACCGGCAGGCGGATCTGTGCCGCTCTTGACTGCCTCACTACGGTGAGTTCTGCGGGTTCGTGGAGCGCACCAAGAGTCTCTCGGACCGCCCGATCCGACGAGAGAGGCACCAATCATGATCGTCATCCATCCATCCGCCGGCAACACCCTCACGTTGCGGGTATCGCTGCAACGTATTCCCGGGACACTCGGGAAGCTCACCTCCGCGCTGGGTGGCGCCGGTGCCCTCGTGGACGCGATCGACATCCTGGAGCACCAGGGTGAAGTGATCATTCGGCAGATTCAGGTGGAGACCCGGGGCGAGGCCCACGGCCATGAGGTCGTAGCGGCGGCCCGTGCGGTTGAGGGTGTGGAACTGCTATCGGTCACCGACCGGGTCTTCGACCGGCACCGCCGGGGCAAGATCGAAATAGCCCCCAAGTTCCCCGTACTCACCCGCGACGACCTCTCTATGGCCTACACCCCCGGCGTGGGGCGGGTCTGCTCGGCGATCGGTGCGAATCCGGAGTTGGTCTGGGATTACACGATCAAGCCGAACTCGGTGGCGGTGCTCACCGACGGCACGGCGGTGCTCGGGCTCGGCGACATCGGCCCGGAAGCCGCAATGCCGGTGATGGAGGGCAAAGCGATGCTGTTCAAGCAGCTCGCGAACGTCGATGCATATCCGGTGTGCGTACGGACCTCCGGCGTGGAGGAACTCGTCGCGGTCGGCAAGGCCATCGCGCCTGGCTTCGGCGGCATCAACCTGGAGGACGTCGCCGCGCCGGTGTGTTTCGAGGTGGAACGGCGGCTGCAGGACGAGCTGGATATCCCGATCTTCCACGACGACCAGCACGGCACCGCGGTGGTCTCCCTCGCCGCCCTGTTCGGCGCCGCCGAGGTGGTCGGAAAGCGGCTGGAGGACCTCAAGGTGGTCTGCCTCGGCATGGGCGCGGCCGGGGTGGCTTGTGTGAAGCTCTGGCAGCACGCCGGCGTCGGTCACGTCGTGGGCGCCGATCGGCACGGCATCATCTCCACCGACCGGACGGATCTGAACGCCGACAAGCGGGCGATCGCCGAAGTGACCAACCCGAAGGGCCTCTCTGGGGGCGTGGAACGTGCACTCGTCGACGCAGACGTCTTCCTCGGCGTGAGCGGCCCCGGGCTGGTTCAGCCGGAGTGGATCGCCACCATGGCGGACCGGGCGATCGTTTTCGCTCTGGCGAACCCGATCCCGGAGATCATGCCGGAGGAGATGCCGGAAAACGTCGCGGTCGTCGCCACCGGCCGCAGCGACTATGCAAACCAGATCAACAACGTGCTGGTCTTCCCGGGTGTGTTCCGCGGCTTGCTCGACAGCCGGGCCAGCTCGGTGGACATCTCGATGAAGGTGGCGGCTGCCCGGGCGATCGCGGACATCGTCGCGGCGGACGGTGTCTCCTACGACCACATCGTTCCGTCGATCTTCGACTCCCGGGTGGTTCCTGCGGTGGCGAAGGCGGTTTCGGACGCGGCGGTGGCCGCTGGTCTGGGAACCGTGCCCAGTTCGCTGGCCTCGATCTGACCTTATGGGAGCCGGTTACTCGCCGGGCCCGTCTCCCCAGGTGGGCTCGGCTAGTCGCCGGGGCGGCTGCCGGACCCGGGACGGAAGACGCCCAGAGTTTCGGCGAGGGAATTCTGCACGTTCGACCACTGCTGGCCCCACACCCGCAACGGCTCCAGGGAGCCTTGCAGGATTTCCAGCTGGTTGTCGAACGAGCCCAGCTGCGTCTGTAGCGCCTGCACCAACGCCCGTTTGGCGTGGATCTCCTGCAGGAACATGTCCAGCTGGGCGCCCGGCCCCGGCGTCTGTTCCATCATGCCCTGCAACGAGGAAACGACGTCCCCGAATGCCCGGGGGACCGGCGCGCTCAACGCGCCGAGCGCGTTGAGGCCGGTACCGCCCGTGCTGCGGACCAGATCGGCGAAGGCGCGGGTGCGGTGGATCACGTCCTCCGCGGCGGCTCGGATCAGGTGCGTCATCGCATCGTCGGACCTCGGCTGCTCAGCCACCACTCGCTCCGCTTCTCGTTATTCCTCGGACTTTGTTCAGTATCGGTCAGCCGCCGCCGACGAGCACCTGCCACACCGCGATGGCGTTCAACCCGATCAGTGTGGCGGTCATCAGGATGCCGGTGACCAGTGCCGGGCGGCCGATGGCGTGCTGCCTCATGACCCGAGGGCTCCGAACGAGCAGCAGCAACGGGATGATGACCGCCGGCAGGGTCAGCGCGAGCACCACCTGACTCCATACCAGGGCCATGATCTCGGGAGTACCGGCCGCCAGGACGATCGTCGCCGGCACGATCGCGATCAGTCGCCGCAGCAGCGGGGAGCGCAGATGCCGCGTCCGGATCAGCCCGTCGATGACGTACTGGGTGGCGATCCCGCCGGTGATGCAGGACGCGAGTCCGGCGGCGAGGAGCGCCAGCCCGAAGGCCAGCGCCGCCGCCGAGCCGACCAGCGGGGTGAGGGTGGCGTGCGCTTCGCCGAGCGAGCTGACGTCCGCGCCCAGGCCGAAGAACGTGGTGGCCGCCATCAGCAGGATTGCCGCGTTGACGCCCAGCGCCAGGTTGAGCGCGATGCCGCTCTCCACCGTGCACCGGCGCAGCACGCCCCGCGGGTCTGAGCCGTCCCCGCGCCGGTCCAGCACCAACCCGGAGTGCAGGTACAGGTTGTGCGGCATGACCACCGCGCCGAGGATGCCCAATGCGATCGGCAGCGATCCCGACGGCAGGGTCGGCGCCAACCCGCGGAGCACGCCACCGACCGGCGGGGGGGCCAGCCACAACTCCACCAGGTACGCCGCCGCCACCGTGCCGAGCAGGGCGAAGACGGCCCGTTCCAGCGGGCGGGCACGACGCGCCCCGAGCGCGAGCAAGCCCAGTACCAGGATCCCGCCGAGGGCGACCGCGGCGAGCAGTGGCAGCCGCAGCAGTAACCGCAGGGCAACCACCACACCGAGGAACTCAGCGGTCTCGGTGACCAGCATCGCGGTGAGCGCGAGGCCGGCATACGCCCGCCGTGGGCCGGTCGCGATGTGCTCGCCGATCAGCTGCGCGAGGTGCTTGCCGGTGACGATGCCGAGCTTGGCAGACAGCCGCTGCAGAAAGAGCGCCGCCACGTTCGCCGCAACCAGTACCCACAGCAGCTGATATCCGTACCGGCTGCCGGCCGCCAGATCGGTACCCCAGTTGCCGGGATCCATGTAGCCGACGGAGACCAGGAAGGCGGGGCCGGCGAAGGCTGCGGCCGCGCGCAGGCCGCTCCGCCTTCTGCGGTGGGCCTGCCTCGGGGGATCGGAGGTGAGAGCCGTCAACGCGCCCATGGAAGGCTCAGGCTATGCCTCGTTGACGTCCCGGAGGCATCCTCATGAGACCCAGATC
Source organism: Frankiaceae bacterium (assembly GCA_040002735.1). Lineage (GTDB taxonomy): Bacteria > Actinomycetota > Actinomycetes > JADGOV01 > JADGOV01 > JADGOV01. The sequence goes on along the minus strand of JBDUDX010000172.1, from coordinate 1,666 downwards.
ACAAGGGCCATCGTCCCCGGGGATGAAGACCGGACGGCTGCCGAACAAAGTCTTTCCTCGATCTCGACTGGCTAAAGTCCCCCGATATACCCCAAGAAAGGCGAGTTGAGAATGAAGGCACTGGTGTACCACGGTCCCGGCCAAAAGGATTGGGAAACGATCAGCGACCCTGTTTTGCGCGATCCCACCGATGTTTTGGTACGGGTAGAGACCACCACGATTTGCGGCACCGACCTGCACATTCTCAAAGGCGATGTTCCGGCGGTTACCGATGGCCGGGTACTCGGTCATGAGGCGGTCGGCACGGTTGTCGAGGTGGGCTCCGCGGTGAGCAGCCTCGCCGCCGGTGACCGGGTACTCGTCCCGGCCATCACCTCCTGCGGGCGATGCTCGTATTGCAAGATCGCGATGCCCAGCCATTGCCAGGCGGTGGGTGGCGTGGGTTGGATTTTCGGGTACCTCATCGACGGGACCCAGGCGGAGTACGTCCGGGTTCCGTACGCAGAGACCAGCGTCCACAAGGTCCCCGAGGGCGTCAGCGACCAGCAGGTACTCTTCCTCGCCGACATCCTTCCGACGGGGTTCGAGATCGGCGTGCAGTACGGCCGGGTGAAGCCCGGTGACGTGGTGGCCGTGGTCGGAGCCGGTCCGGTCGGGCTGGCGGCGATCATGACGGCGGGGCTGTACGGGGCGAGCCGGGTCATCGCGATCGACCTCGACGAGTCTCGACTGGAACACGCCAAGCAGTTCGGCGCAGACCACACCGTCAATGCGGGTGACAGCGACCTGGACAAGCAAGTCGCCGCGCTGACCAGCGATGGACTCGGCGTCGATGTCGCTATCGAAGCGGTTGGTGTTCCGGCCACGTTCGAAAACGCGGTCCGGCTCGTTCGGCCCGGTGGCACGATCGCCAACGTCGGCGTCCACAGCACCTCGGCGACGCTGCACCTTGAAGAATTGTGGATCAAGAATGTGACGATTACGACCGGTCTGGTCAACGGAATCACCGTGCCGACATTGCTGAACCTCGTCGTCGGCGGAAAGATTAGCCCGGAGAAATTCGGCACGCATAATTTCCAGCTCGACGAGATGCTCAAGGCGTACGACGTATTCTCCCATGCCGGGGAACACAACGCCCTCAAGGTCGTCATTTCTCGGTAGTCACCGCAACGCCCACCGCCCGCTTCGGCACCTAGCCTGTGCGGGTGGAGGGCGTTGCGCGCGCGGTGCCGCGGACGGACGTGGTGCTGGGCGACCCTCGGCTGGTCGCCGCGGAGTCGCGACTGGGCCGACCGGCGGTGAAGGATGCGGTACGGGCGGCCCAGCAGCAGGCCCGCGAGGGAGCGCTCGCGCCCGATGCGGTGGTCGAGGCCGCGGTCGACCTCCTGCCAGCGGCCAGCACCCAGTTGCGAGCGGTACTGAACGCCACCGGCGTCGTCCTGCACACCAACCTCGGGCGGGCGCCGCTGTCACCGGCAGCCCGCGAGGCGCTGGTCCTCGCCAGCGGGTACGTCGACGTGGAGTACGACCTGGACACCGGCACGCGGGCCCGGCGGGGCCGCGGCGCGCTGGCCGCCCTGCGAGCCGCCGTAGCCGGCGCGGCGCCGACCGAGAGGGACGTACTGATCGTCAACAACGGCGCGGCCGCGCTGGTCCTGGCGGCCAC
>JBDUDX010000171.1:0-2697 GCA_040002735.1 Frankiaceae bacterium | reverse complement strand
GGTAGCCACCTGGCACTGCGGCGCTGTGTACCGCCACGAGCGGGGTTACGAGCACCGAGGAGTCGGGTGGCAGTGCTGAGTCCATGGGGCAGCCGGCCTGGTGGTCGAGGTAGTAGTCGACAGAGCTGGGGCCGCTCCCCAGCTCACCAATGCTCAGCACGCGTCCTGCCGGTTCTGCCCCGATGGGCGGGGCGTATCAGAGATACCAGTGCGTGAACGACTAGTTGACTGTACCAGCGCGCCGGTGAGTTGGGTGGGGCTGCGGTGCTCTCGAGGCAGGCGGGCGTGCGCAGGCCGTTAGCAGCGGCGGGCGTGGGATTGGGGTCAGGCGGTCAACGCGTGGCGAAAAGACTTACCCCGTCATGGGCCCGGACGTGTGGCCCGTCGGTCTGAAGAGCGTCGAGCAGGCGTACCGCGTACGCCTCGTCCATCGAGTCGCGGAGCTGGTCCGCGGTCATCCACCGACACTCGCGAGTCTCGGCGCCGGCCACGGCGGTGCCACTGACAACCCGGCAGCGGAAGACCAGGCTGACGATGCCGCGGCTCATGTTCTTGTAGACCCCGGTCAGGACCAGCGGCTCCACCACTAGGCCGGTCTCCTCGAACACCTCACGGATCACGCCGTCCTCGATCGTCTCGTCGAGTTCGAGCACACCGCCGGGGGGCTCCCAGTGCGCGTTGTCAGCCCTCCGGATCGCAAGCACCCTATTGCTGTCGTCGACGACGGCGGCGGCCACGCTCACCGAGTGACGCGGTGTGGCCATGAGCCCCTCCGGCGTACCGTGACTGGTTGTCTAGAGAAGTGTAGGAGTGAGATGGCGAGCGAGGGCGTCGATCCCACGAGCGATCGTCCAGTCTTCCGGCAGATCGCCGACCTGCTGCGGGCGCAGATGCTTGACGGCTCGCTTCCGGAAGGAGCCAGGCTTCCGTCCGAGCGTGAGCTCATGGAAACCTACGGAGCTGCTCGGGGCACGGTGCGCCAGTCGGTCGCTCAACTCAAGGCCGAAGGGCTTATCCAAATGGAGCACGGGAGGGGCGCCTTCGTCCGCCGCCGGCCGCCAGTGCGTCGGGTCGCTTCCGACCGGTTCGCTCGACGCCATCGCGACGAGGGCAAGGGGGCCTTCACCGTTGAGACCGAGGCCGAAGGCCTCAGCACGGGCGTGGAGGTGCTCAAGGTCGGCCCGGAGCACCCGCCGCCTGACATCGCTGAGCGGCTAAGCCAGCCGCCGACGGACCGGGTGCTGGTTCGGCGCCGCCGCTACCTGGCCGACGGTGAACCGGTCGAGATCGCGACGTCGTACGTGCCGTGGGATCTGGCCAGCGGTACACCGATGACCCGGAAGAACCCGGGGCCAGGAGGCATCTACGCCCGGCTCGAAGAAACCGGACATCGCCTTAGCCGCTTCGCTGAGGAGGTGACGGCCCGCATGCCTGTGCCCGACGAAAGCCGATCGCTACGGCTTTCCGCCGGCGTCCCTGTGTTCGTTCTCGTCCGGACTGCTTACGACTCCGAAGGGCGGGCCGTGGAGGTGTGCGACACAGTGATGGCGGCGGACCGTTTTGTGCTGGCCTACGACCTGCCGGCTGGATGACTGGGGGCGGGTGTTCCCCAACTTCAAGGGAGCCGGCTACCCAACACAATTTCCTGTACCGGGTACACGATCAATACGGAGAAGGTTCGCCACGACCCGGCGACCTGTGGAGCGCGCCACGCTCGGGCGACTGGGAAAACGAACCCCGCCGAGGGCTGGCGCAACGGCCGGCCGGTCGACGTGCCGGTTCCTGATGGCCAGCAGTCTGGCGCAGGAACCTGACGGGCGGACTGCCCTTGCACTGAGCGCCTGTCTGGCGGGAGCATTGATGTGCCAGTCACCCTTTTGCGGCTGTAGCGGATTAAATCGGAGAGCAACATGGTGTTCAGCCACCAGTGCCCTAAGTGTCCACTGAGATTTTCTTTCGCGACGGAGTTGTCGTGGCACATGCGCGAGGAACATAGGCCGGCCCGCCTGTCGCCCACCCCGGGGGGCGCTCAACCCGCCACCGTGCCGGCAGAGCTAGCCGAGTTGGCGGTGGCGCTGAATGACGAGCCCGTCTCCCAGCGTTTCCTTGTGGTGGCCAACCAGACGCTGGGTGGCGAGGCGCTGACCGCGAAGCTGCACGAGTTGACTGCAGGTGTGCGGTGCGCCGTGCGGCTGCTCGTGCCGGTGATCGACACCGCGGGGTCGAACCAGTCGGGCTTTCCGGCAATCGACCTTTTCAGCTCCGACCGGCACAGCATCGCGCGACTGCTGGCGGAGGGGCGGCTAAAGCACGAACTAGAGCGCCTGCGGGGGCTTGGCGTCGAGGCCGCCGGTGAGGTCGTCGACGCGGATCCGGTCAACCGGATTATGGAGGTGCTGGGAGAGGAGGATCTGGATGGGATTGTGGTCAGTACGCTACCGCGCCGGATGTCCCGCTGGCTGGTAATGGACGTGCCGCACCGCATCGGCCGACTCTCCGACGTCCCGGTGACCCATGTCGCGGGTCCTGCCGGCCCGTCGACCTGAATCTTGACGCGCCGGGTAGGCGATGCTCCCTCCGCCTGCTTCTATCCCCGCATGTGCGCTTTCTCTGCCGACTCGTTTCAAGTAGTGCGCTACCCGCCTACACATCTAGACAAGTAGACCAGATCTCTGGCATAGTTCCTGGACATGCACC
>JBDUDX010000170.1:0-5992 GCA_040002735.1 Frankiaceae bacterium | reverse complement strand
GCGGGCGCAGGGCGCGGTAGTGAACCGGGTGATCGTGGTCGGCGGCGGCGCCCGCGCGCTCGCGCAGCGCCGGATCGCCCCGTCGGTGCTCGGCTGCCCGGTCTCCGTACCCGCCCCCGGCGAGTACGTCGCCGACGGCGCCGCCCGGCAGGCAGCCTGGGTGCTGTCGGGCGAGCCGGAGCCACCGCGCTGGTCCACCAGCCCCGCCGAGGTGCTCGACGCGCCTGCCGAACCGCAGGTACGGGAGCGCTACGCCGAGGTCCGGGAACTCACCGCGCAGCAGCTCCCCTCAGCCGGCTAGCGCCTCCAGCGTCGCCCGGGCGCCGCGGGTGTGCAGCGACTCCAGTGCGGAGGTGTACGCCGCGACGAACGGCGCCTCGTCGATCAGGTCGCCGAACAACTCCCGGTTGGCGAGAAACGCGGTGGGATCGGTCCGCTGGCGGCCGGCCGCGGCCATCAACTGATCGCGCAGCCGGTCGACCACCTCGATCGGCTCGCCCTGCTCATCGACACCTTCGGCGTACCGCGCCCAGGCCGCGACCACCAGCGCGGCCCGGGAGAACTCACCGTCCCCCTTGAGTTGCAGCCGGATCACCGGCAACAGCCACTTCGGGATCCGATCGGAACTCTCCGCGCACAGCCGGGCCAGGGTGTCCCGTACCTCCGGGTTGGCGAACCGCTCGATCAGCGTGCGCTTGTACACGTCCAGGTCCACCCCGGGCACCGGCGCCAGCGTCGGGGTCGCCTCCCGGTCCATGTACGCCATCAGGAACCGGGTGAACAGCGGGTCGTGGCATACCTCGTGCGCGTATCGATAGCCGGCCAGGTAGCCGAGGTAGCACAGCGCCTGATGGCTGGCGTTGAGCAGCCGTAACTTCATCAGCTCGTACGGCTCCACGTCGGCGACCAACTGCACTCCGACGTCTTCCAGCGGCGGACGCTCATCGCCGAAGGAGTCCTCCAGTACCCACTGCGTGAACGGCTCGCAGACCACCGGCCAGGCATCGGTGATGCCGAAACGCTCGGCGAGCACCGCCCGGTCCTCATCACTGGTCACTGGCGTGATCCGGTCGACCATCGAATTCGGAAAGCGGACCTCGTTGCCAATCCAGCTGCCCAGCTCCGGGTCGCGCAGCCGGGCGAAGGCGCCGAACATCTTGCGCGCGACGTCACCGTTGCCCTGAATGTTGTCGCACGACATCACGGTGAACGGAACCAGCCCACGCTCTCGCCGCCGCGCCAGAGCCTCGGTCACCAGGCCGAAGACGGTGACCGGTACCGCGCCGGACGCCAGGTCGTGCACCACGCCCGGGTCCCGCTGGTCGAATTCCCCGGTCACCGGATGGAAGTTGTAGCCGCCTTCGGTGACCGTCAAGGAGACGATACGAGTCGACGGCGCGGCCATCTTTTCGATCACCGCGTCGGGGTCATCGGGGGCGAAGAAGTACTCCACGATCGACCCGATGATCCGCGGCTCCAACGTGCCGTCCGGATGCTTGATCACCAGCGTGTAGAGGAAGTCCTGGCCGGTGAGTGCGTCCTTCATCCGCCGATCACCGGGCAGTACGCCGACACCGCAAATGCCCCACGTCGAGGCTTGTCCCGCATTCAACAGCCGGTCGACGTACATCGCCTGGTGCGCCCGATGGAAACCGCCCACACCGAAGTGCACGATTCCGGTACTGACCTGGCTTCGGTCGTACGTCGGCACCGGCACCGTCTCGGCCAGTGACGTCACCGTGGCGGCGGACAACGTAGTCATGGTGCCCTTTCTCGCGGAAGTCCGACCACTCTGCCCCGCCGGGCGCGCCGGCGCAACCGCGGGTACGCCGCGCACCGGTGGCTGTCAGCATGGCCGGATGGCGCAACTGCGTACGGCCCACACCGCCGACCTGTCCCCCGAGGAGTTACAGGCGATCCGCGGTTTGCTCGATGGGGCGTTCGACGAGGACGTCACCTACGAGGACTACGAGCACGCGCTCGGCGGGATCCATGCTCTGGTGTGGGCCGGGTCGGAGCTTGTGGGGCACGGCTCGGTCGTTATGCGACGGCTGCTGCACCGCGGGCGGGCGTTGCGCGCCGGCTACGTCGAAGGCGTTGCGGTCCGCGCCGACCAGCGCCGCCGTGGCCACGGCTCGGCCCTGATGGCGGCGCTGGAACGCGTCATTTCTGGCGGGTACGAGGTCGGCGCGCTGGGCGCAACGGAGGAGGCGACGGCCTTCTATGCCGGCCGCGGTTGGGTGCTCTGGCCGGGGACGTTGTCGGTGATCGCACCCGGCGGGCTGATACGCACCGGGGACGAGGAGGGTTGGGTGTACGTACTGCCCGGCAGCGCTGGCCTCGACCTGAGCGGAGATCTGGCCTGCGGCTGGCGGGACGGTGACGTCTGGTAGCCAGCCCCTTACAGCGCTGCCGTCTTCAACGCTGCCAGTCGATGTCGTCGAGTTGGGCGCGGAGTCGGGCGCCGCGGACGGCATCGTGCTGGGTGACCCAGGCGACCCGGCCAGTGAGAACGGCGCGGAAGTCCGGATGGTCGTGCCGATTCTGAGTGCTCGGGCCGTACCGCAGACAGTTGTGCAGCACCGCTCGCAGCCGGTCGACCTCGGCCCGGGCAACGTGGGGCCGCTCGTTCACCACCAGCCCACCGAGCGACTGGCGCCCGGCCCGCGGCAGCACCCGGGACTTACGCTCGTTCAGTCGGAAGCCTTCCGATCCCACCACGCCGGCGACGAGGTCCAGCAGCCGCGGAATGCCGCCGCGCCAATCTCGTCGGCAGGAGAACGCAAGATCGTCGGCGTACCGAGCGTACCGGCCTCCCCAGGACGCGACCAGCCCGTTGAGCCGGACGTCTAGCCGATGCGCGGCCAGGTTTGCCAACGCCGGGGAGGTCGGCGCGCCTTGCGGAAGATGCGGAGCGGCGAGGCGGCGGCCCAGCCGCCAGTGCGCATCCAGCAGGCCCGCGTCGGCGGGACGCGGCACGGCCTGCCAGGCGCTGCGCGGAAGTACGGTGGTGGTCAAGCCGGCCAGGCAGTGGGCGACCGGCTCGGGATAGCCGGCAGTTCGTAGTACGCCGTACACCCGCCCGACCGTCACGCTGGCGAAGAAACCTTCCAGGTCAAGGCGTACGAGCACCGCCTGACCGGCGTGCGGCCCGGCGTACGTGGCAACCGAGCGGCCGGTACGGAAACCATGGGCGGCATCGTCACGCAGCTCTACGACGCGGTTGGTCAGTAGCCCTGAACGTAAGAACACACAGTGCTCGCCGTGCCTCATGATCCGCACGCTCAGCATCAAGATCGAAAACCTAATTCCGCGGGGCACTGTGTGTTCTTACGTTCACGGCGGCTCCCGCCCGACTGCTGCCGAACCATCTCACCCCCCGCGTGCCGGCCGCCGGTGCCGTCAGCGGATCCATACTCACGCAGCCGTTCAGCAAATCGCCTGCCGGCAGTTGACTCCGGCCCCGAGCGCTACTTGCTGTTAAGCAGAACACTGATTCCGTAAGCAACGCCGGCGATCACGACCGCGAAGGAGGTCAGGGCGACCATGAGTCCCGCCGGCTTGCGACCAGGGGCCACCGCCGCGCCGCCCTCGGTGTTCCCGACGTAGGCCGAGACTCCGGCCAGACCGAGAGCGAAGATAGCGACCAGCCCGGCCCCACCCAGCAGGCTGGCCACCAGCACCTTGACCAGCGATGACGCGTCAACCGGTGGGGCGCTCAGGACAATCGAACCCATGTCAACTCCTCCGTTCAGTTCAGGCTCCGACCGGGGCGGGCTGCTTCACCTTCGGCGCGAGTCCGTGCTCTTCCCAGTCGGCGTTGACGTTGTCGTGGTTGACCGGCGCCCGGCGGGAGGCGAGGTAAGGCCAGCCGCAAAGATCGCCATGAGGAAGGCCATCACCAGTACGCCCAGTGTGCCGCCGATGATGTCCGCCACCTTGAAGGCGACTCCGCCGACGAGGGCCGCGGCCGGCAAGGTTACGAGCCAGGCGCCGGCCATCCGTCCAGCCACTGACCAGCGCACCGTGGCCAGCCGCTTGCCGACTCCGGAGCCGAGAATGCTTCCGGTACAGACGTGGGTCGTGGACAGCGGGAAACCAAAGTGCGCCGAGACCAGCAGCACGGCCGATGTGGAACCTTCCGCGGCGAAGCCCTGCGGGGTGTGAATCTCCACCAGGCCCTTGCCCAACGTCCGCATGACCCGCCATCCGCCGAGGTACGTGCCCGCGCTGATGGCGAGGGCACACGACACGATCACCCAGAATGGGGTCGTGGCGGTCTTGTTGATCGTCCCATTCGTAATGAGTGCCAGGGTGATGACACCCATCGTCTTCTGGGCGTCGTTCGTGCCGTGCGCGAGGGATACCAGCGACGCCGAGCCGACCTGGCCCAGCTTGAAGCCTTTGGTGATCACCCGGTCGGCGGACCGGGCGGTGAGCCGGTAGGCCAGGTACGTACCAATCGCCGCAACCAACCCGGCCACCACCGGCGCCAGGACCGCCGGGAGAAGGACCTTCGACACGATCGCGTGTCCCTTCACCGCGCTGGTGCCGGCCGCCACCAGGGTGGCTCCGACCACCCCGCCGATCAGCGCGTGCGACGACGAGGACGGTAGTCCGAAGTACCAGGTCAGCAGGTTCCACACGATCGCGCCGAGCAGGCCGGCGAAGACGACGTTGAGCGTGACCAAGTCGGTGTTGACGATGCCCTTGGCAATCGTCGCCGCCACCGAAAGCGACAAGAAAGCTCCGACGAAGTTCAGGACCCCAGCCAGGGCCACGGCCGCTTTCGGCTTCAGCGCCCCAGTGGCAACGGAGGTTGCCATGGCGTTCGCCGAATCGTGGAACCCGTTGGTGAAGTCAAATCCCAGCGCAGTGATCACAACCGCGCCCAACACGATGTCGTTAGCTGCCACGGCGACATTCTGTACTGGCAAAGGTCCGCTCGGGGGTATTCAGCTGACCGGACTAGACTCAGCCCGTGGATGGACGGCAGCCGCGGGCGGGTCAGCAGTACCCGAGGTCGACCGGCGAGTTCCAGGCCTGGTTCGGGACCGACAACGATTGCTTGGACTACCTGGAGTGGTTGCGTTGGCCGGACGGCTTCGTCTGCCCGCGCTGCGGGCATGCCGGCGGCTGGGCTGTCGGTGATGGCCGCTACAAGTGCGCGGGCTGCGCAGCACGTACGTCGGTGACCGCGGGCACCTTGTTCGACCGACGGCGCACGCCGCTGACGGTGTGGTTCACCGCCTGCTGGATGTTCGCCTCACAGAAGGACGGCATTTCGGCGTTGAGCCTGCAGCGGATGTTAGAGATCGGCTCGTACCCGACCGCCTGGGCGATGCTGCATCGCCTGCGCTCGGTCCTGGTACGTCCGGGCCGGGACCGGCTGACCGGCACCGTCGAGGTCGACGAGACCTACATCGGTGGCGAGGAGCCGGGACTGCGAGGAGGGCGGGCCAAGGGTAAGAAATCCCTTGTCGGTGTTGCGGTCGAGGTTCATGAGCCTCGCGGGTTCGGACGGGTCAGGATGGGGACACTGGCGGACGGCTCGGCAGCCTCCCTGCATCCGTTCGTCACCGACAACGTCGAGCCCGGCGCCACCGTCATCACCGACGCCTGGCAGGGCTACCGGGGGGTCGAGCGGCTCGGGTACACCCACGACCGGCGCAGCCAGCGCGCCGCCCGCGCCCGCGGAGACGACCCCGGCGACCTGCTGCCCGGGGTCCATCGCGTCGCCTCGCTGGCCAAGCGGTGGCTTCTGGGCACCCACCAAGGATCGGTCGACGCGGCGCATCTGCAGAGCTACCTGAACGAGTTCACTTTCCGGTTCAACCGCCGGCGATCAGATAGCCGCGGCATGCTTTTCTACCGAGTTCTCGAGCTGGCGGTCGGCCACGGCCCGGTGCGCTATCGCGACCTCGTGGCCGATCCCCAGGCCAAGGCAGTCCGGCCCGTCCCACCCGGAGGCGGCGGGCATCCACCGAGCCTG
>JBDUDX010000169.1:0-9713 GCA_040002735.1 Frankiaceae bacterium | reverse complement strand
GCCCGCTCGCGCCCTCGGCGGGCTACCCAAGCCGCCGCGATCGCCGCGGCTGGGCTGTGCCTGGCGCTGGCTACACCCACCACGGGACCCGCGTCCGCCGCGCCGTCTGCATCGGCGAAGGTGGCGACGCAGATTGCCGATGTGCAACGCAAGCTCGCAGCGCTGAACATGAAGATCGAAGCGACGGTGGAGGAGTACAACAGCGCGCGGCTGACCCTCGCCGGCGCGAAGCGGAAAGCCGCCGCGGCCAGTGCTAAGGCCGAGCGGGCCCGGGTGGCCTACCAGGGCAAGCGCACCATGTTGTCCGGCTACGCCGCCTCCGCCTATCGCAGCGGTCCGGATGGTTCGTTGGCGGCGATTGTCTCCAGTACGCCGGCGGAGTATCTCGACCGACTGCAGACCCTTGATGCGGTCGGCCATCGTCAGTCCGAGATCGTGACCGCGACCGACATCGCGCGTCAGCAGTACGCGGCTCAGGTGACCGCCGTGCAGACCGCCGCAGAAGCGGCCGCGCAGGTCACCCGCGGCATTGCCGCCGCGAAGGCGTCCATCGAGAGCCAGATCGCCACCCAGCGGGGCTTGCTGGCCGGTTTGCGGGCCGAACGGGCTCGGCTACTCGCGCAGGCGGCCCGCCAGCAGGCGGTCAAGGACGTGGCTGCGGCGACGGTCACCCGGAGCGTGGTTCGGCAGATCGACAACGTCGCCGTGTCACACCCGGCCCCGGCCCGGGCCGCGTCCCGCAGCTCATCGGTCCACCGGACCCCGCCACCCGCTTCCGGACGAGCGAGGGCCGCGGTGGCCGCTGCGTACTCCGTGCTCGGCCGTCCGTACGTCTGGGGCGCCGCTGGTTCCGGTAGCTTCGACTGCTCCGGGCTCACCATGTGGTCTTGGGCACACACTGGCGTGGGCCTGCCGCACTCCTCCCGCGCCCAGTACGGTTCCGGCGCCCACGTCAGCAAATCCGCGCTGCAGCCCGGCGACCTCCTCTTCTTCTACAGCCCCATCTCGCACGTCGGGATGTACATCGGCGGCGGCCGCATGATCCACGCACCGCATACCGGTGACGTGGTGCGGATCGCCACCCCGCAGTGGGGCAGCTTCGTCGGGGCCGTCCGCCCCAGCTGATCCGGCGGCTCGACCAGTCAGGCCGCCGTGGGCCGGACCGCGCCAATGAAGCCGTCGCCGTAGACCGGCTGGACCTTCACCACGTCGCCGCTGTGCGGCGCGGCGATCATCTGCCCGTTGCCGAGGTAGAGCGCCACGTGATGGATCGTGGCCGGGTTGGAGATGTCCGTGGCCCAGAACAGCAAGTCGCCGGGGGCCAACTCCGCGAGGGTCGGGTGCGGCCCGGCGTTCCACTGCTCACCGGAGGTACGCGGGAGGAAGACCCCCGCCTGTCGGTAGGACCAACCGGTCAGTCCGGAGCAGTCGAAGCTCGTCGGTCCAACGGCACCCCAGAGATAAGGCATGCCCAGCCGGGTGCCGGCGGCGGTGAGAGCGGCCGCGGCGGCCGCGGTCGGTGCCGGTAGCCCGCTGACCGTACCGAGCAGGGAACCGACGCCGCTCCCCGCCGCGTTCTGGCGCAGGAGCGCGGCCTGCGCAGCGACCCGTTCCGCGGCAGTTCGTTGCGCGGCCGCCAGCGCGGCCGCGAAGGCCCGGGCGGAAGCGGCCTCGGCGGCCTTGCGGTCTGCCTCGGCGATCCGCCGTACGTCGGCGTCCGCGCCGGCGAAGGTCGCGTCGGCCGTGGCCAACGCTTGCCGGACCCGGCCGGCGTGCTCAGCGGCGGTAGCCGCGAGCTTCACCTGCCGCTGTTGGGAGGCTTCCGCGGTACCGGCGATGTCTGCGCCCTCGCGAGCGCCAGCCCCGGCCGCTGCCGCCAACGCCTGATTGGCCTCGACCACCGTGGCGGCGACCTCCGCCCGGTCCAGGAGGTCATCGGGGGCGCCGCCGGCGAACAGTGCGCCGAGGACTCCGTACTCGCCCTGGGACTGGTAGAGGAGTCGAACCCTGGCGGCGTTCCCGGCCTGTACCCGGGCCGCGGCCGCGGCGAGCTGGTCGACGTTTCGATCGGAAGCCAGCGTGCCGGCTTTGAGCTGCGTCACTTCGTCCAGGGCCGCGTCGTAGGCCTCGGTGGACTGTTCGGCCCGCAGCCGCAGCCGGTCCACCGTGGCGTTGAGCTTCGCTGCCCGAACCCGGGCCGCGGCCAATCGGGCGGAGACCGCAGGCGTCGCAGCCGCGGCGACCGACGGGGCCGGCGGTGACGGCGTCGGCGGGGCGGCCTGTGCGGCACCCGCGGCGGGAAGCGGAAGAAGTATCGCCGCGGCCACCACGGCGGCTGACCACTGTCGCCGCACCGGAGTCCGCATATCGGGAAGCTCGACAGTTCCGGCGAGCTCCTGAAGAGGTCACCGAAGGCGACTATCCCGTCCGCCGCCGGCCGGGAGCCGGCCGGACAGCCGGCCGGGGAGTAGCGCCGTGAGCTGCGCGACCTCGGCGACGCGCAACCGCCGGGCGGTGAGCAGATAGACCGCGCCGCCGATGGGAATCGCGACCGCCAAGGCGATGCCGGCGGAGAGCGGACCAGCTGCGAACCCGCCGGGTAGGGGTAGCGCGACGCCCACCGCTACCACCAGCGCCGCGACGCTGCCGCAGATACCGGCAGTGCCGAGCCGTACGTAGGTCCGCAGGACGTGCTCCGGCCGGGTCTGCGGCAACCGCTCCGCGAGCAGTCGGCTGGTGAGCAGGGCGCCGACCGCGTAGGAGGTGGAGTATCCGACCGCCAGGCCGACTACCCGCCACCGCTGCGGCAGGGCGGCGTAGGCCAGCAGGTCGACCGCGATGTTGACCGCGTTCACTGCCACGTTCACCAGCGCCGGCGTTCGGGTGTCGCCCTGGGCGTAGAAGGCGCGCAGGTGCAGCTGAAAGACGGAGAAAGGCACCAGCCCGACGGCGAAACCGGCGAGCACCAGGCCGATTGCCCGGCCGTCGGCCGCCCCGACCCGACCGTGCCCGTAGATCACTGTGCCGATCAGCGGGCCGAGTACGAGCAGCGCGCAGGCCGCCGGTACGACGACGACACCAGCGAGGCGCAGGCCGCCGGCGAGGTCACCCCAGAGCCGGTCGAGCCGGTGATCCAGCGCCGCCCGGCTCATCCGGGGCAGCAGCGCGGTGATGATCGAAACGCCGACGATGGCGTGCGGCAGCGAGAAGATCGTAAACGCGTAAAGGTACGCGGAGTAGCCGATGCCCGAGCCGGGCCCGGATGTGTTTCCTGCTGCGCGGGCCAGCCGGACCACAATCAGCAGCGCTACCTGGTTGGCGGCGACGTAGACCAGGACCCAGCCGGCGAGGCGGCCCGCCCGCCGCAGGTCGGCGAGCGGCAAACCGAGCAGCGGCCGCAGCGTGAACCCGGTGGCGCGGAGCGCGGGCAGCAGCGCGACGGTCTGCACCACGATCCCCGCTGTGGTGCCGATGCCCAGGGTGAGCAACTGGGCGGTACTCAGCGGGAGAAGATCCGCACGCCCCTCGCCGACGGTCTGTGCCAGGAAGACCACCAGTGTGATGATCACCACCACGTTGTTCAAGACCGGAGCCCACATCGGCGGGCCGAACCGGCCTCGGGTGTTGAGAATCGCCCCGATCGTGGCGCCGACACCGAGGAACAGGATTTGCGGCAGGAAGAAGCGGGCGAACTGGACAGCCAGATCGTGCTGCGGCCCGCTGACGTGCCCGTAGAGCGCGAGCAGGGCCGGTGCTGCGAGCACCGCGAGCAGCGTGGCGCCGCCGAGGAGGAGGGCGACCAGGGTCAGCAGCTGGCGGGCGTACCGCTCTCCGGGCGGCCCCGGTGCGCCGGCGTCCACGTCGGCCTTGGTGGCCGACACCAGCAGTGGTACGACGACACTGGTGAGCACGCCGCCTAGCAGCAGCTCATAGATGATGTTCGGCAACACGTTCGCGACGTTGTACGCCTCGGCGAGGCTCATGCTGCCGATTGCCGCGGCCAGGACGACCATACGCAGGAAGCCGGTAGCCCGGCTGGCCATGGTCCCCAGCGCCATCGTCCGGCTGGAGCGCAGCAGGCCCTCCGACGTGCGGGTACCGGTGGCCGTCACCGACTTGCCCGACTGCGCTGGGCGGCCCGGAGCCGGCCACGGATCCGGGCGGCGGCGGTCAGGAGAAGTACCGCACAAGCGCCGGCCGTGATGGCCAAGGCGAGCTTGCCGTACCGACTGGAGTAAACCCGGAGCGGTACCGGATCCCCGAACGGCCGGCCGGCCGGGGTGAGCAGCCGCGCGCTGAGCGGAAACACGCCCGACCCCGGCGCCTGGAGCCCGACCGACAGCTGGAGCTGATGGCCACCGGCGATCACCTTGACCCCGGTGTCCTCGGCGATCAGCCGGGCGGCGGTGCTGTTCAGGTCCACCTGGACCCGTACCGGTTGCCCGAGGCCGTTGGCCACCGAGATCGGGATCGTGCTGCGCTTGCTGGCCAGGGAGACCGTGCCCTGGGTGGTGATCCGCACCTTCCCCACCAGATCCCGCAGGGCTTGCCGGGTTGCTACCCGTAGGGCCTGCCCGGCCCCGGGACTCGTTCGCCACGCCGCAGACTGGCACCGCAACAGCGCCCGATCGAGGGCCGGGATGCCGGCGGTCTCCTGGTTGGTGAGGATCTCCTGGAAGGTGTCCAGCTTCGCTTCGAGCTCCGCTACGCCGTCCCGTGCGGTGAACACCGCCCTCGGCAGCTCGGCCCGCTCCGCGGTCGCGGGATACCGCAGCGGGCCGCGGCCGGACGCCCCTGGTGGCGGCTGCAGGTCCGCGATCCGGGCGGGGCGCAGCCAAGGTACCTGCGCCGAATCCCGCAACAACGTGGCTGCCCAGGCGGCTGGCGGCGCCCAGTGCCGCGGCGGCGCGATGACGATTGACCGGCTCACCGCCGGCTTCTCCGCCGTGATCAGCATCGTCTCGGCCAGGAACCGTTGCTCTGCCAGTCGTACCCCACCGCTGGCCGTCGGGTCAGCGGCCACCAGCTCATCCAGCGTCGGATCCGAGACCAGCGCGCGCAACGTGCCGCCGGCGAGCGCGGGCAAGGTCGTGGCGGCGTCGGGGGTGTAACTCAACGACGGCTGCGCCGGCAGCTCGGCGCCGGAGAGCACCACCGTGTCCACCCCGCCGAGGGCGTCGATCGTCGGCTGGGGAGCCAGGCCATCCGGCGGCCAGGCGATGTGGTCCATCGGCGAGGTACCTAGCACCCGCTCGACCAGCTGGCGGAACGTCGGGGAGCCGGTGGCGATGCCGACGTCCGCGGCTCGTCCGGCCCGAACCATCGCGGCCAGGTCAGGGTCGGCATACGGCAGGGCCAGTACCGGGTTGGCGGCGGTGAGCTGCTGCAGCCGATGGAGGAAGGATGCCGCCGCCGCCCGCCCGCTACCGGCAACGGCCCGCGCTCCGGGCGGATGCACGAGATAGCCGTCCGCCATGGCGGCCAGCGCTTCCAGAAGCGCCGGGTCGATGGCGAAGGTGAGCGGGGTGGGTGCGGCCCCGGCGGTGCGCGGCTGGACGGCGCCGGCTGCGGCGAGGATGGATCCCAGCCGCCCGGTCGACCGGATGGAGGCCGCGAGTCGGTCGCTGGGGAAGGAGCCGTCGGGATTGCGGTCGGGGAGGTCGGCCATCGGCCATAGCCAGGCGATCGTGGTGGGTTCGACCCGGCGAGCGCCGGGCCCGGTGGTTCCGGGGGCGGGAGCTGTTCCGAAGGGCAACCAGGTGCGGAGTCGACCGAGGGTCGCCACGCCGTCGCCGTCATCTCCCCGTAGGTCCACCCCGATCGGGTAGACGCCCAGTCGGGGAAATCCCAGCGCAGCGATGTCGGCGCGCACGGTAAAGGCCGCGTGCCCCAACGGGGGGAGGTCAGGCAGGTCGACGGCTGCGTCTGGGCCGCTCACCGGACCACCGAAGGCGGCGGTGTTCCCTTCCTGGGCGGCGAGTGCGGACCGACTGCCGACCGCCTCATTGGAGACTCGCAGTCGCACCCGGAGTCGGCGTACGTCGGACAGCCCGTCGTTGCGTACTTCCCCCCGGAGCACCACCTCGTCGGTCGGGGTGGGAGCGCGCGGCTCCAGATCGGTGAGGGTGATCTCCACGGCGGGGCGTACCGGCTCCGCCGATCGGGCGTGCGGGGCCGCCCCTAGGGTGAGCGGCGCCAGCGCCATGACGGCCAGCGCCAGGCTGCGACAACGTCTCATGCCGGATCCGACAGGGCGGCGAGCAGTTCCGGCACCCCTTCTACCAGCCGGCGCTCGTCGGCGTATGCCAACCGCCGGGCCAGGTCCGCGAGCGGCACCCAGGCCACTTCGGACACCTCTTGGTCCTCCGCGGACAGCGCGCCACCCTCGGCCAGCAGGAGGTGGTGGTGCACGGTCTTGTGTACTCGGCGGTCCTCGATGACGAACCAAAAGCTGATCGTGCCCAGCGGCGCCACCACCCGGCCGCGAATGCCGGTCTCCTCGGCCACTTCCCGGACCGCAGCCTCCTGGGCCGTCTCACCTGTCTCGATGTGTCCTTTGGGGAGGGACCAGAGCATTCGCCCCCGACGGTCGGTGCGACCGATCAGGGCCGCCCTGGGGGCGACGTTCGTGCCATCGATCACCAGGCCGCCCGCCGACACTTCTTCGACGCGCCGGAGGCGTCGCCGGCGGGATGGGACTGGCACCATCCGATTCTAGAGGCGGCCGGCCGCGCTCCCCGGCCACTCCGGGGTTGGGCGCGGCTGGTGCGCTCACCTACCCTGATGGTGCCTGAAACGCCTTTCAGGCACCCGCAACCAGCCCGCCCGCAACCAGCGAGGAGCAACCGTGACCTCGCCGGCGACGGCCCAGCTTTCCCGGCCGCAGCGCGATGCGTTGACCCGACTTTTCCGACAGGCGCCCGAGGCGGATCATCTCGGTGAGCTCTTCGCCGCGGCTGGACATCAGCTGCACCTGGTCGGCGGCACCGTTCGGGACGCTTTGATCGGCCGGGTCGGGAACGACCTGGACTTTACTACCGACGCCCGCCCGGATCAGGTGCGCCGGATCGTCAGCGGATACGCCGAGGCGATCTGGGAAACCGGTATCGCGTTCGGCACGCTCAGTCTGCGCCGGGGCGCCCACCGGCTGGAGATCACCACCTACCGGAGCGAGGCGTACGCCCGGGAGTCCCGCAAGCCCGCAGTGAGCTATGGCGACTCGCTCATCGACGACCTGTCCCGTCGGGACTTCACCGTCAATGCGATGGCCGTTTCGCTGCCGGAGCACCATTTCGCCGATCCGTACGGGGGGCTTCGGGATCTCACCGATTCCGTTCTGCGGACGCCGGGTCGGCCGGAGGACTCCTTCTCCGACGACCCGCTGCGGATGCTGCGGGCCGCGCGCTTCGCCGCCCAGCTGGCTTTCGACGTGGATGAACCGGTGATGCGAGCGATGGCCGACATGGCCGATCGAATCAGCATCGTGTCGGTGGAGCGGGTACAGGGGGAACTCACCAAGCTGATCTGCTCCGCGCATCCCCGCCGTGGTCTGGAACTGTTGGTGGAGACCAGGGTCGCGGATCGGGTGTTACCGGAGCTGCCCCGGCTGCGGCTGACGGCTGATCCACTGCACCGGCACAAGGACGTTTACGAGCACACCCTCACCGTCCTGGATCAGGCGATCGCGCTGGAGAACGGCGAGCCGGACCTGGTCCTGCGGCTGGCGGCGTTGCTGCACGACATCGGCAAGCCGAAGACCCGCGCGTTCTCCCCCGGTGGTGGGGTGTCCTTCCACCACCACGAAGCGGTGGGCCGGGACATGGCTCGGGCCCGGCTGTCCGCCCTGCGGTACCCCCGTCAGGTCGTCGACGACGTGGCCCGGCTGGTCGAGTTGCACCTGCGCTTCCACGGCTACGGCGAGGCGTACTGGAGCGACGCGGCGGTCCGCCGATACGTGACGGACGCGGGCCCGCTGCTCGGCCGACTGCACAAGCTGACCCGTTCGGACAGCACCACCCGCAACCGGCGTAAGGCGGCGGCGCTGACGGCGGCGTACGACGACCTCGAGCGGCGGATCGCCGAACTGTCCGAGCAGGAGCAGCTGGCGAAGATCCGTCCAGATCTGGACGGTAACGAGATCATGGCGGTGTTGGGCATTCCGCCGGGGCCGTTGGTCGGTCAGGCGTACCGGCACCTGCTGGAGATCCGGATGGAGCGTGGCCCGCTGCCACGCGATGAGGTGGAGGCGGAGTTACGCCGCTGGGCGGCCGACCGCGGCTGAGATGCCCGGCGTCGGCAGCGAACCCGCTGACTCGCTACGTTGTCCCGCTGCTGGCTCCAGCCGGCGGGTAGCCACCCCGTAGGTCGCCGCTATGGCGGCATATCCGACGGCGATGGCGGCCAGCACGCCGTAGGACTTTCCGTTCGCCGGCAACACGAATGCTCCGAGGATGGCCGAGGCGATGAAGCTGAGGTTGAACAGCATGTCGTACAGGGCGAACACCCGACCGCGGACCCGGTCCTCGACAGTCTGCTGCAGGATCGTGTCGACGCTGATCTTCGCTGCTTGGGCGGCGAAGCCGAGCAGCAGCGCGGCAGCCAGCAGCGCGGGCATGGTGTACGGCAGCCCCAAGGCGACCTCTACCACGCTGGCCAGCGCGAACAATGCCACGATCCAGGTCGGCTTGCCCACGCGCGCCGTCGCCGCCGGGGTGACCACCGCCGCCACCAAGGCGCCGATACCGCCGGCGAAGATCACTTGACCCAGGCCCACCAGACCCGCCCGGAAGATCCCGGAGTCGGTGAAGTAGTTGCGGTAGAGCAGCAGGGTGGCAATCGTGGAGATCCCGTAGCAGAACCGGTGGGCGCCCATCGCGCCCACCGCGTACGCGACCGGCCGCTGAGCCCAGACGTACCGGGCACCCTCGGCCATCCCGGCGAGCACCCCGAGCAACGCGTGGCGCAGCCGACCGAGTACCACGGATTGATCCGGGCCGAGGATGTCCGGATCCCGATATCCGACCACGATGCGAGCGGCCATCAGGTACGCCAGGGCAGCGAGCAGAGCCGCCCCCGCGTTGCCGGTAGCGGCGCCACCGCCGAGGGTACCGCCGAGCACGCCGCGGAGAAGCAGAGCAGCCAGCCCGCCGAGCATCGTCGCGAGGTAGCCGGAGGTGGTGCAGACACTGTTCGCCATCACGAGCAGATCCGAGCGCACGACATGAGGCAAGGACGCGGACAGACCGGACAAGGAGAACCGGTTGACGCTGATCGCCGCCAGCGCGCCGACATAGAGCGCCGGGTCGGAGGGGCCGGCCCCTAGCAGGAGACCGGCCACCACGCAGACAATCCCAGCGCGCAGCACGTTGGCGACCATCAGGACCCGCTGCCGCCGCCAGCGGTCGAGCAGTACGCCGGCGAACGGCCCGACCAGGCTGTACGGCAACAGCAGCACCGTGAAGCCCGCCGCCGCCGCCCGCGCATTGGTCGACTCGGTCGGGTTGAAGAACACCGCGCTGGCCAGGGCGACCTGTAAGGCGCCGTCGGCTCCTTGGGAGACGAGCCGAGTCGCGTACAGCCGGCCGAAGTGCGGCTCCCGCCTCAGCAGCCGCAACTGCCCGAGGGAGGTCACGTTCTTAGGCTAGGTCGGGTACTGGCGCAGCGGTCAGCCGGTGATGAACTCCTCCACGAGTTGGCGGCAGACGTCGTCGCGG
>JBDUDX010000168.1:0-4279 GCA_040002735.1 Frankiaceae bacterium | reverse complement strand
CCTAGTCGCGCCCCCCACCTTCCCGATCGTGCTGACTATGGCGGTGGCGGCGCAAGCCGTACACGACCCCGCACTCGGTGTTGACTACAGCCGCGTCGTCCATGGTCAACAGAGCTTCTCCTACCGCCGCCCGCTGCGCGCCGGCGACGAGGTGGTGGGCACGCTCCGGATCGCGGACATCACCTCGCTCGGCCGCAACGAGGTGCTCGCCACCGAAGTCGAGTTGAGTACCACCGCCGGTGAGCCGGTCTGCACGGCCTTCTCCACCATGGTGGTCCGTGGCGGTACGCCATGACGTCCCCGGCGGTCCGCTACGACGACGTCGAGGTGGGCACCGAGCTGCCCGCTCAGCGTTTTCCCGTGACCCGGCTGGATCTGGTGAAGTACTGCGGCGCGTCCGGCGACTTCAACGTCATTCACTGGAATCCGCGCGCCGCCAAGGCGGTCGGGCTGCCCGACGTCATCGCGCACGGGATGTTCACCATGGCGCAGGCGGCCCGCGTGGTGACCGACTGGGTAGGAGATCCGGGCGCCGTGGTCGAGTACGGCGTACGGTTCGCCACGATGCTCGTCGTGCCGGACGACGACGCCGGTACGACGCTGGACGTCAGCGGTGTCGTGAAGGAGAAACTCGACGGCAACCGGGTGCAGGTGGAGCTGATCGCTCGCGGGCCGGAGAGCAAGGTCCTGACCCGGGCCCGGGCCGTCGTCCAGCTTGGCTGACGGCGAAGCCGTGTCCCCGCCGATAACCCCGCCGCCGGATGTGGTGGCCCTCGCCGACGCCCGGGTGGCGGCCCGCGCCGGTCGGGACTTCGCCACCGCCGACCGGCTCCGGGAAGAGATCGCCGACGCCGGCTGGATTGTCACCGACACCGCGGCCGGGTGGCGCCTCGCGCCCGAGCCGCCGTACGAGGTGTTCCCTTCCCTGAAGGACCTGCCCGAGCGAGGCGACGGACCATCGGGCCGGGCCACCGCGGCGCTGCTGGTCGAAGGCTGGCCGGGGGACCTACGAGAGTGCGTCGATGCACTGGTCCGCCACGCGCCGCCTGACCTCGGGATCATCGGCCTCGACCTCGGCAACGTCGACGGTGCCGGCGACGTACTGCACGAACTCGCCACCGCCCATCCGGACCGGGTTCGGGAGTGGCACGTTGCCTCGCCCGCCGGCTGGGCGTCGGCACGATCGGCGCTGCTGCGGTTGGACACCGCGGACGTCCACATCTGGCTGGAAACCTCGACCATTTGTCTGGGCGACGGTCTCTCGCCGGTACTCGATGCCTTCGCCGACCCCGGCGTGGTGGGAGCCGGCTGGCGCGGCGCCAACGTCGATCTCGCCGACGAGTGGCGATCGTTCGTGGCAGCCGGTCCGGGGGAGGTAGATGCCCTGCTGGGTTACCTCTTCGCCATGCGCCGGGCAGTCGCACTCGACGCCGGTGGCCCGCATCCGAAGGCCCGCTTCTACCGCAACGCCGACATGGAGTTCTCCTTCGCGCTACGGCAAGCGAGCGGCGGCCGGCTGCTCGTACCGCCGGGTGACCTGCCGCTGCGCCAGAACCGGCATCGGGGATACGCCGACTCCGACCCGGCCTACCGGGACCGCGAGTCCAAGCGGAACTACGACCGCTTCCTGCAACGGTTCCGGGGGCGTACCGACCTGCTCGCTCCGCGAACCGGCTGAGGCTGCCGGGCTACTCGGCCTCGCCGAACAGCTTGGTCAGCCGGGTCACGCCCTCGACCAGATCGGCATCGCCGAGTGCGTAGGAGAGCCGGAAGTAGCCGGGCGTACCGAAGGCTTCTCCCGGGACGACCGCAACATCGGCCTCCTCCAACGCCAACTCGGCAAGCTCGAGTGAGCTCTGCGGCCGCTGGCCCCGCAGCGTCTTACCGAGCAAACCGGTGATGGAGGGGTAGCAGTAGAACGCGCCGTGCGGCTCCGGGCAGGTCACGCCGGGAATGTCCGACAGCATCCGTATCATCGTCCGCCGACGCCGGTCGAACGCGGTCCGCATCTCCGCCGCCGCGCTGAGGTCACCGCTGACCGCGGCGAGCGCGGCCGCCTGGGCGACGTTGGACACGTTGGAGCACAGGTGCGACTGCAGGTTGGTGGCCGCCGCGACCGCATCGGTCGGGCCGATCAGCCACCCGACCCGCCAGCCGGTCATCGCGTACGTCTTCGCCACGCCGTTGACGATCAGGCACGTGTCGGCCAACTCCGGTACCAGCACCGGCAGCGACGGCGCGGTCATGCCGTCGTAGACCAGGTGCTCGTAAATCTCGTCGGTGATCACCCAGACGCCGCGTTCCACGGCCCAGGCGGCGATCGCCTGGGCGTGCTCCGCCGGGTACACCGCACCGCTGGGGTTGGACGGCGAGCAGTACAGCAACGCCTTGGTCCGCGGCGTCCGCGCCGCTTCCAGTTGCTCCACGCTGGCCAAGTAGCCGGCGTCCGCGTCGGTGAGTACGGGTACGGGCACGCCACCGGCGAGCCGGATGGACTCCGGATAGGTCGTCCAGTACGGCGCCGGCAGCAGCACCTCGTCGCCGGGGTCGAGCAGGGTGGCAAAGGCCTCGTACACCGCCTGCTTGCCGCCATTCGTGACCAGTACCTGCGATGCCGGAATCTCGTAACCGGAGTTGCGGACGGTCGCCGCGGCCACCGCGGCCCGCAATTCCGGCAGGCCGCCGGTCGGGGTGTAGTGGTGCATTTTGGGGTCGGCGCAGGCCCGCTCGGCCGCGGCGACGATTGCGGCCGGTGTGGGAAAGTCCGGTTCGCCGGCGCCGAAACCGATCACATTGCGACCGGCTGACTTCAGGGCCTTGGCTTTAGCGTCGACGGCCAGGGTGGCCGATTCCGTGATGCCACCGACTCGGGCGGAGATGCGTGCCATGAGGCGATGGTCCCGCACTCCCGGACCGCACGTCCAACCCGTAGCCGGATGGGCGACGCGGTCGGGTCGGAGGCGTTGGTCGACCTGCCGGGCCTCCTCCGCGTACACTGCGAATTCGATAGGGCAGTAGCTCAATTGGTCAGAGTCCCGGTCTCCAAAACCGGTGGTTGGGGGTTCGAGTCCCTCCTGCCCTGCCGCCACCGAGCCCGACCAGCCGACGATCGACCGGCTGGCACCTGAGGAGATCGAGATACCGTGACCGAGACCCGTGGCGGCAGCGTCGCCACGACCGATCCCCAGCCGCAGCCGGCGGCCGGCGGTCGTGGTAGCCGCGGTCATGGCCCGGTGGCCGGGCTTTCGCTGTACTACCGGCAGGTGGTCGCCGAACTCCGCAAGGTCATCTGGCCCACCCGACACGAGTTGATCACGTACACGATCGTCGCCTTGATCTTCGTCACGGTGATGGTGACGATCGTTGCCGTGCTCGATGTCCTGTTTGCCAAAGGGGTCCTGCAGGTCTTCGGATAAACTGATCTGTCGGTCCGCCCGCCTGTACTGAAGGAACTCCACACCTGTGTCCGATTCGCCCCGTCCCGACCTTCCGGCTCAGGCCGGCCCGTTCGCCGCTCCGGCGACCCCTGAGCCGCGGTCCGAACAGGGTGAGGCGCTGGAGGTTTCCGGTGGTGGCCCGGCGCCCTCCAGCGTGGCCGGCACCGAGGCGGCCGGTCCGGAGGAGTCCGGGCTCGGCGGTAACGACGATGACGCGCCGGGGTACCTGCAGCCGGACCCGCCGGAGGCCGCACCTGACGTAGCGGCCGCACCTGACGTACCGGAGGTGCCGGAGGTGCCGGAGGTCGACCCGGTCTCGGAGTTGCGCCAGGCGTTGTCCGTCCAGCCCGGCGACTGGTACGTGGTGCACTCCTACGCGGGCTATGAGAACAAGGTGAAGACGAATCTCGAAAGTCGCATCACCTCGCTCAATATGGAGGACTTCATCTATGCGATCGAAGTTCCCACCCGGCCGGAGACGCAGATCAAGAACGGTAAGCGCCAGGTCGTGCAGCAGAAGGTGTTTCCGGGCTATTTGCTGGTCCGGATGGATCTGACGGACGAGTCCTGGTCCACCGTACGCAACACCCCCGGCGTGACGGGTTTCGTCGGAGCCACCAGCCGCCCCTCGCCGCTCTCGGTCGACGAAGTCGCCAAGATCCTCGCGGAGGAGGCCCCGGCCGAGCGGCGGGCGAAGGAGACGCCGAAGGTTGTGGACTTCGAGGTTGGGGAGTCCGTGACGGTGATGGACGGCCCGTTCGCCACCCTGCCGGCGTCGATCAGCGAGATCCACGCCGACTCCCAGAAGCTCAAGGTCCTCGTGACCATCTTCGGCCGGGAGA
>JBDUDX010000167.1:0-2430 GCA_040002735.1 Frankiaceae bacterium | reverse complement strand
ACCTACCGTGGATGCCGGCCAGCGAACTTCGGGGGGCGCTGGGTTACCAAGTGCAAGACCTGCTACCGATTCCGGTTGAAGACGTCGTTCTCGACTACCACCCGATCGAGGAGTTCGTCGGCGACGGCGGCTCACGAATGGTGCGCGCGTTGCTGGTAGCCGCGGATGCCGCGATGTTGGAACGGAACCTGGACGTGGTACGCGCCGCGGGTATGCGTCCCGACATCGTCGACCTCACTTCTTTCGCGCTCCTGCGGACCGCCACCTTGGCGTCCCGATCCGGGATGCAGTCGGAGGAGGACGCTCAGCACGAGGCCCTGGTCGATGTCGGCGCGACCATCACCAACATCGTGGTGCACTCCAGTGGAGTTCCCCGTTTTGTCCGAATCTTGACTCTGGGCGGAGACGACGTCACCGAAGCGCTCGGCGAACGTCTCGGGATAGCTCACGAGGAAGCCGAAAGCTTGAAGTGTTCGGCAGGGGATTGGGCCACGGGGGAAGAGGCGGACGCCGAAACGATCGAGCGACGCGTCTTGGAGACCGGGATCGGTACCTTGGTCGAGGAGATCCGCGGCTCACTGGACTATTACCGCGCGCAGAGTGGCGCGCATCCGCTGAACCGGATCCTTCTGTCCGGCGGCGGTGCGCTTCTGGCCGGCCTGCCGGACCACCTTTCCGCTGCTGTCCGGCTGCCGGTGGTAGGCGCCCCTTCCATGGTGGCCATTCCGCACCAGAAGACGATTAGCGAGGAGCTGGCCGAGCGTGCCGATCCGTTCTCGGTCGTCGCGATCGGCCTCGCGCTGAGGAGGGCGGCATGATCGGCCTTAAGCGCAAGGTGGATACTGACGCCACGGCGATCCTGCCGATCGTTCAGCCGGAACTGCCGCGAATCAACCTGCTACCGGCCCGCCTCATCATCAGTCGGCAGCTGCGCGTCACTCAAGCCAAACTTGGTGCGGGCGTCGCGGCTGCCCTTGTCCTTGTGATTGCCCTCACCATGCTCGCGGCGATGCGGCAGAACACCCAGCAGCATCGGCTCGACGCCGCGCAGGCCAGGAATGCGCAGTATCAGCGCGACATCGCGAGCTACGGCGGCGTGGCGGCCACGTACCGAGCGGTGGACACCGCTCGGGCGACGCTAAGGTCCGCGCTCAGCCAGGAGGTTCGGTACAGCCGGCTGCTCACCGAACTCAGTACGCACGTTCCGCCGACGGTGCAGGTGACCACGGCGACGTGGGGCCAGGTGGCCGTTGCCGGTGTTGGTGCGGCCCCGGCTGCTGCGGCTGTCCTACCGGGCGTCGCGGGCGTTCCGGGAGTACCGATTCTCAAGTCGGTCGGAACGGTCACGATCGGCGGGCTGACCGCATCCCACGATGACGTCGCCACCTGGTTGGAATCGCTGGCGAAGAACGCCGGCCTGCAGAACCCGAGCCTCACCACGTCGACCAAGGCCACCACCGATGGACGGAGCGTCGTGACGTTCAGTTCGACAGCCGTGCTCACCGACGACGCACTGTCCCAGCGTTATGCGGGCAGCGACGGAGGCCTGCGATGAAGACCACCCGCGCCTGGTACATGGCGACGGCGGCCGCGATCGTGCTCGTACTGCTGGCTGGCTGGTTCCTCCTCATCTCGCCGCGGAACTCCTCAGCCGCTGACCTCCGAGCCCAGACAGAGACTGCAGACGGAACGGCGACGACGCTGCTGTCGCAACTGAGCCAGCTGCGTACCCAGGCGGCCGGCCTGGTGGCCGAACAGCAACGGCTCCGCGCCTTCGAGGACAAGATGCCGGATACGGTTGCGATGCCGACTTTGATCCGTGCGCTGAACCGCGCCGCCAACGCCTCGCAGGCTGAGCTGATCAGCCTGACGCCGGGGGTACCGGTCCTTCCCACCGCCACTGTCCCGGTGGCGACCCTCCCTGCTACATCCACCGCCACGCCGACTCCGTCCACCACTCCGCTGGTGACCAGCGGGGCTGCGGCGGGAACCGTCGCGGGGGCTGGCGGTGGTGCCGCCTACAGCGTCGTACCACTTGCCTTCACGGTCCAGGGCACGTACTTCGTGATGCAACGGTTCTTCACCGCGGTTGAGGCGTTGCCCCGGGCTCTGGTGCTCACGTCCGTGGCGCTGAGCCCGTTGGCCGCCACGGCGGAAAGCAGCACCACCGGCGCCCCTGTATTGACCGCCGTGCTCACCGGTGCGGCGTACGTCTCCGGGATGGCGCCGGTACCCACGGCCTCCGTGCCCTTGCCGGCGCCCACGCCGACGTCCCCAGCGAAGTAGGAACGATGCCAAAGCTGCCCTCGTTGCCGTTCCTGCGCGGCTCCGGCGACCCCGCCCCGCCCGACGGGGTCGCTGCTGATGTCGCCGCGTCAGACGTGAGTCGTCGCCGCCTGCTCGCAGGCATTGCGGTGGCCGGTACGGCTG
>JBDUDX010000166.1:0-13212 GCA_040002735.1 Frankiaceae bacterium | reverse complement strand
CCATCACCAACCCCCGTTTCCACACCGCATCACCAATGTTTCGAAACCGTGAACATCCGCGCCGCTTGAGGGGGTGGGCAGGCTCGTGCGGCCGCGTCCCGATCGGCCGCGGCAGGCATCGTTCCGTTTACATCTCTGAAAAGGCGGGTGGGACGGGTCTCGAGAACCCCGTGCGGGCTAGCGGGGTTCCTCGGCCGCCCAGACCTCCATGCCGCACAGGCGTGGCCCGCCGTACGTGGTGACCATCGCGACGTCGAGTGCGTCCCGCCCGCGGCCGATCAACACCCGGCCCTTCCGCGCAGCGTTGTTGCGCGGGTCGAAGGTCCACCATGACCCGTCGAGGTAGACCTCCATCCAGGCGGCGAAGTCCATCGGCTCCGGCAGCGGCTCGACCTCGATCTCGGGCAGGTAGCCGAACACGTACCGGGCCGGGATGTTCAACGCCCGGCAGAAGGTGATGGCCAGGTGCGCGAAGTCCCGGCACACCCCCTGGCCGGCGGCGTAGACATCAGCCGCGGTGGTGAGTGGCGTACTGCTGGTGTGTGAGAACTGCACATGCCCGTTGACGAAGTCGCAGATCGCAGCCACTCGGCGATACCCCGGCTTCACCGCGGAGAACAACTCCCACGCTTCGTTCGCCAACACGTCGGGCAACACGTACCGGCTGGGCAAGGTGTAGACCAGAGCGTCATTCGGCAAGTCATCCGGTGGCACCTCGGCCGCGTCCAGGTCGACCGCCTCGGTGGCGTCCGGAACCATCACGACGGCGTCGTACCGAAACTCCGACGGGCCCGTCGGCAAGGTGAGCCGGTGACAGATATTGCCGTACAGATCTCGGTAGCCGGTGCGCTGAAGCTCCGGCGAGGTGTCCCATGACTCCCGCACGATGGTGGCGATCACCTCCGGGTGCGGCTGCACCTGGAAGACCGCTGCGGTGTCCACCGCCGCCTCGTAGGCGAATCTGCAACCAACCCGGACATGACGTAGCGCCTGCATGCGTGCATCTTGCCGCGCGTGTGTTTCCATAGCGTGACGAATCGTGTTCGTAACACTCGCTTGCTACAACCCACACATGGGCGGGCTCCTCGACGGCTACACCAGCCCCGCGTACGACGAGATGATGTCGTCCGACGGGTGGCCGCATCCGCACGCCAAGGCCCTTTATGACGCGTTGCAGTTGTTGTCCATCACCGATCTTGAGGAACGGTGTGCAGCCCGGGACCGGAGCTTCCGTAACCAGGGCGTCACGTTCTCCCGCTCCGGGGAAGAGTGGCTCTTTCCTCTCGATCTTGTCCCTCGGCTCATTCCGGCGGCGGAATGGGAGCACATCGAGGCCGGCGTCATCCAGCGGGTACGGGCGCTGGAGGCGTTTCTGGGCGATATCTACGGCCCCCGGGCGGTGCTTGCCGATGGAATTATGCCGCATTCGGTGATCGCCACCTGCGTCAACTTTCTGCGGCCGGCGGCCGGAATCTCACCGGCGAACGGGGTGCGCGTCCATCTGGCCGGCATCGATCTGGTCCGGGACGCTCAAGGAGTCATGCGGGTACTGGAGGACAACCTCCGGGTGCCCTCCGGAATCTCCTTTGTCGTGGAGAACCGGCACACCATGGCGCGGGTGTTTCCCGGACTTTTCCTCGAACAGCACGTACAGCCGGTCGCCGACCATCTCGCCTGGTTCCACGAGGCGTTGCGGGCCGCGGCTCCAGCCGCCGTCGAGGACCCGACCGTCGTACTACTGTCGCCGGGGGTGTACAACCCGGCGTACTTCGAACATGCTTTTCTCGCCCGCAAGATGGGCATTGAACTCGTCGAAGGCCGGGATCTGTTCTGTCGTAGCAACGTACTCTTCATGCGCACCACCAGCGGGCAGCAGCGCGTCGACGTGGTGTACCGGCGGGTCGATGACGAGTACCTGGATCCGGTGCATTTCCGGCCCGAATCGGTGGTGGGCTGCCCCGGCATCCTGAATGCGGCCCGCGCCGGCAATGTCACGATCGCCAATGGGGTGGGGAACGGCGTCGCCGACGACAAGTTGGTGTACACCTATGTTCCGGCACTGATCGAGTACTACCTCGGCGAAAAGCCGATCCTGCCGAATGTGCCGAGTTACCGGCTGGAGGACCCCGACGTACTGGCCGACTGCCTGGCGCGGCTGGATCAGCTGGTGCTCAAACCGGTCGGCGGGTCCGGCGGCTACGGCTTGGTGATCGGACCGGAGGCGACCGATGCCCAATTGGCCGAGGTGCGGGTCAGCGCCCAAGCCTCGCCACGGGATTGGATCGCCCAGGAAGTCGTCACGCTGTCCACCACCCCGTCGCTGGACGGCGAACGACTCGCCCCGCGCCATGTCGACCTGCGGCCCTTCGCCACCAACGACGGACAGCGTGTCCGCGTACTGCCCGGTGGGCTGACCCGGGTAGCTCTGCGGGAAGGGAGCCTCATCGTCAACTCCAGCCAGGGCGGCGGTTCCAAGGACACCTGGGTGCTCACCTCCGCTCCGAACCGCGACGCCAACGGTCGCCTGCCGCTGATGGAGTTGCCGCACCCGATCACCCCACCGACGTTGATGGCGCCCGATGCCGGTCCGCTCGGCGAGCAGGCCGGGCAGCAGCAGCAGAGCCAATCATCATGCTGAGCCGGGTCGCCGAGGCGCTGTTCTGGGTGGGCCGCTACGTCGAGCGAGCTGAGGACACCGCCCGACTACTCGACGTGCTGTTCCATCAGATTCTGGAAGACCCGGCGATGGATGAACAGCAGGGTTGCCAGATCGTCGCGTCGGTGATGGGGGTGGACGCCTCCAAGGCCATCGATACCGGCTGGCTGTTGGACCAACTCGGATACGACGAGAAGAACCCGAGTTCCATCGTCGGCGCGCTGCAGGCCGCCCGACAGAATGCCCGTACCGTTCGGGAAGCCCTTTCGGCTGAGATCTGGGAGTCGCTCAACACCGCCTATCACGAATTGCCCTCCCGGGTCGATGCCGCCCGCGGCTTCGGCCCAGCGCCGTTCTTCTCCTACATCCGGCAACGCGCCGCCCTGATTGCCGGCCTCGCCGAGTCCTCCATGATTCGCGACGACGCGTATGACTTCGTCGTACTCGGCCGCAATCTGGAACGGGTCGACATGACCGCTCGGCTGCTCTCCGCGCGCATCTCCGCGCCCTCGCCGTACGCCGAGTGGGTGACCACGCTGCGGGCGTGTTCGGCCCAGGAGGCGTATCAGCGGACGTATCACCGCAGCGTGGAGGCGCGTACCGTCATCGAGTTCCTCGTGCTGGACCGGCTGTTTCCGCGGTCGGTCTTCCACGCCCTGGTCGTCGCCGAGGAGGCGTTGGCCCGGCTGGACCCAGCCGAAGGTCGGATCGGGTACGGCGACGAAGCGCGGCTCATTCTGGGCCGGGCCCGGACAGACCTGGAGTTCCTGCCCCCGGAAGGGCTCTTCGACCGCCTCCCGGAGCGCCTGCAGGCGCTGCAGCACATGGTCTCCGAAGTCAGCGAGGCGGTGGGCCACCGGCTCTTCGCCGAACCGGAGGCACTGGACTGGAACCTGGAGGAGTCGCGCTGATGGGCTGGCAGATCGCGGTTCGACACCGTACGGCGTTCGCCTATGCCGCGCCGGTGGTGGAGTCCTTCAACGAGGCCCGGATGACCCCGGCCAGTGGCGAGGGTCAACGGACCCTGCAGGACCGGCTGGAAGTGTCGCCGAGCGTCCGCCCCCTGCGGTACTGCGATTACTGGGGAACCGTGGTACACGCCTTCGATGTGCACACCCCGCACACCGAGTTGGAAGTCACGTCCACGGCAGTCGTGGAGACCTCCCCGGCACGTGCCGAGCCGCCAACCGTCTCCTGGCCGGAGTTGACTGCGGCCAGCGTGCGGGACCGGTTCGCCGAGTACCTGTTGCCCAGCCGCTTCGCCATTCCCGAGGCCGAGTTGGATGAGGTCGCTCAGTTCCTGGTCGGGCGTTCCACACCGGTGGAGGCAGTGGACGCGGCTACCGCCTGGGTGCAGGATCACCTGACGTACACCAAGGGCGCGACCGGGGTGTCCACCACCTCCGCCGAAGCCCGAGCCTTGGGTAAGGGCGTCTGCCAGGACTACGCCCACCTCACGATCGCCCTGGGCCGGGCGATGGGACTGCCCAGTCGCTATGTCTCCGGATACCTCTGCCCCGGCAAGGAGGCGACCATCGGGGAGACCACGCGGGGGGAAAGCCACGCGTGGATGGAGTTCTGGGTTGGTCGGTGGCTGCCGGTCGACCCGACCAGCGGGGCACCGGTCGCCCAACGCCACATCGTCATTGCCCGCGGTCGGGACTATGCCGATGTGCGCCCGTTCTCCGGCGTCTATCACGGCTCGCATACCGGGCCGGTCACCGTCAGCGTCGAATTGACCCGCCTCCGATGAAGACACTTCCAAACCACACTCTCCGAGAGGAAAGTCCGATGGTGATCGAGCAGTACCTTGAGGAACTGGCCTCCGGCATCCGACGTGAGGGCGTCGTGCGTACCGCGCGCCGGATCGGTGCCTATCCCCGGACCGTCGAAGACTTCTGCGAGCATCCGGAGAGCGCCCCGCCGCTGATCATCAGCCGGATCGCTGCCCTTCTCGAGATGGACGCCCACCGACCCGTCAGTCCGGTCTGAGCGTGCCGCCAGCAGAACGGTGCCGCCCCGAGGCTTTCTCGAGACGGCACCACGCTACAAGTCAGTGCTGGGGGCTCGGCTACGGGCCGGCGCTCCACTTGTTGATGCCGGGCACGGCGTGGGTATAGCTCGCGGCGGCGACCTCCGGGTCCGGGTCAGGGTCGTCGGAAGCGGCCGGCGCCCAAGCCGGCCCGCGCAGTCGTCGAAGTGCGGCGCTGAGCCGAACCCAACGGCTGCGGTAGAACAGTAGCTCGGACTCGAGGTCGGTCAGGGGAAGCGGCGCTGGCCGCGTCTTGGTGTCCACGCATTCGAGGAAACATGCTGGTTGTGACGACCGGATAGCTGTCCTGTTGCTCGGCCATGTCCGCCGACGAGTATGGCCGGATAACGGGATATGGGCAATATCACAGGGCTTCCTACGCGGGCGCTATTCCGCATTTGCCGCCACGCGTCCACGTCGCGACACGGGTCAGAACGGCATCCGCCCGCCCGGCGGGCACTACCCTTCGGAACGTGGCGCTCTACGCGGCCTACGCGACCAACCTCGACGTTTCGCGCATGCGGGAACGTTGCCCGCACTCACCTTCCCGGGGGAGCGGCTGGCTCGAGGGCTGGCGGCTGGCCTTCGCCGGTGAAGACGTCGGCTGGGACGGTGCCCTGGCAACGGTGGTCGAGGAGCCCGGCTCCCGGGTATTCGTGCTGCTCTACGACGTCTCTCCGGTGGATGAGGAGGCGCTGGACACCTGGGAGAGCCTGGACCTGCGGGTCTTCCGAAAGCTCCGCGTCCGAGTGCACACCCTCGACGGCGATGCGCTGGCCTGGCTGTACGTCCTCGACGCCTACGAAGGCGGGTTGCCGTCCGCGCACTATCTCGGGCTGCTCGCCGAGGCAGCGGAGATCGCCGGCGCCCCGGCCGACTACATCACCGAACTGAGCGGGCGCCCCTGCC
Source organism: Frankiaceae bacterium (assembly GCA_040002735.1). Lineage (GTDB taxonomy): Bacteria > Actinomycetota > Actinomycetes > JADGOV01 > JADGOV01 > JADGOV01. Next base: position 7,615 of record JBDUDX010000166.1, on the reverse strand, counting down.
GACGGGTCGATCCCACGTCGTGACCGCCGGCCTCAACCGCCGGCGCGCGAACAGTTCGGGCCGGCGGGTGCGCCGTCGGCCTCCGGTGTCAGGGCGGCCAACGCGGTGGCCACGAGTACCTTGACCCCGCAGCCGATCGCCCGCTCGTCCACGTCGAAGGTCCCACGGTGCAGGTCCAGTACTCGGGTGTCCCCCGGCTCCCGAACTCCGAGGCGGGCCAACGCGGCCGGAATCTGCTCGGCGTACCAGGCGAAGTCCTCCCCGCCCAGGCTCTGTTCGGTGGGCACCACCGAGCCGGGGCCGAGGACGGATTCCGCGGCGGTGGCCACCAGGGCGGCCTCTTGGGGCGAGTTCATCACCGGCGGCAGGCCGCGGCGGTAGTCCACGTCGACGTGCAGCCGGTACGGGGCGAGCACGGTGTCGATGAAGCCCTGCACCAACTCTGGTGCCGTGTTCCAGGCGTCGCGGTCCAGCACGCGCACCGTGCCGGCTGCGATGCCGGTCTGCGGGATGACGTTGTGCGTCGCGCCGGCGGTGACCCGGCCCCACACCAGGGAGAGCCCGGCTCGCGGGTCCACCCGCCGGGAGAGCAGCGCCGGTACTCGGGTGATGACGTCCGCGAGCGCGTACACCAGGTCTGCGGTGAGGTGCGGCCGGGCGGTGTGCCCGCCGGGACCGGTGAGCCGGACCGACACCGCGTCACACGCCGAGGTGATCGCGCCCTCCCGGATGCCGAGGTACCCGACGGTCTCCTTCGGGTCGCAGTGCAGCGCGAAGATGGTACGTACGCCCTCCAGCGCCCCGCCGCCGATCACGTCGAGCGCCCCACCGGGCACGCTCTCTTCCGCCGGTTGAAAGATGAGCCGTACCGACCCGGGCAGCCGGCCCTCGCGGTCCAGTTCGGCCAGGGCCTGCGCGGCGCCGATCAGGCAGGTGGTGTGCACGTCGTGACCGCAGGCGTGCGACACCCCGGCGAGTTGCGACCGGTACGGCACGTCCTTCTCGTCCTGCAGCGGGAGCGCGTCCAGATCGGCGCGCAGGCCGACTGCCGGTCCGGGACCGGAGCCAATGGTGCAGACCACCCCGGTACCGACCGGCAGCACCGTCGGGCTCAGACCGGCGGCCTCCAGCTCGGCACAGATCAGCGCCGTCGTCCGGTGCTCGGCGTAGGCCAACTCCGGATGGGCGTGGATCTGCCGACGTACTGCCACCAGCCGGTCCTGGTGGCGCGCTGCCCAGGCACCGAGCCAGGTGGGTAGCGACTCCGTCTCGATTTCGTTGATCATGGCACCGGCACCGCCGAGGGCGCCGGCATCGGCAGCGGGCGACCGGTCCGCATCTCCTCGATGAGCGCGTCGACCACGGCGGTCAGATCCCCCCCATGCGCGGCGGCCACCGCCCGCTGACGCTGGTAACTGGCGCCGCCGGCGAGTACGCTCCGCACCCGGCCCAACTCCTCGGCGCAGCCCAGGCGCTCCGAGACGGGTCCGAGATCGGCCACCAGCTCCTCCAGGGCATCGCGCACCGGGACGGTCCCGCCGGCGTCGTCCAGGATCACATCGGCTTCGAGGCCGTACCGGGCGGCCCGCCACTTGTTCTCCCGCAGTACCCAGCCCTTCGGTGTGGGCAGCGTGTAGCCACGGTCCAGCTGGGTGTTGAAGGTCTCCACCAGGCATTGGCTCAACGCGGCCACCATGCCGATCTCGTGCAAGGTGGGCAGGCCGTCGCAGATCCGCAGCTCCACCGTGCCGAAGCCGGGGTGCGGCCGGATGTCCCACCACACCTCGCGGATGCTCTCGATGGTCTTCGCCGAGATCAGCGTCTCCATGAACGCCTCGAACTGGTCCCAGCCGGTGAGCTGATACGGCAACCCGGCGGTGGGCAGCCCCTCGAAGACTTTGCTCCGGCTCGACGCCAGTCCGGTGTCGGTGCCGATCCAGTACGGCGAGGACGCCGACAGCGCCAGAAAGTGCGGAATGTAGCCGGTGAGCGCGTTCACGATCGGGATGGCCTTCTCTGGCGCCCGGATGCCGACGTGCACGTGCACGCCGAAAATCTGCAACTGCCGGGCCATCCACTGGCATCGCTCGATCAGCGCCGTGTACCGGGGGTTCGGACTGATCGTCTGATCCGCCCAGTCGCTGATCGGATGCGTACCGGAGCACATCAGCGAGAGCCCTCGTCGCTCCGCCGCCTCGGCCACCTCGGCGACGGTGGCGGCCAGGTCCGCCTCGGCCTCGGCCACGGTCTGGCAGATCCCAGTGATCACCTCGACGCAGCTCTCCAGCAGTTCGTGCTTGGCCTTTGGGTGCTCCTCCCCGCCGTAGGGGGCGCTCAGCTCGCCGAGCAGGTCGCTGGCCGCACTGCGCAACTGCCGGGTCCCGGTGTCGACCAGTTCGAGTTCCCACTCGACGCCCAGTGAGGAACGCGGCGAGGACGTGAACGGAATCTGCACTGTGCCTCCGGTTGGATCTGACCTGCGGCCGCCCGCGTCCCCAGAGGGCCGGCACGCGCAGCGTTCCCGCCGACTTTACCTGCGCGCAGGGTAGGGTCCCGGTGCGTGACCGCAGCTACCTCCGCCAACCCGCCGGATGCGTCTGCAGCTGCGCTGGCCGCATCGGCCGCGGCCGCGCTGGCCGAGCGGAGCGGGGTGGCCGCTCACGATGTCGCGGTGATCCTCGGCTCCGGTTGGGGGCCGGCAGCCGACGTCCTCGGTACCGCGTCAGTGGAACTGCCGGCCACCGCACTGCCCGGATTCGCCGCCCCCACCGTGCTCGGGCACGCCGGCACGCTGCGGTCGGTTGACGTCGGTGGTACGCGCGTACTGGTCCAGCTGGGGCGTACGCATCTTTATGAGGGGCGCGGTGTCCCGCCGGTGGTGCACGGCGTACGGACCGCGATCGCGGCCGGCTGCCGGGTGGTGATACTCACCAACGCCGCCGGTGCGCTGCGGACGGAGTACGCGGTGGGCCAGCCGGTATTGATCCGGGATCACCTGAACTTCACCTGGCAGTCACCGCTGTCCGGCGCCGATTTCGTCGACCTCACCGACCTGTACGCGCCGCGGCTGCGTTCGCTGGCCCGCACTGTGGACCCCAGCCTGGTGGAGGGGGTCTACGCGGCGATGCCCGGTCCGCAATTCGAGACGCCGGCCGAGAACGCCATGCTCCGCACCCTTGGCGCCGATCTGGTCGGGATGTCCACCGTGTTGGAGGCGATCGCCGCCCGCGCCGGCGGCGCGGAGGTACTGGCGATCTCGTTGGTCACCAACGCCGCCGCCGGCGTGACCGGCGAACCGCTGGACCACCACGATGTGCTGGCCGCCGGAGCCGCGTCAGCCGTACCGATGGGCGAACTTCTCCGGGCTGTAATCGGCCGGCTGTGACCCGTGTTCTGATTACCGGCGCCGCCGGTCCCTCGGGCGGGTGCTGATCTCCGGGCTCGCCGACCGCGGGTACGCGGTCCGCGGGTTCGACCTGCGGCCTGGCCCGACCACGTCCGACATGGTGGTCGGGGACTGCGACCCGGCGGCGATGCGCGAGCGCGGGATTCGCCGGGTGTATGCGAGCAGCCACCACGCCGTCGGGTGGCACGCGAGGGCCGAGATGCTCGGCGTCGACGCCCGGCCCCGGCCGGACACGTTCTCCGGGGTGGGCAAGGTGGCCGCCAAGGCGCTGGTCTCGCTCTACGTCGACCGGTACGGCCTATCCGCGGCGTGCCTGCGGATCGGCTCCTTCCTGGAGCGTCCGACGAGCCGGCGCCACCTCGCCACCTGGCTGTCCTACGGCGACGCGGTGCGACTGGTGGACGCCTGCCTCACCGCGCCGGACCTGGGCTACCGGGTGGTCTATGGCACTTCCGGCAACACCCGGGTCTGGTGGGACCTCGCCCCGGACGGGCTGCGGGTCGGCGGCGACTTTGCCGGGGCGGCGTACGGCCGTCCCGGCTTCGCCGAGGGCTCGGCGTGAACCTCCGCGTGAACAACGACCAGTTGCGGGCTGTGGCCCGGGCGTGGCTGGACGAGGACCCGGACCCGGAGACCCGCGCGGAGTTGACGGCGTTGCTCGACGCGGGCGACTCGGCGGCCTTGGGCGAGCGCTTCGCCGGCCGGCTGGAGTTCGGGACCGCCGGCCTGCGCGGCGAGCTCGGGGCAGGGCCGATGCGGATGAACCGGGTCGTCGTCGGACGGGCCGCCGCCGGCCTGGCGTCCTATCTGATGGCCGGCGGCGGCGGGCGGGTGGTGGTCGGGTACGACGCCCGGCACCGGAGCGGCGACTTCGCCCGGGACAGCGCGGAGATCTTCGCCGGAGCCGGGCTGTCGGCAATGCTGCTGCCGCGGCCGCTGCCGACCCCGATGCTGGCGTACGCCGTCCGTTCCCTGGGCTGCGCGGCCGGAGTGATGGTGACCGCGAGCCACAACCCGCCGCGGGACAACGGCTACAAGGTCTACCTGGGCGACGGCGCCCAGATCGCCCCGCCGGCGGACCTGGAGATCTCCGCCGCGATCGACGCGGTGGGGCCGCTGCCCGAGGTGCCGCGCAGTTCGGCTTTCGAGCGGCTGGGCGAGGAGGTCGTGGAGTCCTACCTGGACGCGATGGCCGCCGTGCCGCTGACTGGCTGCCGCGACGTGCGGGTGGCGTACACCCCGTTGCACGGCGTCGGCCGCGATGTGCTGCTCGCCGCCTTCGCCCGGGCCGGCTTTCCGCCGCCGGCGGTGGTGAACGCGCAGGGCGACCCGGACCCCGACTTCCCGACGGCGCCCTTCCCCAACCCGGAGGAGCCGGGAGCTACCGACCTGCTGCTGGCACTGGCTGCCGTGACCGGCGCCGACCTGGCGATCGCCAACGACCCGGACGCCGACCGCTGCGCGGCCGCGGTCGGTGGTCGCCAGCTCACCGGCGACGAGGTGGGTGTGCTGCTCGCCGATCACTTGCTGCGGCACGGCGTACGGGGCCGGATGGCGACCACCATCGTCTCCTCGACCCTGCTGGGAAAGCTGGCCCGGTCCTACGAGGTGCCGTACTCCGAGACGCTCACCGGATTCAAGTGGATCGTGCAGGCCGGCCCCGGCCTGGCGTACGGGTACGAGGAGGCGCTCGGCTATTGCGTCGCGCCGGACGTGGTCCGCGACAAGGACGGCATCAGCGCCGCGCTGCTGCTCGCGGACCTGGCGGCCGAGCTGAAGGCTGATGGGCGGACGCTGGTGGACCGGCTGGCCGAGATCGCGGCCGAGTTCGGGCTGCACGCCACCGGCGCCTGGTCGGTGCGGGTCTCCCGGCTGGCCGACATCGAGGCCGCCATGGCCCGGCTGCGGGCCGTTCCGCCCGTCATCTTGGGCGGTCGGGCGGTGCTCTCCGTCGTCGATCTGCGCGCCGGATCACCGGAGCTGCCGGCCACCGATGCGCTGGTCTACCGGCTCGAAGGACAGGGCCGGGTGGTGGTCCGCCCCAGCGGCACCGAGCCCAAACTCAAGGCGTACCTGGAAGTGGTCCTCGAGGCCGAGGCTGCCGGCGGCGCGCCGGCCGAGTTGGCGGCTCTCCGGCGCGACCTGGCCTCGGCCACGGGCCTCGGCTGACTCCCCGGTACCCTGCCCGGTCGCCGTAGTCTCGATAGCGTGACGGCTGCGGTGCTCCCCGAGGTGACGGCGTCCGAGGCGTCGCTGCGGCGGTTCCTGCACGGCCTGCCGGGGGTTGATCAGGTCGGCGCGGAGCAGCGCGCGGCGATGCTCAGTACCCGCTCCATCAAGGCCGACGCCAAGCGCTGGGCACTCGACCTCGCCATCCGCTGCATTGACCTCACCACGCTGGAAGGCGCGGACACGCCGGGCAAGGTGAGCGCTCTGTGCGCCAAGGGACAGCGACCGGATCCGACCGACGCCAGCGCGCCGGCGGTGGCCGCGATCTGCGTCTATCCGGACTTGGTGGCGGTGGCCAAGGACGGGCTAGCCGGCTCGGCCGTGCTGGTGGCCTCGGTGGCCACCGCCTTTCCGTCCGGCCGGGCGTCCCTGGCGGTCAAGCTCGCCGACGTCGCCGACGCGGTCGCCGCCGGTGCCGACGAGGTGGACATGGTGATCGACCGGGGGGCCTTCCTCTGCGGCCGGTACCAGCAGGTGTTCGACGAGGTCGTGGCCGTCAAGGCGGCCTGCGGGTCGGCGCATCTGAAGGTGATCCTGGAGACCGGTGAGCTGGTCACCTACGACAACGTTCGGCGCGCGTCCTGGCTGGCGATGCTCGCCGGCGCGGACTTCATCAAGACCTCCACCGGGAAGATCTCCCCGGCAGCCACCCTGCCCGTGACGCTGGTGATGCTCACCGCCGTCCGCGACTTCTGGCTCACGTCCGGACGGCGGGTGGGCGTGAAGGCGGCCGGCGGCATCCGTACGTCCAAGGACGCCGTCCGCCATCTCGTGATGGTGAACGAAACGGCGGGCGAGGAGTGGCTCACCCCGGAACTGTTCCGGATCGGGGCGTCCAGCCTGCTCAACGACGTCCTCATGCAGCGTTCCAAGCTGGCGACCGGCCGGTACGCCGACTACTTCACCCTGGACTGACGAGCGCTCTCGCGGGCTTGTGCTGAACGTAAGAACACACAGTGGTCGCACTTCCAACGCAGAAATAAAGATCGCTACGCTCAAGTCGATCATCCGCGGGAGGGCACTGTGTGTTCAAACGTTCAGCTAGCCCGCGAGCCGACCCACCGAACTATCCTCGACCGGTGAGTCCGCCGTTCGACTACGCACCCGCCCCCGAGTCGCGGGCAGCGGTGGACGTGCGGCCTTCGTACGGGCTCTTCGTTGACGGTCAGTTCGTCGATCCGACGGACGGGGAGCCCTTCAAGACGGTGAACCCAGCGACCGAAGAGGTGCTGGCCGAGGTCTCCTCCGCCGGGCCGCGGGACGTCGATGCGGCGGTCGCCGCCGCTCGCCGCGCGTTCCCGGCATGGAGCGGAATGAAGGCGAGCGAGCGCGGCAAGTACCTGTACCGGATCGCGCGGCTGGTGCAGGAACGCTCCCGAGAGTTGGCGGTGCTGGAGACCCTGGACAACGGCAAGCCGATCCGGGAGTCCCGGGACACCGACCTGCCGCTGGTCGCGGCGCATTTCTTCTACTACGCCGGGTGGGCGGACAAGCTCTCCTACGCGCGGCCCGGGCGGAGCCCGGCACATGGACAGAGCGGCCCCTTGCCGCGACCGCTCGGCGTCGCAGGGCAGATCATCCCGTGGAACTTCCCGCTGCTCATGCTGGCCTGGAAGATCGCGCCCGCGCTCGCCTGCGGCAACACCGTGGTGCTGAAGCCGGCCGAGACGACCCCGCTGACCGCGCTCGCCTTCGCCGAGATCTGCCAGCAGGCCGACCTGCCGCCGGGCGTGGTCAACATCGTCACCGGCGCGGGCGACGCCGGCCGGTTGATCGTCGAGCACCCGGGCGTGGACAAGGTGGCGTTCACCGGGTCGACCGAGGTCGGCCGCATGATCGCCAAGTCGGTCGCCGGCACGGCCAAGAAGGTCACCCTGGAGCTGGGCGGCAAGGCGGCCAACATCGTCTTCGACGACGCGCCCATCGACCAGGCGGTCGAGGGCATCGTCAACGGCATCTTCTTCAACCAGGGCCACGTCT
>JBDUDX010000165.1:0-32746 GCA_040002735.1 Frankiaceae bacterium | reverse complement strand
CGTTCGGCCGGCTGATTCCGGCCGCCCGCCCGCTCGCTAACCGACTCGGCATCGACCTCGACCAGTCCACCATCGTCCGCGAGGCCACCCGGGCGCTGCACGCCCGGCACGGCATGTTGACCCTCGCCGCGGTCGGACTGCTGCTTTACGGAGTGCTGGAAGGAGTCGAAGGTGTCGGGCTCTGGCTCGCGAAGCGGTGGGCCGAGTACCTCACCGCGGTCGCCACCGCCGCTTTCCTGCCCCTGGAGGTGTACGAACTACTCCACACGGTGACCGTGACCAAGCTCGCCGCGTTCGCCGTCAACGTTGCCGCCGTGGCGTACCTTATCCTCGCGAAGCGGTTGTTCGGCGCCCGCGGCGGTGCCGAGTCCTATGAACAGGAACTACGCGGGGAGAGTCTGGTGGAGATCACGGCGGCCGCGGCGGACGCCCACTACGCCGAGCGGCACCAGCGTGGGCGGGACGTCGGGATGTCCACGGTCGACCCGTCCCGGGCGGAGCGGCCCAGCCGCTGACCCCTCAGGTGCCTCAGCAGGCCCGCAGGTCCTGCGGGGCGTACCGAGGTCCGAACCGGGGCTTACGCGGCGAGCTGAGCAGCAGCAGCCGTACCGCCCGGTAACGCTGGCCGCGCCACGGCTTGAGCAGTTCCAGCATGCCCGCGTCGTCCACCGGCCGGGCGGCGAGCGCCCAGCCCACCTGCGCCGCCAGATGAAAATCCCCGACCGAGACCGCATCCGCGTCGCCGTGCGCGCGCTGCATCACCTCGGCCACGGTCCAGGCGCCGATACCCGGTACGGCTCGCAGCCGTTGCCGCGCGGCCTCCATGCCCATCCCGGCGGTCTCCTCCAGCCGTCCCGCGACGCCGGCAGCGGTGAGTACGGCCCGGGACCGGTCCGGGTCCACCCCCGCCCGGTGCCACTCCCACGACGGCACCCGCCGCCACACCTGCGGCGGCGGGAACACGAGCATCCCGGCGGGTGCCGGGCCCGGCGCCGGACTTCCGTAGCGCCGCAGTAGGTACCGCCACGCCTGCCGAGCCTGCTCGCCGGTCACCTTCTGCTCCAGGACGGCCGGTACGACCATCTCCAGCACCAGCCGGCAGCGCGGAACCCGGACGCCGGCGTGGCGGCGGGCAGCGTCGCGCAGGCGCGGCCCGGGGACGAAATCCGCGTCGTCATCCCCCGCGCCGAGCAGGTCCGGCAGCGCATCGAGCAGCCACTCGGCACCGGCCCCCCAGGCTGTGGCGGCCACCGGCCCGGCCGCAGCCCGCTGCAACGCGAGCGTCCCCGGTCCCGCCGGGGTGCGGAAGGTTCGCCACAGCGTCCCGTCCGCCGCGAGCCGCTGACACGGATCACCGGTACCGCGACGCAACGGCCCGAGCGTCGCCACGAGATCGAGCGGCCGCGCCGGCCGGTAGACAGTCCGGAGCGGAAGGGACGACACGGTTGCAGTCTGCCTCGTCACATCCCGTTGCCGCGGTACCTAGACTGATCACCGCCGCGATTCCTCGTCGCGCGGCGGGAAGCGACGGGCCAGCCGTGGTTGCCAAACGTCCGGTGCAGGCGAAGAAGCGTGCCGCGAAGGAGCAGCGCGCCCGGCTGGATGAGTTGAAGCGGCGGCAGCGAGCTGCGGAGCGGCGTCGCACTGCGGTCACCATCGCCGCCGGCCTGGCGGTCGGAGCGTTGCTGATCGCTGCCGTGACGTTTCTCCGCTGGAACCCGACCCGCGCCGGATACGTCGCCAACGCCAGCAAGGCAGCCAAGAAGGCCGGCTGCACCGGGGTACGGAACGACCGGGCCCGCGACCGCCAGGCAGTGAGTACGCCGGTCACCTATCGGGACAGCCCGCCGAGTTCAGGTCGGTACAACCCCGACCCGCTCCCCGAGACGCCCGCCTTCCTGGACCGCACGATCAAGACCCCGCGACTCACCGAGCGGGCGGTGGCCAACCTGGCTCGCGGTTTTGTGATCGGCTGGTACGACTCTTCGCTGCCGGCCGCCGAGGTGGCCAAGCTCAAGACCGCGGCGACCGCCACCTCACGGTTTCTGGCGGTGCCCTGGACCGGCAAGGCACTTCCCGGCGGCCGCCCGTTCGTCCTCACCGCCTGGGCCCGAACCCAGCGCTGCAAGACGGTGTCTCCCGACGTACTGACCGCCTTCGCCACCACGTACACCAACTACAAGACCGCGCCGGAGTCCGGCGGGGCGGGTGGCTCGGCGATTACCCCCAAACCCTCAGCGGGCACCGGCAAGAAGCCGGCTCCGAGCCCGAGCCGGTAACTCAGGTCCGGTCGCTGGAGAACCGGACCGCGCCGTCAGCTAGCACCACTCCGGGGAAGATCCGTACGCCGGCGAGCAACTCATTGTGGGCGCCGACGTGCACGTCATCGCCGATTACCGCCTCGGTCAGCACGCAGCCCTCCCCCACGGTGGCGTTGCGGCCGACGATCGAGCGCCGCACCACCGCGCCGTGACCGACCACCGCCCCGTCGAGCAGCACCGATCCGTCCACCACCGTGCCGGCGCTGACCCGACAGCCGGCGCCGACGGCGGTCCCGCCGCACAGGACGGCCCCGGCGGCCACCTCGGCGCCGGGGAGGACGAGGCACTCGCCCACGGGCCCCGGGAGCGCCGGGGACGGCGCCACACCGGTGACCAGGTCGGCCGATCCGGTGACGAAGGCGGCCGGGGTGCCGAGATCCAGCCAGTACGCCGACTCCACGTACCCCTGGACCCGGGTACCGGCCGCCACGAGTTCCGGAAAGGTCTCCCGTTCCACCGACACCGGGCGGGCGGCCGGAATGGAATCGATCACCGACCGGGTGAAGACGTAACAGCCGGCGTTGATCCGGTTCGTCACCGGTTCGTCCATCTTCTCCAGGAACGCGGTCACCCGGCCGGTGTCATCCAGCGGTACGCAGCCGAAGGCACGGGCATCCGCCACCTCGGTCAGGTGCAAGGTGACCGCGGCCCCGCTGCGAGCATGCTCCGCGACCTGCGCGGCCATGTCATGCCCGGAGAGCACGTCGCCGTTGAGTACCAGGACCGGATCATCCGGCCCGGAACGCAGCTTGTCGACGACGTTGCGGATTCCCCCGCCGGTACCCAACGGCACCCGCTCGGTGACGTAGTCCAGTTCCAGCCCCAGCGCGGTGCCGCTGCCGAAATGGTCCGCGAAGACGTGCGGCTGGTAGGAGGTTCCGAGTACGGCATGGGTCACCCCGGCGGCCGCCAGCCGGGCCAGCAGGTGGGTGAGGAATGGCACCCCGGCGACGGCCAGCATCGGCTTCGGAGTGGAGATCGTCAGCGGCCGAAGTCGGGTCCCCTGCCCACCGACGAGCAGGATGGCTTCGTGACTCACTCTGCGCTGACCGCGCGCGCGTAGGAAGCCAGGTGAGCCTCCGCACTCGCCTCCCAGGTAAACTCCGCCGCTCGGGCGACTCCGGCGGCACTGAGCGCCGCGCGGCGTTCGGGATCATCGAGCAGAACAGTCAGCGATGCGGCGATCGCGTCCACGTCGGGCTCGGTGTACGCGACCGCGTCGCCGCCCACCTCCGGCAGTGAGAGCCGGTGGGTGGTGAGCACCGGGGCGCCGCACGCCATCGCCTCCAGCACCGGCAGCCCGAAGCCCTCCCCCCGGCTCGGATAGGCGACCACGGTGGCGCCGCCGAGAAAGCCGGGCAGGTCGGTGAATCGCAGGTATCCGGGGCGTACCACCCGCAGCGGCGGCGGCACGGCGGCCACCGCCCGGTCCACGTCGTCGTCCCAGCCGACCCCGCCGGCGAGGACCAACGCCGGCTGGTCATCCCGTCCGGCGACCGCCTTCATCCAGCCCTCGATGAGGCCGGAGACATTCTTACGGGGCTCCAGCGCCCCCAGGAAGGCGACATAGGGGGTGTCATGCAGGCCGAGCCGGGACGACACCCGGTGAATCTCAGCCTCAGACGGTGGCCGGAAGATCTCGGTGTCCACCCCGTGGTACGCCACATCGATCTTCGTCGGGTCGGCGTCCAGAATGCGGATCAGCTCGTCCCGGGTGGCCTTGGACGGCACGATGGCCCGCTGCGCCCGGCGGAGCGCGGTCCGCATCGCGGATCGGAAGAAAGTCCCCTTCACCGCGGTGTGCAGATCCGCGTCGGTGAAGAACGTGGCGTCATGGATCGTCACCACGACCGGCCGGTCGGCGTGCAGCGGCATTGTGTAGTGCGGCGAGTGCACCAAGTCGGCGTTGACCTGCTGGGCCACCAGCGGCAGACCGGTCTGCTCCCAGGCCAGCCGGGCGGGACGATGGGAAATCGCGGCTGGACCGGCGACGATCTGCGCCTTAGGCGCCAGTCGGCCGTACCGCTCGGCGTCGGCCCGCTGGCAGGCCACCGCGAAGTTGGCATCGGCCCGGCCCAGCGCGTCGATCAGGCCATCGACGTAGCGCCCGACGCCGCCGCGGTCCGCCGGGACGGCTGTTGCATCGACGAGTACGCGCGGGGCAACCGACATTAGCCTTGCGATCCCTTCTGATGATGCTGAACTCATCACAATTTCTCGGCAGGACGGCATCGAAACGTGACACTCTACGAAGGGTAAAGCGTACGCCTGGCGCCAGCTCGCGAGGTCGACAAGCACCCGACTCCCCGGGGTAGGTCTTCGGGGAAATGTGAGCCGGTGAGAACCTGGCAGCCGGAGCGAGGCTTGTCCGCCGCGCCGGCGAAAAGGAGGCAGTCAGGGTGTCCCCGACACGGTGCCGGCCCACGCCCGGCGGTTTCCGGCCGCGGTACTGCCCACCGCGGTCCTGCCCTCGGTACGCCTCATGAATCCGGCTGCGCGGCTGCGCGGCATCGCGGTGGAAGCGGCCTGGACGGCGGCGCAGGCGGCAATGTATCCCGGGGGATTTTTCCGGGAGCGGGTCCGATCCGACTCGAACATCTACAACCTGGGAAACATGTCGCCGCTGCAACGCGGCCTGCTGACCCGGGACGCGTTCGCCGCTGGCACGCCGATCCTGCTGCTGCACGGCATGATCGGTAACCGGTCCAGCTTCGTCGTATTACGTCGAGTACTCCGCCGCCGCGGTTTCCAACGGGTCATCACCATCAACTACCAGGTGGTCACCCAGGACATTCGCCAGGCGGCCCAGGAACTCGGCCGGAGCATCGAGGTGCTCTGCGAGGCGAACGGTCACGACCAGGTCCATGTCGTCGGTCACTCCCTCGGCGGGATCATCGCCCGGTACTACATACAGCGCCTGGGCGGTGACGCCCGGGTGCACACCCTGGTCACCCTCGGCTCGCCCCACCAGGGCACCCGACCGGCTGGGCTGGTGCCGCATGCGGTGGGTCGCCAGATCCGCCCGGACAGTGACCTCATCCTGGAACTCGCCCAAGCCGCCCCCGGATGCGCCACCCGTTTCCTCGCGTTCTGGTGCGACCTGGATGCCTTGATGATCCCCAAGCGGGCGGCCCGGATAGTGCATCCCGACCTGGACGCCCGCAATGTCTTCGTCCGCGGCGTCGGGCACATGTCGCTGCTCGTCGACGGCGGAGTCGCGCATCAGATCGCGGCGGCGCTGGGCCAACTCGATCCCGCAGACTCCGCGAAGCCACCGGCGAGGAGACCGCAGACCCAGCCCCCGTCGAAGGCCGCCGACGCGGCGAATATCCTGCCGGCCTGAGGAGATCGCCGGCCGCAGCGATGGGACGCCCCGGCAGCCTTGCCGGGCAGCGGAGTAGTTTCGCTGAGGAAGCCGCCTACTGCTATCGGGATGGGGAACGGTGACTGCTTCAACCTCGGATCGATCGTTTCGGGCCATCGTTGCGCTGGTACAGCCGGTTCTGCGGATCTTCACCAAGCCGCAGTTCGGCGGTGCGGATCACGTACCGCGGACCGGCGGCATCATCGTGGCCGCCAACCACCTATCACCGGCCGACGGGGTGGTGCTGGGCAAAGCGTTGTACGACCTCGGCCGCCCGCCCCGACTTCTTACCAAGGCCGAGATCCTGCAGATCCCATTGATCGGCAAGCTACTGCGAGCGACCGGCCAGATCGGCGTCTACCGCGAGAGCGGGCAGGCCGGCAACGCGCTTCGGGATGCGGTGGCCGCGCTGGAAGCCGGCGACTGCGTCGTGATCTTCCCGGAGGGCACGAACACCAAGGACCCGGCGTACTGGCCGATGCGCGCCCACACCGGCGTGGCGCGGCTGGCGCTGGAAACCGGCATGCCGATCATCCCAATCGCTCAGTGGGGCGCCCAGCAGCTGTTCACCCCCAGCAAGCGACCGAAGCTGTCCCGGCCGATCCGCAAGGCCGTCCAGTTCCAGGCCGGCCCACCGGTGGACATCAGCGGGTACGCCGGACAGCCGCCGAACAGCACCGTGCTGCACGCGATCACCGACCTGATCATGGCCCGTATCCGTGAGCAGCTGGGTCAGATCCGGGGCGAAACACCGCCGCCGCAGATACTAGATCGGCTGCACGCGATCTGACCTCGCCGGCTCGGATGGTGGGCCGGCCACCCCGGCGGCGAATCCGGCCCACGCCACGTCGGCCCCGAACATCAGTACCCGGGACAGCACCGCCACCACCAGCGCCGAACCCGCCGACAGTTCCGGCGCCAGCGCGGCCACCAGCGCCGCTTCCCGGACACCGATGCCGGCGGGTACGACGACCGCCAGAAAGCCCACCGACCACGCCAGCGCGAACCCGCCGATGGACAGCGCGACCGTACGCGGGCCGGACGCACCGAGATCGGCGGCCACGTCGGCGACCTGCACGCCGAACGCCACCCAGGCGGCGGTGGCCAGGACGAATCCGGCGAGCACGCCACGGCCGCTGATCGGATGTTCCAGCGGTTCCCGCCGGGCCAGCCGCAGCGCCCGGTTCAGTACGCCGTTGATCACCCTCGGATGCAGGGTGGCGATCAGCAACGGTACGACGGCGAACGCCGGCCAGTACCGAGTGGTCGCCTCTGCCGCCAGCAGCGGCAGCAGGAGGGCGGCGAGCACCAGTCCGGCGATCAGGCTCAACGCCACGGCGACCACGCCGGCAGCCGCGGTTCGGCGGCGCGGCACCCCCTGATCGGACCCGAGTTCCGCCTGCCCGATCAGCCACCACACCGACCCGGGCAGGTACTTGCCGAGCTGGCCCAGGAAGAAGATCCGCATCGCCGTGCGAATCGGCAACGCCGAGCCGAGGTCGGCGAGCACCGCGCGCCAGGACAGCATGGTCGCGAACAGACCGGCCAGCACAGCGACCAGAGATGCCCCGATGGCCGCGGGGCCGAGGTGACCGGCAGCAGCCCGTACCTCGGCCCAGCGGCCGAGCGTGGCAAGGACGCCGAGGCCGACCGCGGCGAGCGCAACCGCGACGCGCAGGCCGACCCGTAACCGCCGGCTGGCCGTGGGGCGGCGCAGCACCTGATCACAGTAGTGCCTGGTCGGGAACGGAGGTGCGTTCGGCGGCTGGATAGGGTCACCTGGTGCGGGTCGTGGGCTTCGGGACGTACGACGCCCGGGCGCATCCCCGCGTCGGCATCCTGCTGGACGGCTTGCGCGCTGCCGGGCATCAGGTGATCGAGGTCAACGTGCCGTTGGGCTTGGACACGGCGGCCCGGGTGGCGATGTTGCATGCGCCGCATCTCGTGGGACGGTTGGCGGTACGGCTGTTCCGGTGTTGGCTGACGCTGATCCTGCGGTCCCGCCGGCTGCTGCGCGGCGCGCCCCCGGACGTGGTGCTGGTCGGCTACCTCGGGCACTTCGATGTGCTGCTCGCACGGCGGTTGTTTCCGGGTACACCGATCGTGCTGGACCACCTGATCTCCGCGGCGGACACGGCGGTGGACCGGGGGGAGACCGGTTCCGGCAAGGGCAAGGCGCTGCGCGCGCTCGACCGCGCGGCCCTGCAGGCCGCCGATCTGGTGCTGGTGGACACTGCCGAGCACGCGGCGCTGGTGCCCAGGCCGTACCGGGGAAAGGCCCTCGTTGTCCCGGTCGGGGCCCCGCAGAGGTGGTGGGCCGCCCGTTCCACACGGCCCCGCAGGACGCGGGGAGAGCCGTTGCGGGTGGTCTTCTTCGGCCTCTTCACCCCCCTGCAGGGGGCGCCGGTGGTCGGCGAAGCACTCGGCCTGCTCGCCGACTTCCCGGCGGTAGCTGCCTCGATGATCGGCTCCGGGCAGGACTGGGCCGCCACCCGGACCGTGGCGGCGGGAAATCCCCGGGTCGAGTGGCGGGCGTGGGTGGCGCCGGAGAACCTGCCCGCGGTGGTGGCCGAGGCGGATGTCTGCCTGGGTATTTTCGGCACGTCGGCGAAGGCGCAGCGGGTGGTCCCGAACAAGGTGTTCCAGGGTGCGGCCGCCGGCTGTGCCATCGTCACCGCTGACACCCCACCGCAGCGCCGGATCCTCGGGGACGCGGCGCTGTTCGTACCGCCGGGGAACCCTCCCGCGTTGGCCGCGATGCTGCAACGGCTGGCCGCCGACCCGGCCATGTCGGCGTACTACCGGACGGCTGCCGCGGACCTCGCCGATGCCGCGTTCCGCCCGGCGACCGTGGTACGTCCGTTACTGGACCGGCTCCCCGACCTCGTCGGCACCCCCCGGTGAGCCGACACCAGCTCCCGCCGCTCACGCTCAGCGCGTGGTTGCGCTACGACGCGCTGATGCAGATCTGGCCTCCCGGCGTGTTCCGGGTACTGGAGGTGGGCTGCGGTCAGGGCGCGCTCGGGGCGCGGCTGGCCGCCCGGTACGACTATCTCGGTCTGGAACCCGATCCCGGCTCGGCAGCGGTGGCCCGCGCCCGGCTGCGACGGGTGGGCCGCGGCCAGATCCGCCAGGCGGAGGACACCACCCTCGACCCGGCGGACCGCTTCGACGTGGTGTGCGCCTTCGAGGTGATCGAGCACCTGGCGGAGGACCGGGCGGCGGTGCAACGGTGGATCCGTCACCTGCATCCGGGCGGGACCCTGCTGCTGTCCACGCCGGCCGATCCGGCTCGATTCGGTCCGGCGGACCAGGCAGCCGGGCACTTCCGGCGCTACTCCCCCGCCGCGCTGGCCGCGCTCCTCACCGAACTCGGCCTGGAGCAGGTACGGGTGATCCGGTACGGCGCGCCGCTCGGCTACGCCCTGGAAGCCGCCCGCAACGCCGCCGCGCGTCCGGCTGCGGCCAGGTCGCCGTCCTCGTTGGCCGAGCGGACCGCGGGCAGCGGGCGTTGGCACCAGCCGCCGGCAGCGTTGGGCGTCGCGACGCAGGCCGGGACGCTGCCGTTCCGGCTCCTGCAGCGCCGGCTGCCGAATCGGGGCGTCAGCCTGCTCGCCTCCGCCCGCCGTTCCAGCGCGAACTGAAACGGGTCAGCCGTCCGGCCGGGAACGCACGATCAGGTCGGCGAGCAGGCCGAGCGTCGCCACGATCAGCCCGGTGACCAGCAGGAGGACCGTATTGATCGCAATCCGTACCGGGTGCACCACGATGTCGTAGACCGCCTTCACCGCGCCGATCCCCAGCAACCACAGCGCCAGGGGCATCAACACCTTGAGCGGATCGAAGTACATCACCATCCGAAGGACCTGCAGGATGTACCGGTAGGCATCCCGGGCGAAGTGGAACTTCGAGGTCCCGGCCCGCTTGGCGTAGGAGATGGGCACGTAGCGCACGTCGTGCTGGTTGGACAGGAACGACAGGGTCAACGTCGTCACGCAGGAGAATCCGGGCGGCAGCAGCCGCAGATACGGCAGCGACACGGACCGCCGGAAGGCCCGCAGACCGGAGTTCAGATCGGGGATCGGCACCCCGGTGAGGCGCTCAGCCAGCTTGCGAATGGCGTACTTCGCCGGTACCCGCAGCAGCTTGAACCGGCCCTCCTCGCTGGTCCGGGCACCCACCACCTGATCGACGGTGACGTCGGTCTGCAGGATCCGTACCAACTCCGGAATCCGCTCGTTCGGGTACGTCATGTCCGCGTCGGTCCAGACCACGATCTCCCCGCGGGCCTGCTCGGTACCGATCCGGCGCGCGGTGCCGGAGCCGCCGTTGCGATGGAACGGCAGCAACCGTAGCCGGGGATACCGTGGGGCCGCCCGCTGCAGCACGTCCAGCGTGCCGTCGGTCGAGGCGTCGTCGATGACCAGCAGCTCGTAGCTGTAGCCACTCGCCTCGAGCGCAGAGTTGATCCGCTCCACTTCGAGCATTACGTGATCTTGCTCGTTGTAGCACGGCAGCACCACCGTCACGTACGGCGGCGCCGGAACGATCTCGACGGCGTTGGAGGCGGCGTCACGCAGCGCGGTCATCGGGCGGGCGCTTCCGTCGGCGGCTGGGACGGCTGCCAGGATATCGGGGCCGCGGGATGCCGGGCGGCGGGCGCTCGTCGCGCGTCCAGGCACAGCGTCACCGAGTACCCGATGAGCACCAGCGCGTGCAGCAGCATCAGCCAGCCGCCGGCCACCGCCGCGGCGGCGACCGCTTCGAAGCCGCCGTACGCCTCGCCGATCCGCAGCGGGATGGCCAGGAAGATCGCGAAGCCGATGAGGAACCCCGCCACGAAGGATCCGGTACCGAAGGCACCGAGCAGCAGCGCCCGAATGCCGGGCCGGCCGGGGGCGAGCGCCCGGTACAGCAGCACCAGTGTTGCGCTGATCAGCAGCCAGCCGGTGAGGAAGGCCAGATAGCCGCCGAGTAGCGTCCCGCCGACCCCGGAACCGACGGCGTCCGGAATGTGAACCGCCGCGAAGAGCGCTGCCAGCGTCAGCAGCGGCGAGAACGTGAGCAGGGCCACCGCGATCGCCCGGCCCTGCCAGGCGGTACGCATCCCACTGGCCCGACGGGGGGACAGCCGTTGAAACGCCCTCCGCAGGCCCTCGCCGTAGAGGGACGCCGGGACCAGGGACAGCAGGCCTTGAGTCAGGGTCAACCGGCTACCCGCAGTGATCATGTTGCGGGCTACCTGGTCGGTGTGCAGCGTGGACGGCAAGCCGGTGGCGACCCGCAGGCCGAGCTTCAGAACGCGCTCCGGGCTGGTGAGCAGCGTCGCCAACCGGATGGCGATCAGCACCATCGGGATGCCCGCGACGGCGAGGTAGAACGTGGTGCCGGCCGCCATCAGGGTCAGATCATGGTGGCTGATCTCCGCCCGTACGTCCCGCGTCAACTCGGCAGTGTTACGACGCAGACGTTGTGCGATAGACACAGGGGATGTCCTCCCCAAGAATTCGGCGCGCGAGACCCGAGGAGTACGACCGAATCGCCGAGCTCACGGTGGCCGCTTACCTTGCCGACCGTCCGGTCGGCGCATACGAGTCCGAGCTCCGCCGGGTCGCAGACCGGGCGGAGCAGGGAACGGTGCTGGCGGCGCTCGACGCCGGCGAGAATCTGATCGGCACGGTGACGGTGCTGCTCGAGCGGGGACCGTGGACCGAACTGGCCGGCGACGGTGATGCCGAGATCCGGATGCTGGCGGTGGATCCGGCGGTCCGGGGCGCCGGCGTCGGCACCACGCTGACCCTGGCGGTACTGGAGCTCGCCCGCGCCGGCGGCGCGAAGCGGATGGTCCTGTCCACCCAGTCCACCGCCCAACCGGCACACCGGATCTACGACCAACTGGGGTTCACCCGCCGTGCGGACCTGGACTGGTCCCCACGGCCGGGCGTGAATCTGCTCGGCTACACCCTCGACCTCTGACAGCAGCGGGAACGGCGAGTCCGGTCAGGCCCGCAGCTCAACGAATCCGGCCGCCGAAAAGTCGCCGTCAAACGCCAGCGCCGACATAACGCGAAGCGCCCGCATCGTGGCGAAGCTCGTGGCGTCGACAAAGGAGTACTCGCGTTCGTCGCGCCGCCGCAGCCAGTTGAGCGCTTCCTGCTCGGCCTCCCTGCTCACCGAAGCCACCCTGATGCGCCGGGACGCCGCCAGTGAGTCGAGAAAGCCGACAGCAGCTGCGTGTCCACTGCGGCGCCTTACGTACGTCCAGGTCTCCCCACGGACGTGATTCGTAGTGATCAGTTGCCCGTCCGCATAGACCGTGAGCAACTCCCTGGCTGTGTCGTGGTGAGCGTCCAGCCGGTTCCTGAGGGCAACCCAGAATGAAGTATCAACGAAAATCAACGATAAACAACCTCATCGACCGGGTCGGGGGGAAAGCAGTCAACACCGGCCATCGCAGTGAGAGGGTCCGCGTGAAGCGGCGGAAGCGGTTCGAGCGCGGCCCGCACGAATCGGCGGATCAGGGCGGCCTTAGACACCCGCTCTGCCTTCGCCAACCGGTCCAGCCCGTCGTCGAGGTCCTCGTCGAGCAGGATTTGTAGCCGCTTCACGGAGTGAGGCTACATCAGTTCCGCGATGTGACGTCACCCTCTGCGCTCAGCGGTCGAAGCTCGCGGCGTCCACGACGACCCGGACGATGCGACCGCGCGCGGCAAGGGTCTCCCCCGCGCGCAGCGCTACGTCGAAGGTCAACCGAGTGCCGGATACCGAACTCAGTTCGGCCTCGGCACGGACCGTGACACCCACCCGGGTAGGTGCCCGGTGATCGAGCTCGACCCGGGTTCCGACCGTGGTGCTCCCCGGCGCAAGGTGACCGGCGACCGCCCTCACGGTGGCCGCCTCCAGCAGCGCGAGAACGCGCGGTGTGCCCAGGACGGCGACCTCGCCACTGCCCAGAGCCGGCGCCGTATCCGCTCGGCCGACGACCGCCTCGACCACCCCGCGAAGACCGGGCCGCAGCGACATGGCGGTTACCCTACGGCGGTGGATCAGCTGCCCTTCTGCGACCACTGCGGCCGGCCGACGGACGGGGCGGACCACGGCAGCTGCATCGTCGCCCGGAGCTGGGAGCCGCCCCGCTACTGCCCGCGCTGCGCCCGCCGGATGGTCGTCCAGGTGCTTCCCGGCGGCTGGACCGCCCGCTGTGTCGAGCACGGCGCCACCTCGACCGCCCCCTGAGCTCAGGCCACCAACCCGAGCGAACGCAGCTGGATGGTGAGATCGTGCGGGTTGGAGGCCACCGCGAGGGCGGTGTCCAGGGTGATCTCCCCGTGGGAGAAGAGCGCCACGAGGTGCTGGTCGAAGGTCTGCATGCCGTAGTAGCTCCCGTCGGCGATCAGCGCGGTGAGCGTGGCAGTCTTCGCCGGATCACTGATCGCGTCGGCGACCCGGCCGGTGTTGATACAAATCTCCAACGCGACGGTACGGCCGACGCCGTCGCCCTTGGGAACCAGCCGTTGGCAAATGATGCCCTTGAGCGCACCGGCGAGGGACAGCCGGGTCTGCTTCTGCTCGTGCGGCGGAAAGAAGTCGATCACGCGGTTCACGGTCTCGGCCGCGTCAGTGGTGTGCAGCGTGGAGACCACGAAGTGGCCCGTCTCGGCCGCGGAGAGAGCGGCGCGTACGGTCTCCGCGTCGCGCATCTCACCGATCAGGATGACGTCCGGGTCCTGGCGCATCGCGGCCCGCAGCGCGGTACCGAAGTTTTCGGTGTCGACCCGTACCTCACGCTGGTTCACCATCGCGAGCTTGTCGAAGTGCAAGACCTCGATCGGGTCTTCGATGGTCATGATGTGGCACTCGCGGGTGGCGTTGATGTGGTCGAGCATGGCCGCCAAGGTGGTTGTCTTGCCTGAACCGGTCGGTCCGGTGACCAGCACCAGCCCGCGAGGCTCCAACGCCAACCCTTCGAGGGTCTTGGGCAGGTTCAGCTCGGCGAGCGACGCCGCGCCGACACTCACCTTGCGGAAGACGAGTCCGACCGAACTGCGAGCCCGGAAGGCGTTCACCCGGAACCGCCCGACGCCCGGGGCGGAGTACGCGAAGTCGGCCTCGTTCGCCCGGTCGAACTCCGCCACGAGGTCCGCGCGGAGCACCTGGCGGACCATCGCCTCGGTGTCGGCGGAGGTCAACTCCCGCATATCCAACCGACGCAGCCGGCCGTCCACCCGTACCCGGGGCGGTGAGCCGGTCTTGCAGTGCAGGTCCGAGCCGCCAGACTCGACCAGCGCCCGTAGCAACGGCTCGATGCTCAGCGGTAGCGCGGACGGCTCGGAGGTCACCTTCGCAGTGTCGGCCGAATCCGGGACGCCTTGAGGCGCCGTGAGCCGTGAGCCTGAGCCGTCAGCCGATCACCGCGATGACGTCCCCCTCCTGGACGACGTCGCCCTCGGCGACCCGCAACTCGGTCACCCGGCCGTCCCGCTCGGCGATCACCGGGATCTCCATCTTCATGGATTCCAGGATGACCAGCGTGTCGCCGTCACTCACCGAATCGCCCACGGCGACGACGATCTTCCACACGTTGGCGACCATCTCCGCGACGACTTCCTCAGCCACGCCGGCTCCTTCCTCCGCGGCCGGCGGAAGTCGGCGGCCGCTGGGGCATATAACCACGAGCAGAGGCGATCAAGCGCGCATCCGATCCACCAGGCCCGTGTCGTACTCGCCGGAGAGGAAGGCCGGGTCCGCCAGCAACTCGGCGAAGAACGGCAGGTTGGTCTTCGGACCGGCGATACCGAACGCGGCTACAGCCTCCCGGGCTCGGGCCAGCGCGTGCTCCCGATCCGCTCCCCAGGTGCACAGCTTGGCGAGCAGCGGATCGTAGTGCGGGGTGATCGTGGTCCCCACGGCGTACCCGGCGTCCACCCGAACGCCGTCGCCGGTCGGTTCCACCCACTGTCGAATCGTCCCCGGTGACGGGAGAAAACGCCGGGGGTCTTCGGCGTAGATCCGCAGCTCCAGCGCATGTCCCCGAGGGGTCACGTCGGTGAAGCTGGGCGGCCGGCCACCGGCGATGAGCAGCTGTTGTTCGACCAGGTCGATGCCGGTGACCAGCTCGGTGATCGGATGCTCCACCTGCAACCGGGTGTTCATCTCCAGGAAGACGAAGTCCTGCGCCGCCGGATCCACCAGGCACTCCACGGTGCCGGCGTTGCGGTACCCCACCGCCTCGCCGGCTAGCACCGCCGCGGCCAGCATCCGGATCCGAAGGTCCGGTGAGAGACCCGGCGACGGTGTCTCCTCAGCGACCTTCTGGTGCCGTCGCTGCACCGAGCAATCCCGCTCCCCCAGCGCCACCACCCGACCATCGGCGAGGCCGAGGATTTGCACCTCGACATGTCGGGCGGCGCGGACGTAGCGCTCCAGCAGAATCGCCTGATCGCCGAAGAAGCGTTCGGCGCGGCTGCGCGCGGTGTCGTACGCGGTCCTCAGTTCCGCCTCATCGGTGGCGACGCCCATCCCGATGCCGCCGCCGCCGGCCGCAGCCTTGACCATCAGCGGGTATCCCAGCAACCGGCCCGCGGCCACCGCGGCGGCGGCGTCGGTCACCGGCTCAGCCGTGCCCGGAGCTACCGGCACACCGGCGGCGGCCATCAGGTTCCGCGCGTTGATCTTGTCGCCGAGGCGCTCGATCGCGTCCGGCTCCGGGCCGACCCAGACCAGTCCGGCGTCGAGCACCCGCCGCGCGAACGGCGCGCTCTCGGCGAGAAAGCCGTACCCGGGGTGGATCGCCTGCGCGCTGGTCTGCTTCGCCGCTTCCAGTACGGCGTCGATGTCGAGGTAGGACCGGGCCGGTGGCGGTGGCCCGAGCAGCACGGACTCGTCCGCCTCGGAGACGTAGGGCAGGTACTCATCCGCTTCGGAGTACACGGCGATCGCTCGCAGGCCCATCCGCTGGGCGGTACGAATCACCCGTCGGGCGATCTCGCCGCGGTTCGCGACCAGTACCGACTCGAACATCGCGCCTGCCTCCATTCCGATTCCTGGCAGGCGAGACTAGCGATCGTGGGGTTGATCGTGGTGTCGCTGGTGGCTGGGGTGAGCGTCGGCTGGCTGCTCGGTGGGCGACTGACCCGGTTGGCGGCCGTTCGGTTCCGGGGCTGGCGACTGCTCCTCGCGGCCGCTGCCGCACAACTCGTGGGTTCGGTGCTGACCGGCCGGGTCTACGCCGCCGGTCTCGTCGTCTCCGCCGCCCTGGCGTCAGCCTTTCTGGCCCGTAACCGCCGGCTGCCGGGCATCCTGTTGATCGCCGGCGGCTTGCTCCTCAACGCCGTCGTCGTCGCCGCCAACGGCGCAATGCCGGTGTCCCGCCCCGCGGCAGTATCAGCCGGCGTCGACCTCTCCCCGATCCTGGCCGGAGCTGACCCGCGGCATCAAGTGGCTGATGCGGACACCCGGTTCGCCGCCTTCGGCGACGTGCTGACGGTGCGGTTGCCGGTCCGGCCGGAGGTGGCAAGCCCCGGCGATGTTGCGGTGGCGCTGGGCTTGGCGGTGCTGGTGGTGGCCGGCATGCGCCGGGCGCCGAGGCCCTACCGGCCGGGGCTGCGCAGTGTGCCGCGCCCCGCTGTCGAGCGCACAACTCCGGGGGCTTCCCGAGAACTGCGACACTGGACCTCAACCGCACCCGCGACGCACGGAAGGATCGACCATGGCGAAACGCTCACGCAAGCGCAAGGCCCGGGCCAAGAACAAGGCCAATCACGGCAAGAAGCCCAACGCCTGACACGTGACGGCAGGCCGGCTGGTCCTCCAGGGCCGGTCGGCCCGGTACCAACAACAGCCCTAGTCGGCCCGGAACTCCGCGGACCCCAGATCGACGGTACCGATCTCGATACGTACCTCGCGCAGCCGGACGATGAGCCGGTCACGTAGCCCCACCGGCGCCGGCTCACCGCCGCAGCAGCGGCCCACGAGCGCCTTGATTTCCTGCTCCAGGCCGTACTGCCGAAGGCAGGGGCCGCACTCCTCGAGGTGCTGACGAATCTTCGACCGGTCGTGCTCCTGCGCCTCGCCGTCGAGGTAGATGTACACCTTCTCGATCACCTCGCGGCAATCGGTGGCGTGCGGCGTGCCGCAGCTCATGCCGGCTCGCCCACCGCCGCTGCGATGACCTCCGGCGGGGGTTCCAGCGAGTCGGGACGGATGAAGCCGCGCTCCAGCGCGTACTCCTCCAGCTTCGCCCGCAACGCCCGCCGCCCGCGGTGCAGCCGAGACATCACGGTGCCGATCGGGGTGCCCATGATGTCGGCGATTTCCTTGTACGCGAAGCCTTCGACATCGGCGAGATAGACCGCCATTCGGAAGTCGTCCGGCAGTTCCTGCAGCGCGGTCTTGATGTCGCCGTCCGGCAGGTGGTCCAGCGCCTCTGTCTCCGCCGAACGCAGCCCGCTGGAGGTGTGCGACTCCGCCCGAGCGAGCTGCCAGTCCTCGACGTTGTCCGTGTCAGCCTGCAGCGGCTCGCGTTGCTTCTTGCGATAGGAGTTGATGAACGTATTCGTCAAGATGCGATACAGCCAGGCTTTGAGATTCGTACCTTCCTGGAACTGGTGGAAGGCGGCAAACGCCTTGACGAACGTGTCTTGTACCAGATCCTCGGCGTCCGCTGGGTTGCGCGTCATGCGCAGTGCGGCGGAGTAGAGCTGATCCAGAAATGGCAGGGCAGTACGTTCGAATCGTTCAGTGCGCTGCTCTAGGGTTTCCGCGACCGCTCCCACCTCCCCTCGTCCCACCGACGGAGAAAAACCGCCGGAGGCGACCGAGAATACGCCCGGCGCAGCCTTAGGCCGGCGTCGAACCTCGATGGGGGAGGAACCGCG
The DNA here is from genome assembly GCA_040002735.1 of Frankiaceae bacterium. GTDB lineage: Bacteria > Actinomycetota > Actinomycetes > JADGOV01 > JADGOV01 > JADGOV01. Next base: position 15,185 of record JBDUDX010000165.1, on the reverse strand, counting down.
ACGCTGGCGCCGTCGCCCTGTGGATGGTGCGCGAAGGCCGGTCACGTTGAAAGAAACACGGCGTCGCGCGGGCCGATTCCCGACCGCGACCTAGCCGCCGCCGGCCTCCTCTTCCCGGGTCTGGCACTCCATGCAGCGGGCCGCCTCGGGCCGCGCGTCCAGGCGCTCGTCCGAAACCGGCTTTCCACAGTCCACGCAGACGCCGTACGTACCCTCATCGAGGCGGGCCAGGGCCGCTTCCACCTGAGCGCGTTGATCGCTGAGCGTGTCCAGCGCGGCACCTTGGCGATCGGCGTCCTGCAGGTCGGTGGCGGCGTCGGCCGGGTGCTGATCCATCGAGCTCAGTTCCGAGCCGGTACCGGCACCCTCGCCCTCCAACGTGGACGCCGAGCGATCCAGGTCATCGCGCAACTCTTCCAGACGTTGCCGGGCCACGGTCAGATCCACGAGCACACCTATCCTTGGGAGTTAGTCGGTCTGATCGAGTGTCTACCGGTCTGATGCACCGTTCGACAACTCCTGCGCTCCGGTCCGCCCGTCCGGTCGCTAACCTGGCAACCGCCGATTCGCCTCTCGACGGGAGCACTGTGGCGACCGAGCCGGACCCGTGGCCCGCGCCGCTCGCCCAGCGGCCGGTGAGCGGCGAGGTACGGATACCCGGATCCAAGTCGATGACCAATCGGGCGCTCGTGCTGGCGGCGATCTGCGACGGCGAATCGGTGATCCGCCGACCGCTGCGCAGCCGGGACACCGAACTGATGGCGGCCGGACTTCGGTGCCTCGGGGTGTCGGTCTCCGCCGAACCCGACGGCAGCTACCGGGTGTGCGGGGGCCAGCCGCCACTACGGCCAGGCGCGCCGACGGTGGACGTCGGCAACGCCGGCACGGTGGCCCGCTTTCTACCGCCGCTGGCCGGGCTGGCCGACGGCGACATCCGCTTCGACGGCGACGAGCGGATGCGCGGCCGCCCCCTCGGGCCGCTGATCACCGCACTGCGCGAGCTCGGCGTGCACATTGACACCAACGCGCACGACGGGCTGCCCCTGGTGGTCCGCGGCCGGGGCGTGGTTCCCGGCGGCTCGGTCACGGTGGATGCCTCGCAGTCCTCCCAACTGGTGAGCGGTTTGCTGCTCGCGGCCCCGGCGTACCAGGCCGGGGTACGCGTCCGCCACCACGGCCCGCGGGTGCCGAGCCGGGGGCATCTGGCCATGAGCGTGCGGATGCTGCGGACGGTCGGCGCGCAGGTCGAGGACAGCGCGCCGGACACCTGGACCGTCGAACCCGGCCGGCTGCGGGCCGGAGTGCTCGACGTGGAGCCGGATCTGTCCAGCGCCGCACCCTTCCTGGCGGCTGCGCTGGTCACCGGCGGCCAGGTGACCGTGCCCGGCTGGCCGGCGACCTCCGACCAGCCGGGCGGCGCGCTTCCGGAACTGCTCGCCCAAATGGGCGCGGCCTGCACCCTGGACGCCGGCGGGCTCACCATCCGGGGACAGGGCACGATCGTGGGTTTGGATGGCGACCTCACCGATGTCAGTGAGCTGGTACCGGTCCTGGCCGCGCTCGGGGCCTTGGCGGCGAGCCCCAGTCGATTCCGCGGGGTGGGGCACATGCGTGGCCAGGAGACCGACCGCCTTGCCGCGCTGGCCAACGAGATCAGCCGACTGGGAGGTTCGGTGACCGAGACGGCAGACGGGTTGGAGATCATCCCGCGCCGGCTGCACGGCGGGGTCTTCGCCACCTATGACGATCACCGGCTCGCGATGGCGGCAGCCGTGCTCGGCCTCGCTGTGCCCGGGATTGCGGTGCAGAACGTGGCCACCACCAACAAAACGTTGCCGGGTTTCGCCGCGCTGTGGTCGGAGTTGTTGGCGGGGTGAGCGCCGGCTGATGGCGCGCGACCTCGACGAAGACGATGTCCGGACCCGGCCGGGGCGGGGCAGCCGGCCGCGGACCCGGCAGCGACCCGGCCATCACGACGCCGTCCGTGGCGTCGTCATCGCGATCGACCGCGGTCGGTTCCAGGTACAGCTGCTGGCCCCGGGGTCGGCCGGTGGCAGCGCGGTGACGGCGATGAAGGCCCGCGAACTGGGTCGCCGCTCCCTCGCGGTCGGTGACCGGGTGGGGCTGGTGGGCGACTCCTCGGGCACCCTCGGCACGTTGGCCCGGATCGTGCGGGTGGAGCCGCGGCGCACGGTGTTACGGCGTACGCCGGACGACGCCGACCCGATCGAACGACCGATCGTGGCCAACGCGGACCAGCTGCTGGTGGTCACCGCGCTCGCCGATCCGCCGCCGCGGACCGGTCTGATCGACCGCTGTCTGGTTGCCGCCTACGACGCCGGGATCGTTCCGCTGCTCTGCCTCACCAAGGCCGACCTCGCTGGGCCGGAGGATCTGCTCGCCCGCTACCGTGGCCTGGACCTGCCGGTCGTCGTTACCCGGCGAGCCGAGGCGGGCCTGGATGCCGATGCCGTGGATACCGTTCGGGCCCGCCTCCGTGGGCTGGTCACCGTCCTCGTCGGGCACTCCGGGGTAGGCAAGTCGACGTTGGTGAACGCGCTGGTACCGGCCGCGGTCCGCGAGACCGGAGCGGTGAACGCGGTGACCGGCCGCGGCCGCCATACCTCCTCCTCGGCGGTAGCCCTGCCGTTGCCGGACGGCGGCTGGGTGGTGGACACACCGGGGGTCCGGGCGTTCGGTCTGGGGCACGTATCCACCGACCGGGTGCTCGCCGCCTTCCCGGACCTCGCGCCGGGGGCCGCCGCCTGCCCCCGGGACTGCCGCCACCTCGGCGAGGATTGCGCGCTGGACGAGTGGGTGGCCAGCACCGGTGCGGCCCCCGAACGGCTGGCTTCGCTGCGCCTGCTGCTGACCGCCCGCAGTGATCCGGATGTTGCGTGAGCATCGACAGCGAGCATTCCGCGGACCTCGGCCTGGCGCTCGCGTTGGCCGCGGAGGCCGATCTCATCACCACGGCGCGGTTCACCGCCGCCGACTTGCACATCGAGACGAAACCCGACCTCACACCGGTGACCGATGCCGACCGCAACGTCGAAGCCGCACTGCGACGTACCTTGGCCACCGCTCGACCGAGCGACGCGATCCTGGGCGAGGAGTACGGGGAGGACGGCTCGGGGGGAGCCACCCGCCGCTGGGTGATCGATCCGATCGACGGCACGAAGAACTTCGTCCGCGGCGTGCCGGTCTGGGCGACCCTGATCGCGCTGCAGGTCGACGGCCGAACCGCCGTCGGAGTCATCTCCGCGCCCGCGCTCGGCCGCCGTTGGTGGGCGGCCACCGGCACCGGAGCCTGGCTGAGCACCGACGTGGGCCGCACGCGGGCGGAACCGAGGCGGCTGCGGGTCTCCGCAGTGGCCCGGCTGGCGGACGCCTCGCTGTCTTACTCCGGCTTGGGCGGTTGGGCCGACGTCGGACGTGCCCATGGTCTGCTCGACCTGGCCGGCTCGGTCTGGCGTACCAGGGCCTACGGCGACTTCTGGTCCCATGTCCTGGTCGCCGAAGGTGCGGTCGACATCTCCTGCGAGCCGGAGGTTTCGCTGTGGGACCTGGCTGCGCTCGACGTGCTGGTCACCGAGGCCGGCGGCACTTTCACCGACCTCGCCGGTCGGCCCGGGCCGGGTGGTGGCAGTGCGGTGGCCAGCAACGGAATCCTGCACGATGTCGCGCTTTCCACCCTGGCCGCGAGGTAACAGTTGCGCGAACAGGGAGCCTGCTGCGATTTCGCGGGTATGGGCTTCGCATGGCCGATCCGGGATGGGCAGGAAAGCACGCCGTCCTCTCGCTGTCCGCCAAACCGGAGATCGTGCCGACGGCCCGTCGGTTCGTACAGGACTGTCTCGCGGACTGGCGGGTGCGCCCCGACCTCAGCAGCGACGCGGAGCTGGTGGTCAGCGAATTGGTCACCAACGCGCTGCGCCACGGCCCGCCTCCGGTGTACCTGGACATCTCCTTCGATGGCGATCGGGTCCGGATCTCGGTGGCTGATTCCTCCCTCGCCGAGCCGCACCCGCTGATTGCCGGCACCTGGGCGGAGAGCGGACGCGGGCTGGCATTGCTGGAAGCCATGGCCGCCGCGTGGGGAATCGAGGTCCAGCCTCCCGGCAAGTGGGTGTGGTGTGAGTTGCACCGCCCTGACGGGATCTCCAAGCCCCCACGCGCGCTACCCTCGGTTCGCTGAAGGTGGCGACAACGGCCTGCCTTTGGTGGCATCATTCCGAGGCATCGTCACCTGGTGTGGGAGGTGCTGACGTGCTCCGCGCCGCCAGCAGGCCGCTGCGGCTGCTGCTGGCCGATGACTCCTCGTCTTTCCGGCTGCTCATGCAGCTGACCCTGGAGGACCATCCCGCCTTGCAGGTGGTCGGCACCGCCGCTGACGGCCTGGAAGCAGTACGGGTAGCTGAGCGAGAGCAGCCGGACGTGGTACTGCTGGACATCGCCATGCCGCGGATGGACGGCCTCGAGGCGATCCCCGCCATCCGCAGGGTGGCTCCCTTGGTCAAGATTGCCGTTCTTTCGGGATACAGCGAGGACCGGATGGGCGCCGTTGCCGTGGAGGCCGGTGCCGACCTGTTCCTGGAGAAGGCGGCGCCGGACGAGGAGATCGTGACCGCCCTGCTGCGGCTGTGCGGCCGCACGGAGCAGCACCCCCCGCCGACCTCGCCAACGGACCCGGACCCTCGCCCGCCCACGTCCGGCTCCGGAGATGACTACGTCGACCTGCTCCTGGACGCGCTGGAAGAAGGAGTACTCGTCACCGACGCTGCCGGCATCGTGCAGTCGGCCAATTTCAGCGCAACTCAGCTCTTCGGCTATCCCACCTCACAGCTGGTCGGCCGCCACGTCTCCAGCCTGGGACTTTCCGGGGACAGCCGCCATGCCCGGCGGGAAGATCCCATCTCCGCCGCCTTGGCAATCGGCCGACCGGTCTCAGCGGTGGACGTGTCGGTCATGCGGCCGGACGGCACGTCGGCCACCCTGCTGGCGAGCGTCCGACCGATGCGTAAAGCAGATACCGCCGTTCCGCACGCAGCGGTCGCCTCCTTCGTCGACATTTCCCGGCGCCGAGCAGCGGAGGAGACCGCCCGCGAGTCGGCCCGCCGGTTCCGCCGTGCGCTGGACACCATGCTCGACGCGGTAGCGCTCTACACCGCGATCCGGGACGCCGAGGGCAACATCGTCGACTTCTTCATCCACCATGCGAACCCGGCCATCGAGGACGTCACCGGGCAACAGGCCGAGCACCTTATCGGCCGCCAACTTCTGCACCTCTTCCCGGCACTACGCGGCAGCCCGATGTTCCTGTCCTACGTGAACGTGGTGCGCACCGGCGAGCCGTTGTCGGTAGATTCGCTGGACTACCGGCCCTACGACGACGGACACCTCAATCACGGCGCCTACCGGGTACAGGCCTGCCGGATGGGGGACGGGCTGGTCGTCACTTGGCGGCTGGTCGGTCGCCGGGCGACCGACCAGCCTGTGCCGCTGGGACTGCCCGAGTCCTGAAGACTTGCGCACATCGGTGTGAGATAACCGGTGTGGATAATCGGTGTGCGATAACCCCAAAGGGGTAGTCGGCCGTAAGGCCCGGGCAGTTGCATCTGCGCGCGAGGAGTAGTCATGTCCCTTGGCAGTGACCGTACCGGCCGGATCGCGGCCGGATGTGCCGCGATGGCAACCACGGCCGTTCTGGCCGCATCCGCCGGCACCGGCCCGGCATTCGCCAGCAGCGGCCTGGAATCCGCGGTAGGACCAATTCCACGGGCCACCGCCGCCCTACTTCCCAGCGACCGCAAGCTGTGGGCTTCCTACGGCCTCGCCGATACGCCCGACGCCTGCAAGCGCGGGGCGATCTCCTGTGTCGACACCACGATCAACGGGATGTACCAGCGCTTCAACCCGCTGGCGAGGGCCTGCCACCACAGCGCGGTGTTCTCCCTGCTGTACCTCAGGGTCACCGAGCGGTACCGGATCGACGCCGCGACGCCCGGCTACTTCATCAGCGCGCCGACGGTGAATCGGGAGGACACGGATTTCGCGGTCTTGGAGACCAAGGCGTTTAACCGGTGGTACGCGGGCTCGTCGCAATCGGTGCCGCCGGTCTGGCGCCTGGCGTTCGCGGCCGCCGACGCCAAGAAGGTGACCGGCTCCGGCGACGCCTTCCTCGGCATGGTGAGTCACATCAAACGAGACCTGCCGTTCGCCTTGTGGCGGATCGCCCAAGGCAGCCACGCCGACCACTTTAAGATCAATGACATGCTGAAGGAGGTATATCCCACCGCGTCGGTGGAACTCGCCCGGCGCTTCGACCCCACGATGGGTCCCCAGGAGAACGTGCCGGGTATGGGCGAGACACTCGTGGATGCCATCGCCACCTGGCGCGAGCAAGCGTGGCAGGACGCTCATGACCTGCTCACGGCCGCGGATGCGACGGCGTTTCACGCGGTAGCGATGCGGATCGAACGGGCCGCCTGGCAGTCCGCCCTCACCATCTACCTGGCGATGCCGGCGACCGCCGCCCAGAACACGGTGCGGGACGATTACTGCCGTAACCAACAACAGACCGGCGCAGAGCCGAACGTCCCATAACATACTGAGCCGGTGACCTGGCGGGCGTGTTCGGAACTCCTTATCGGTCGCGCCGCCGAATTGGAGTTTCTGGAGGAGGCACTTCACCAGGCGGTGACGTCGTCTTCCCGCAGCCGCCTGGGGCTGGTCACCGGCGAGGCCGGAGTCGGAAAGTCCCGATTAGTCCGGGAAGTAGCCGAGCGGGCCGCCGAATCCGGCAGCACGGTACTCATGGGGCGTTCCCTTCCTGGTGGTGACGCCTATAGGGGGTTGACGGAAGCGCTCGCCGGCGGCCTTCGGGACCGGCCGATGCCCGAAGACCCGGCGTTACTTGCCTACCTCCCCGCGCTGGGAAATCTGCTTCCCGAATTGGCCACCGCTCGCAGTTCGATCGGCGGACGGGTGGTCCTCGGTGAGGCCGTCCTACGGATGATGGCGGCTCTCGCGGGACCCCGCGGCACCGTGCTCGTCCTGGAGGACACCCACTGGGCTGACCCGGACAGCCTGGACATACTGACCTACCTCACGCATGCCGCCGGTGACGTCCCGCTGTTTCTGCTGTTGACCGCTCGAAGCGAGTCCGAGGCACCAGCGCAACTGCTGGACCTCGTCTCCTGTTCCGCGCCGGTAGTGACCCTCGAGGGACTTCCCCCGGCGCAGGTCCGGGACATTATCGAGTGCTGCGTTGGTAGCCCGCCGCCGGATGAGCTCGTGGACTTCATCGTCGAACACGCCGACGGGATCCCCTTCCTCGTCGAGGAGTTGCTCAGCGGGTTGTCCGCGGTCGGCGCCTTGGATTCCTCCGGTCGATTGGTGGGACCCCTCACGCCGAACGTGCCCCGAACCTTCGCGGCCACCGTTCGACAGCGGCTGCAGGCGCTCGATCCCGCAAGCCGGCGGGTGGTGGAGGCAGCCGCGGTCCTGGGCCGTCGGTTCAACTGGCGCCTGCTACCTGCGATGACCGGAGTATCCGAACCGGCGGTGCTGTCCGCACTTCGTACGGTGGTGGACAGTGGCCTGGCGCTGGCCTCGGAAGCCGACAGTTTCCGGTTCCGGCACGTCCTGACCCGGGACGCCGTGCGGGCTCAGTTGTTACCGCCGGAGCAGGTCGCATTGGCCCGGGCCGCGGCCGAGGCGGTAGAACGCGTCGAGCCGGAGTCCTACGAGCTCGCGGCCGAACTATGGGCCGTCACCGGGGAGAACGTCCGGGCCGCCGGCTATTTCCTGCGGGCTGCGGTCCAGGCCCGAGCGCGGGCGGCCCTGCATACCGCCGACCTCCTGCTCGGTCAAGCGGTGCGGCTCGCTGACCCGGACGCGGAATTGCGGCGCCGGGCAGAGTGTGAGCTGCTCGAGGTACTCGCTACCACCGGGGATGTCGATCGCGCGCTGTCCCTCGGCAACGCCCTGCTGGCTGTCGGTGCAGAGTCTGCCCGGCTGACCTTGGCCGAAGTTGCCGCCGAAGCCGGGCGGCCGACTGTTGCGGTCCATCACTTGTCCGCACTCGCTGAGGAATCGCCGCGGGCCAGCGTGGTCGGCGCTCGGATCGCGTACAGCCTCGGTGATCCCAATACGGCCCGTGACATCGCTGACCGGGCGCTCCTCGCGGCTCGCGAATCCGAACTCTGGTCCGTGGCCTGCGACGCGTTGCAGGTACGGGGACGGGCTGCTCGGCTGACCGACCTGGCAGAAGCCGAGGCGGCCTTCGCCGAAGCCGAGAAGTTGGCCCGCACCCATTCTCTTCCGGTCGAACGGATGCGCGCCTTGCAGGAACTGGGCACCATCTGCCTGCTCATCGACGGAAGTATCGACCAGCTGCTGGCGACCCGCGCCCTCGCGGTGGAGGCCGGACTGCTCGCGCTCACCGCGACCGTGGACGTACAGATCGCGGCGGCGCTCCTGCATCGCGATCCGGAAGAGGCGATGTCCTACGCGGAGCGCTGCGCTCGGATTGCTCAAGGCTTACGGATGGATCTGCTGCACGCCACCGCGCTGTTCTTTTGTGCCACCGTGTCCGCGCACCGTCGCGACACCGAGGCGATGGAACGGTGCATCACTGAAGCCCTGGCGATGGCGCCCGAGGACCTCGACGTCAACGCCGGCATCTGGGGTGCCGCACGCGCACACGTCGCCCTACTGGCCGACGACCTCGACGCGCTGGCAATGTGCCTGGACATCGCGGTGGGCTATCTGCGGCGGAGCGCGAGTACGACTCCGGCCCCCACCCGGGGCCTGTGGGCACTGGTTCGCACGGTGCAGGATCGGGACGGTGCCGCCGCCCGCGCCGAAGCCGCACGCTCCATCGTGAATTGGGAGAACCGCGCGCTGTTGGGCTACGCCGAGGCGGTAGCCGCCGGGCGGCGGGGAGACCAGGCAGCCGCGGAACGGGCTTTCGCCGCGGCCGACGCCCCAATGTCGGCGTTGCCCTGGTGGCAGCATCGAATCCGGCTGCTGGTGGCCTCCGACGCCGTCACCGACGGCTGGGGGGAACCGGTGCGGTGGGCCCACGAGGCTTGGGTGGTGTTCCAGTCTCGCGGCGACAACGAACTGGTGACCCGCTGTCGCGCCGTGTTCGCACAGGCCGGAGTGCCGATCCGGCGCAACGGTCGCGGCGACTCCGCGGTGCCGGCGCAGCTGGCTGGTTATGGCATCACCCGGCGCGAGATGGACGTACTCGCCCTGGCCGGTGAGGGCCTGACCAAAACGGAGATCGCCGACCGGCTCGTCCTCTCCCCCAAGACGGTGGAGAGTCATCTGAGCCATCTGCGTCGCAAGACAGGCACGCTCAGTCGCAATGCCTTGATCGCACTCCTTAAATAGGGGTTCCAAGCGGTTAAGTCAGGCTTTCCGCCGGATGCACTTATCTATTCCGCCGGGCACAGTAAAGCCCAGGACGACGCCCGCGGCCGCCTGCCGAGGGGCGGCTTCTGAGGGAGACACGGAGCGCCGCAAAGGATCTCCATGTGGGAGCCAGCTCTACGGGCGGTAACGGGCGTCGTCCACAGGGGTACACGACCAGGGCGATCCGCCAGATCTTCCGCGGCCCACCACTACGGAAGCGGAACGTCGCCGGTGTGACCGAACACGAACGTCCGCAGGCCCCGTACCCACCAGACACCGGTGGAAGGCCGGAAGACGGCAATATCCGCTCGGCCATCACCCGTGAGGTCGGCCGGGATCGGGATGTCGGTAGCCGTACCCCAGGCTGTGGCGTGCCCGCCACGGAGGTACCAGGTCCCGGACGACGGCCGGAACACGGCGACGTCCGCCCGGCCGTCGCCGGTGAAGTCGCCTTGCAGCGGTACGTCCCCCGGTTGGCCGTACTGCACGGCTGAGACGCCGCGAATCCACCAGGTACCGGTGGAGGGGCGGTAGACGGCGAAGTCCGCCCGGCCGTCGCCGGTGAAATCGGCGCTCAACGGCTGGGCCCCCGGTAGTCCCCACTGCACCGGAGCGACGCCACGGATATACCAGGTACGGGTCGAGGGACGGAACACGGCGACGTCCGCCCGGCCGTCGCCGGTGAAATCGGCGCTCAACGGCACGTCCGCGGCGTGCCCCCACTGCACGGGGGCCGGCCCGCCGCGGACCCACCAGGTGCCGGTCGCAGGGCGAAAGACCGTGGCGTCGGCCACGCCATCGCCGGTGAAGTCCCCAGTCGTCCGTGGGCTCAGGCCGGCAGCCGTCTTCGCCGCCAGCACGCGGGTGACCGCCGCCTGGATCCGAGCCGCGAAAGCCGGGTTGGCCCTCGCGGCGGCGATCACGGCAGAGATCATGGACGGCGTCTGGGAGGCGTTGCCGGTAAGCAACATGTCGCCGCCCGCGCCGAAGAACGCCAGCGCCCTGGCTGCCGGGGAGAAGGCTTGGACGGCTGCGGTGTCGCCAAGGCTGTCCGAGATCACCACGCCGGGAAATCCGAGGTCGCCCCGGAGCACCGTGCCCAGCACGGTCGGCGAGAACGCCGCCAAGTGGATCGGGTCGATGTTCGGGTAGGTGGCGGTAGAGACCATCACGAACGCGGTGCCGGCCGCGATGCCCGCCGCGAACGGTTGCAGGTACGCGTCGTGGCGCGTCGTCGGATCCGTCACTCCGGCGGTGACGTCGGTGTTGCCGGTGGCCCGGCCCAACCCGGGGAAGTGCTTGAGGGTGGTACCCACGCCAGCGTCGCGCATGCCGTGCAGGAACGCCGTCCCGGACGCGGCGACGGCGGCCGGCGTGTACCCGAACTCGCGGTAGTACCGGCCGATCGGCTGGTTGCTGGTCGGCGAAGCCGGCGGCACGGTGTCCATCACCGGCGCCAAATTCAGGTTCACCCCGGCGGCGGCGAGTTGGCGGCCCCAGGTTCTTGCGTCGGACCGCAGGGTGTCCATTGGCAGGGCGCCCTGTGAGAGCGCGGTAGGCATGGCGGAGAAGCCGGGACCACGGAGCACCTGAACCAGCCCGCCCTCCTGGTCAGTCGCGACGAACGGCCGGATCCTGCCCTGAGTGGTAACGCCACGCAGTACGGCGCTGGTGGCGGCGGTCCGGGCCACCCCGGCGGTGCTACGGCCGGCGAGCATCACGTTGCCGACCCGGTAGGACCGGAGCATGCTCAGCTCCGCCGAAGTCGGCCCGGATGAACTGCTGATGCCGACCATGAAGAGCTGGCCCACCTGCTGCTCCAGCGTAGGCAGGGTGGGAAAGGCTGCCGCCGCGGACGGTGCCGCGGCACCCGCAGGGTTCGCCGGGCCGATGCCCAGGCCCGCCACCGTGAGCACGGCGGCCGCCACCATCGCCAGGGTGAGCCGTCCGGTCACCAAGACTTGCCTGCCGGCGGGAACACCAAGACTGCCCGCGGGCTCGGGTCTGGCCGGAACTGGCGCCCGGTGTCCCGCATCGTGCTCACAGAGAGTCATGTCAGCCAGCCTGCCGCACCTTGAGCCACGCCGTTGGGCCAACGCGCGACTGACCCTACGACAGGCGGGTTGGACGTGGCCCACTTCGAGAAGGAGGCTCGCATCCCGGGAATGTTCGTTCCCACCCTCCGGGTTCATTGCAGCCACTGTCGCGTTGAGCGATGGGCATCAGTCGATGAACTCGCGGCACGCATGCAGTGCGAGTTCTGCGGCGACCAGTTCGAGCTGTCGCTCTCACACGCTCTGACCAAGCCGTCCTGGCGGTATCGCCTCGCTGCACACCTCCGCCCCGATCAGGTTCAAGCACTCCTCCCTGCATTGGCGACCGCTTCTCTCCTGGGCCAGTTCCGGCACGTTGAGGAGCCGCCACTCGCCCACCTCCATGGCCTGAAACTCCGGTTCGGCGAAGGACAACTTGAAGCAGACATCGCTGCATACGTGCCCGACCACGACTGGCTCGCCGTCATCGGGGAGGTCAAGAGCCCCAACCGCATCGACGAGACGGACATCAGAAATCTCGAAGTGTCGAACGGCGGCTACGGGAGAAGGGCGTGCGGACGATCTCACTCTTCGCAACGATGAAGGAGTCGTTCACGGAGGTCGAAGTCAAACTGCTGCGCGACCGTGTTACCCGATCCATCATGGCTCGCTCGGCACGAGGTCACATCCTCCCGACGATGCCCCTGGTACTGACCGGCCCGGACCTTTGCAATCCGCCGCTCTCGCCAGACCACCCATGGCGGTGGGACGACGCCCGGTACGCCGGCCTCATGGGGACAGCCGTGACCTCGTGCCGGCGAAACCTCGGCCTTCAGAGCTTCACTCCCACCGCTGACGGCAATTCAGTTGCGAATGGGACGAGGTCCCGGCGCTCGGAGGGTCCGTTGAACCGAATGGCCAGGGAGCAGCCCGACCGCCGACTGAATCCCTTTCGTAACTTTCGCAACGGTGCTATTGTGACGGTCATCGGAAGCGGAAGGAACGAGGAGAAAGTCATGAGCGCGACTACCGCCGAGGTCGTCAGCCCTGCACCGACCGATGCTGACGAGCTGGCCAAGGTACTGAGCTTCATCGAGGCGCACGAGGCGCGCCACGGAACCTCCCCCGAGCCTGCCTTCTTCCTGAGCGGCGCGGGTGAGCACGAGCGTGTCGAGCTCACCGAGCAGCTCCACGCGATCCTCAAGCAGGTCGTCCAGGCCCTGAGTCACGGGCAGTCGATCAGCATCCTGACCCGCGACCAGGAGATCTCGACGCAGCAGGCAGCTGAGATCCTCGGGCTGAGCCGCCCGACTGTCGTCAGGCTCATTGACGAGGGGGAACTGTCGGCCCACGTGCCGGGAGCCGTTCGCCGCAAGCTTCGCCTCGCCGACGTTCTAGCCTACCGCGAGGAACTGCGCGACCGCCGCAATCGCTTCATCACTGAGAGCTCGGCAGAGTACGACGACACGGACACCGACGAGGTCGCGGCGCTTCTGGCCGAGGCACGGCGCAAGCGCTGACGTCTGCGCGCTCCGACAAACTCGTCGCGTGTACCGTGCCGTCCTCGACACCTGTGCTCTCATGCCGGGGCGGCAGCGCGACTTCCTGCTTCAACTCGCCACCGAGGAGGCCTACGCGCCGCTCTGGGGCTCGGGAATCCTCTTCGAGTTGGACTACGTACTGGCCCGCCTCGACGCCAAACGCGGCCGCGATGGAAACGACGAGCGACGGCAGCACCTCTTCGAGCAGATGAAGCGGGCCTTCCCGGAGCCGAGATCAACGAACCGAAGAACCGTGGATACGACTACGGCCACAACGACCCTGACGACGGGCACGTCGCTCACGCTGCGATCCTCGGGAAGGCAGACTCCATCGTCACCGATGACTCTCCAGCAGGATTCAAGACCTCACGCATCCTGAGCGATGCCGGGATCGACATCGTCCATCCGCACGAGTTCGCCGCAAACACGGTTGCTGCCCATCCCGAAGTAGGAGTCCGAGCACTTGTCGCGATGTCGCGGCGCATGGTGACACCTCTGCGGAGTCAGCAGCAGATTCTCGACGAGCTTCGAGACCGTTACGGGGAGCACGAAGTCGCCGAGATCCTGACGCCGAGTGCCGGGGGTCGAATAAGCGCGCTCGCCGACGCCGTCCTGCCCCTGATCCGCACACACTCGGATCTGTACCGCTGGAGTACCGCCAACGCCCACGGACGCGACATGCACGAAGCCGTCGACATCCTCGAATCAGCCATCCCGACGACCGATCCGGCCGAGGTCTACGCCGTACCCACAAAGCCATGTCGAGCGCGATCAAGGTCATCGCCCGCGCCGACGACTCCAGCGTCATCATCGGCGATGCGTGCCGCCGCTTGCTCGACCTTCACCCCAAGGTGGCGGCATCGGCAAAGGTGCCCCTGGGAAGCTGGTCGACTGGATGATCAAGTTCCAGTTCGACGGCGACGTGGACTACTTCGGGCTCGACCCCGACGCCTATGCCCCCGCCCTCCGCGAGTCCGGGATGGCCACCTACCAGGCGCGGCTGAAGGAGATCGAGGCTGGCCTCGGCCCGCGGCCAGGTGCGGACGCGCGCTGGACGTCACCCCACTCGCATGAGTGGTTCACGCTCGACTGGAACGCCCAGCGGCTAGCGGTCCTTGACTATGACATCGACGCGATCATCCGGACCCATGCCAAGGACCGGAAGGGTCGCGGCCTGGCTGGAGGACACCGCAGAGGCATTCGACGAGATCGGCGAGATCGATCTCGCGATCGACTGGGCCAAGCAAGCGACGGACTTCGGCCGCGGACATCAGTCGCTCAAGGCGGCGGACTTCTGGTGCAAGCTCCTCGACGAGCATCGGCCAGACGAATCGTTGGAGGCGCGGCTTCTGGTCTTTCGGCGCTGGCCCTCTTCCACGACGGCAGCGCGGCTCCACAAGGCCGCGGGGACGTCCTGGCCGAACTACCGCGACGAGGTCATCGCGACTCTCGCATCTAGTCCGAGCGACGCCGTGCTGTTCGCCCTGCTCACCCTCAAGGACGTCCAGTTCGCGTGGAACCTCGCCCACTCCCTCGCGCTCGACAGCGACCGCACGTGGGCGCAGGTGCGACGCAAGCCCAGGCGCGCCAGCCGGACGGCCTCGGCGGCGACGGGGTCCTCGGCACCGCAAATGCGGTGGACGTGTGGGATGGCGGTGCAGGACATGTCGAGCGTGCCCATCGCGCGACCGCCCTCGGCACATTCAGTCAGGGAGGCGCACAACGCCAGCGGTCACCGGGCAGCGGCGCGAGGCCGCGAGCAGCGCACCAGTGCTCCCGCTGCCGCTGCCGCTGCCGCTGCCGCCAAGCGTGTGCGTAGACGGTCCTGGTGGACTCGGTCCGGGCGGCGCTGATCGCCGCCGCGATGCGGGCAGCGTCGATTTCAGTCAGCCCGGACGGAAGGCCAATCGGGAACTCTGCCGAAAGGTGGACGGGGGCGGCAGTGACGGGCGAGAGGGCCGCGATCATCAAGGTGGTCATGGCCGGGTTGTAGCGGCCCGCGTCGCCACGCCTGCGCCAGGGGCCGCCCTTCCACCGACCGGAGCCGGGAGCCGACGTCACAGAAGGCTGAACTTTGTGATGACCGGGTCAAGTCTCAAATGCTTTCAGGCTCGGATCCCCAAGGGAATCCGAGCCTGAAATTCGTAGCGGGGGCAGGATTTGAACCTGCGACCTCTGGGTTATGAGC
>JBDUDX010000164.1:0-12198 GCA_040002735.1 Frankiaceae bacterium | reverse complement strand
CGGTGCTGTTGTGGTGACGCACCCGAACGTAGCCAATCTCGGCCAGGCAAGCGAGTGTCAGCAGCACTCCGACGAGCCGCCAGTCCATCCCTGCGTCGCCACAGAGCGATCGCCCGGTTAAGGCGAGTACGAGGCCGGCCCCGACCGCGCCGGTAGCCAGCACAGCAGCGACGACGACGCCAGGACTGCGTACACGGCCGGACTCCGGGCGGCCCATGTCGGGTCGTCCGGAGTCCGAGTGGCTCATGGTCAATTAGCTCCCCCAGCGCTCGCCGGACCAGGCACGGGCCGACCAGGCACGCGCCGACCAGGCTCTGGCGGAGAAGAGGAAGGACGACCACTCCGCGTCGGACCAAGCCCGAGCGGACCAAGCCCGCGCTGACCACGCGCGAGCGGCCCAGTCGTCTGCGGACCAGGCGCGGGCGGACCAGGCGCGGGCCAGCCACTCCGCATCGGACCAAGTCTGAGCCGCCCAAGAGCGAGCGGACCATGCCCGTGCCTCGAAGTTGACGCTGTCCGCAGCGTTACCCTGCGCCACCGCGATGCCCACGCTCGGGCCGCCCACTGCTGGTCGCTCGGCGACAGCTGCGCCCAGGCTCGGGCGGTCGCCTCCCAGTTCCCGGATGCCCACGCCTGACCGAATGCCCCCCATGCCGGTGAGGCGCTGTCGGTGTTCCGGCCCTTCTCGGCGGCTGGAACCCGCGCGGTGAGGGCGGACGCCAGGTCGAGCCCGCCGCTGCCGGCACCCCGCGCCGAGCTGGACACCCGGTACGCCGTACCGGTGAGCAGGGCCTTCACGTCGTTGGGCGTCAGGTCGGTCCGCGCGGTCAACAGGGCAGCCGCAGCACCTGAGGTCACCGCAGCGGCCATCGACGTTCCGCTCCCGCGGAAGTACGACTCACCGACCCGGGCCGACGGGTAACCGCTGTCGATCACGCTTCCCGGCGATCGCAGGCTCACCACTGCCGCGCCCGGCGCGACGAGGTCCGGCTTCGCCGGTCCGCCCTTGGTCACGCCGCGAGCCGAGAAGTCCGACACGCTGTCATCACCGTGATCGGCCGTTCCGGCCTCATTGAGCGAGCCCACGGTCAGCAGCACCGGGTCATCGCCGGGCGAGGTGACGGTCCCGACCTTCGGGCCGTCATTGCCGGCCGCGACCACCACGGTGACACCGGAGTTCCACAGCGCGTCCAGGCCGCGGGCGAGCGGATCGAAAGCCGGCGGTACCGGGGAATCGGCAGACAGCGACACATTGAGCACCCTCAGGCTCGGGTCCACGGCATGCCGGTCACTTACTGCTTGCAACCCGGCGAGTACCTGGCTCAGCGACGTTTCACCGGTGGCCGAGGCCACCTGGACGTCGAGAATGCCGGCTGCCGGGGCGACCCCGACGAACTTGCCGTCGGAGGAGAAACCGGAGCCGGCGATCAGACCGGCCATGAACGTGCCGTGGCCGTAGCCGTCGCCGGCCGGACCGGCGGTGACATTGACGTGCGTCAGCCGTCCCTGCAGATCCGGCGAGTTCGCCACCCCGGTGTCAAGCACGGCGACAGTCAGTCCGGCGCCCGCGGTGGGTGAGCTGCCGCCCAGGGTCGCCCGTACCGTCGAGGCTGCTGTGGTGCCCACCGTTCCGGATACGTGCAACGCCCGGTCGGAGACCCGAAGCACATCCGCCGGCGGACTCCAGCCGGCCGGTACGTCGGCCAGCACCGACCCGGCTACCGGATAGCTGGCCAGCACGTGCCCGCCCGCCCGCCGGACGGATGCGGTCACGGCGCTGAGGCTGGTTCCGGTACCGCCGGGCAGCATCAGCAGCGCGCGATCACCGGCCGAAGCGCTGGCCGCGGCCGGGGGCGGACCGCCGGCCATGGCGATCAGGCTGCCGGTGGCGCTCACCGCCAGCAGGGCTGCTAGCCGGGGCATCGATTTCCGGTACATGTAGAGCCTCCTCGAGAAATCCAGCGCGAACTGTCGTGCAGCCCGCCCGGTTACTTCATCGGCGGATATCCGGTATGCCGTTGCGCCGAATGGCCCCCGGCTCGGCGTCGCGGCGGGAACATCAGCACTGTCCGGTCTCACCTCACGGCGTAGCGGTTTCCCGGCGCAGCTACAGCGGTCGGAAAGTCATGCCGAATGGGGTGAGAACGGTTAACCGGAAGGGCAGGTCGGTGCGGCAACTCGCGAAGGTCCTACTCAGCGACCGCGTGGTGACCGCTGAGCAGCTCGCCGAAGCGAGCAACGCACCGCATACCGGCGAGGACCTGGGCCGGTCACTGGTCCACCTCGGGCACCTGTCCGAGGCACAGCTCGGTGTCGCGCTGGCCACCGCCACCGGGCTTCGCTTCGTCGACCTCGCCGACGCGTCGGTGGACGGCTCGGCGGTGTCCAGCGTGCCCGCCGCCTTCTGCGTACGGCACACGTTGCTGCCCATCGGCTACGAGGATGGCCGGCTCGTCGTCGCCATGGCCGATCCGTCCAACGTGTTCGCCATCGACGACCTACG
Source organism: Frankiaceae bacterium (assembly GCA_040002735.1). Lineage (GTDB taxonomy): Bacteria > Actinomycetota > Actinomycetes > JADGOV01 > JADGOV01 > JADGOV01. The sequence continues at coordinate 9,695 of JBDUDX010000164.1, read as the reverse complement.
GTTGATGACCGGCGTCGACATCCGGATCGTCCTGGCGACCCAGCCCGATCTGCTCCTGGCGATCAAGCGCTTCCATCGAGCCGACGCCGATCTCGACGACCTGTCCACGTCGATGGACTCCGCCGCGGAGTCGGCCGGTCCGGCGGACATCACCGAGGTGGTCGAGGACGCCCCGATCGTGCGATTCGTCAACCTGCTGATCAACCAGGCGATCGCGGACAACGCCTCGGACATTCACCTGGAACCCGGTGAACGAGAACTGCGGGTTCGCTTCCGGATCGACGGCGTGCTGCATGAAGTGATGCGCTCGCCGCGCTCCATTCAGGCCGGCGTCACCAGCCGGTTGAAGATCATGGCGGACATCGACATCGCCGAGCGGCGGCTCCCCCAGGACGGGCGGATCTCGCTCAGTACCGCCAGCAAGAAGATGGACCTTCGGGTGGCCACCCTGCCGACCGTATGGGGGGAGAAGGTGGTCATGCGGCTGCTGGACAACTCCACTGCCGTGCTGCCCCTGGAACAACTCGGATTCCGGGAGGGCAACTACCAGCGGTACGCGAAAAGCTTCTCCAAGCCGTACGGGATGATCCTGGTCACCGGCCCGACCGGTTCGGGGAAGTCCACCACGCTGTACGCCACCCTGAACATCGTCTCGACGCCGGAGAAGAACGTCATCACGGTGGAAGACCCGGTGGAGTACCGCCTCCCCGGCATCAACCAGGTGCAGGTCAACACCCGGGCCGGACTGACCTTCGCCCGAGCGTTGCGCTCGATTCTGCGGTCCGACCCGGATGTGGTGCTAATCGGGGAGATCCGCGACCACGAGACGGCCCAGATCGCCATCGAGGCCTCGCTCACCGGCCACCTCGTGCTCTCCACCCTGCACACCAACGACGCACCGAGCGCCGTGACCCGACTGGTGGAAATGGGGATCGAACCGTTCCTGGTCGGCTCCGCGCTGGACGCGGTACTCGCCCAGCGGCTCGCCCGGCGGCTGTGTCGCAAGTGCAAGGAGGCGTACGCACCCGCCCCCGAGACGCTCACCTCGGTGCTGCACTGGCCAGCAGAACGCCCGCTGCCGACGATCTACCGGGCGGTGGGCTGCTCCTCGTGTTCCCATACCGGTTACCGAGGGCGATTGGCACTGCACGAAGTGATGACCGTGGGTGAGGAGATCGAACGTCTGGCCGTCGGGCGGGCCTCCGCGGCCACCATCGCGAAGGCGGCTCAGGAGGGCGGCATGGAGACGCTGCGGGAGGACGGCCTGGCCAAGGTCATCTCCGGCGACACCTCCCTGGAGGAGCTGTTCCGGGTCGTCACGTGACGGCCCGTCTCCGCGGGGGAACTCTGTAGGGGTTCAGTGTTCGTCGTAGTGGGCCCCGTGCGCGGCGTGCCGGTGCCCGTCATGGGCGTAGTCGACGTGATCCTCGTGCGGCAGGCCCGGATGCCCGCAGTCCTCGCCGTGGCGATGGAGGTGATCCTCGGCCTCGTCATGGGTGTCGCGGCGCAGCGCGCGCAGGGCGGACGTACCCGCGCTCGTGGCGGCGAACAACCCGACCGCGAACAGCACGATGGTGCCGCCCGAAGGGGTATCGGCGTAGTACGAAGTGGCTGTTCCACCGACGCTAACCAGCAGGCCGAGAACCACGGCGAGCGCTAAGGTACTGCGGAAGCTGCCGACGATCAGCTGCGCCGTCGCCACCGGCACCACCATCAGGGCGCTGATCAGCAGCAGCCCGACCACCCGCATGCTGATCACCACGGTCGCCGCGGTGAGGACGGCGAGCAGCAGGTTGATCGCGAGCACCGGCAGCCCGGACGCGCGGGCGTACTCCTCGTCGTTGCTCACCGCGAACAGCCGCGGCGCCAACCCGACCGTCACCGTCAAGACGAGGACGGCGAGTACGCCGAAGACCACCAGGTCCCCGCGCGACGTGGTGGTGATCGCGCCGAAGAGGTAGCTGGTGAGGTTCGCCGGCGTGCCGCCCGGCGCCCGGCTGATGAGCACCACACCGGCGGCGATACCGCCATAGAACATGATCGCGAGCGCCACGTCACCGCTGGTACGCCCGCGGGCCCGCACGAACTCGATGCCTACGGCTCCGGCGAGCGCGGCGGCGAGCGCGGTGAGTACCGGCTTGCTGGTGGTCAACACCCCGACCGCGACGCCGGCCAGGGCGATGTGGCCCATGCCGTCCCCGATCAGCGCCAGCCGCCGCTGCACGATGTAGACCCCCACGGAGGGGGCGGTGAGCCCGACCAGCAGCGCGGCCAGCAAGGCCCGCTGCATGAACGAGTAGTGCAGCAGGTTGCTCACGGCAAGCGCCCAGTGAGCCCGAGGTAGCCGGAGTGGCCCTCATCCGGATGGTGGTGAACCGTTCGGTACGCGCCCTGCTCGGCGGAGTGGTACGCACCTTCGCCACCCGGCAGCGGTGGCCCGTCGTACACCACCCGGCCGTCCCGCATCACCACCACGCGCTGGATCAACGGTTCCAGCGGACCCAGCTCGTGCGCCACCAGAAGCAGCGTGCTCCCCCCGGCGACCAACTGGCCGAGCGTCGCGGCGAGGATCTCCTGATTGGCGGCGTCCACGCCGGCGGTGGGTTCGTCCATCACCAGGATGTCGGGCTCGGCGGCGAGCGCGCGGGCGATCAGGACGCGGCGCTGTTGGCCACCGGACAGCTTCCCGACGCTGACATCGGCGCGCTCCGCCAGCCCCACCAGGTCGATCGCGGCGGCCACCACCGCCCGGTCCGCCGCGCGCATCGGCGCGAACAGCCGCTTGCGGGCGAGCCGGCCGGAGGACACCACTTCCCGAACCGTGGACGGCACTCCGCCGACGATGGTGTGCCGCTGGGGGACGTACCCCAGCCGATAGCGCTGCCGGAAGTCCGCCGCCGGTACGCCGAACAATTCCAGTTCACCGGCCATCAGGCGGGACAGGCCCAGCATTCCGCGGACCACGGTCGACTTGCCAGCGCCGTTGGGCCCCAGCAGCACCACCACTTCACCCGCGTCCAACGCGAAGTCGACGTCGCGGACGGCGGGGCGGTCGCCGTACCCGATGGCGACCCCGCGCATCCGTACTACCGGTGAACTTACGGACACGGCTGGCCGGCTCTCAAGGTGGCGAGGTTGCGGCGCATCACCTGCAGGTAGTCGCGATCGGGAGCGTGCGGGTTCAGCCCTTCGATGGGGTCGAGCGGTGCGATCACAACGCCGGCTTCACGGGCCACGGTTCGGGCGATGTCCGGACTCACCAGCGTCTCGTAGTAGACGGTCCGGACGTGGTTGCGGGTGATGTAGTCGGCGATCGCCGTCAGGTCCGTGGCTTTCGGCTCACCCTCCGGGGTCAACCCGGTGATACCGACCTGGGTGAGGCCGTACCGCTGGGCCAGGTAGGCAAACGCGCGGTGGCTGGTCACCAGATCCCGGGAGACACACGACGCGAGTCCGGCCCGGTACTCCCGATCCAACGCGTGCAGTCGCGTCGTCAGCGCCGACGCGTTGCTGCGGTAGCGGTCGGCGCGGCTCGGATCCACGGCTGCCAGGTGCCCGGCGACGGCTTGGGCCACGGCGGTGAGGCGGACCGGATCCAGCCAGAAGTGCGGATCGGTGCCCCCTGTCGAGCCGCGATCCGGACCGCCGGCCACGCCCGCGGGAAAGGTCCGCAGATCGGCAGCCGCCGCGACGTCGAACCCGCGGTCACCGCCGGCTTGCTCCACCGCGGTGTCCACGGCTGGTTGGAAGCCCTTCAGGTACACCACGAGGTCGGCGTCGGCCACCTGCGCGACGTCCCGCGGTGAGAGCTCGAGATCGTGCGGCTCGGCACCCGGCTTGGTCAGCGACGCCACGTGGGCGCTCGGGCCAGCGACCTGCTCGGCGACCCACTGCAGGGGGTAGAAGGAGGCGACGATCTCGACGCCGCCATTCGCCCGGCGCGCCGCCGGCGACTCGGCGGTTCCGCCCCCGGCGGGGGGGCGGCCTCCACAGCCGGTCAGTGCCAATGTTGCCATTACCAGCAGCGCGGCCAGTGCCCGCACCCGAATGGTCATGAGAACCATTCTCACCGGCTCGTGGATCGATTGTCAATCGGCTCAGCCGGCGGCCGCCACCATGCCGCGCAACTCCTTCTTCAGTTCATTGACCTCATCCCGCAGTCGGGCGGCCAGTTCGAACTGCAGGTCCGCGGCCGCTGCATGCATCTGGTCCTGCAGTTGCTGGATGAGGTTGGCCAGATCCGCCTGCGGCATGCCGGCCAATTGCGCGGCATGCTGGCCGGCGGTGCCGGACCTCGAGCGCATCCCGGGCACCGGAGCCTTTCCGCGACTCTGGGAACGGCCGCTGCCGCCCACCAGTTCGCCGTCCCGGGCGGTGTCGCGGTAGACGTCATCGAGGATGTCGGCGATCTTCTTCCGCAACGGCTGGGGGTCCAGGCCGCGTTCGGTGTTGTACGCCACCTGCTTCGCCCGCCGCCGATTCGTCTCCTCGATCGCTTTGCGCATGGACGGGGTGATCGTGTCGGCGTACATGTGCACCTGACCGGAGACGTTGCGTGCGGCCCGGCCAATGGTCTGCACCAGCGACGTGCCGGAGCGGAGGAAACCTTCCTTGTCCGCGTCCAGAATCGAGACCAGGGACACCTCGGGAAGGTCGAGCCCCTCCCGCAGCAGGTTGATGCCGACGAGCACGTCGTACTCCCCGAGCCGCAACTCGCGCAGCAGCTCCACCCGGCGCAGGGTGTCCACTTCCGAATGCAGGTAGCGCACCCGGGTGCCCAGTTCGAGCAGATAGTCGGTGAGGTCTTCGGCCATCTTCTTGGTCAAGGTAGTGACCAGCACGCGCTCGTCCCGTTCGGAGCGGGTACGGATCTCGTGCACCAGATCATCGATCTGACCCTTGGTCGGCTTCACGACGACCTCCGGGTCGATCAAGCCGGTGGGGCGGATGATCTGCTCCACGGTTCCTTTGCCGCGGGCCAGCTCGAACGGGCCGGGCGTGGCGGAGAGGTACACCGTCTGGCCGATCCGCTCCAGGAACTCCTCGAACTTCAGTGGCCGGTTGTCCATCGCGGACGGCAGCCGGAAGCCGTGGTCGACCAGGGTGCGCTTGCGGCTCATGTCCCCCTCGTACATCCCGCCGATCTGCGGCACGGTGACGTGCGACTCGTCGATCACCAGCAGGAAGTCATCGGGAAAGTAGTCGAGCAACGTGTTCGGCGCCGTGCCCGGCGCTCGGCCGTCGATGTGCCGCGAGTAGTTCTCGATGCCGGAGCAGAACCCGACCTGGCGCATCATCTCGATGTCGTACGTGGTCCGCATCCGCAGCCGCTGAGCCTCCAGCAACTTGCCCTGCTTGTCGAACCGGGCGAGCTGATCCTCCAGCTCGGCTTCGATGCCGGAGATGGCCCGTTCCATCCGCTCCGGACCGGTGACGTAGTGCGAGGCAGGAAAGACGAACGCATGCTGCTGCTCTCGGATGATCTCACCGGTGACCGGATGGAGCAGCTGGATGCGCTCGATCTCATCGCCGAACATCTCCATCCGGACGGCGAGTTCCTCATAGACCGGGAAGATCTCCACGGTGTCCCCGCGCGCGCGGAAGTGCCCGCGGGTGAACGCCGTGTCGTTGCGCGCGTACTGCATCTGGACGAACTTCCGGAGCAGCGCCTCGCGCTCGATGTGCTCCCCGACCTCGATCCGCACCATCCGGTCGACGTATTCCTGCGGCGTACCCAGGCCGTAGATGCAGGAGACCGAGGCCACGACGATGACGTCTCGGCGGGTCAGCAGTGAGTTGGTCGCGGAGTGCCGCAGCCGCTCTACCTCGTCGTTGACCGAGGAGTCCTTCTCGATGTAGGTGTCGGTCTGCGGAACGTACGCCTCGGGCTGGTAGTAGTCGTAGTAGGAGACGAAGTACTCCACCGCGTTGTCCGGCAGCAGTTCCTTGAACTCGTTCGCCAGTTGGGCCGCGAGGGTCTTGTTCGGCGCCATCACCAGAGTCGGCCGCTGCACCCGCTCCACCAGCCAGGCGGTGGTCGCGGACTTCCCGGTGCCGGTGGCGCCGAGCAGCACGACATTGGTCTCTCCGCCGCGGATCCGCCTCTCCAGCTCCTCGATCGCGGCCGGCTGGTCGCCGGCCGGGGCGAAGTCGCTCTGCACGGAAAACGGGGCAGCTTGGCGGACGAGATCGGTCACCGGTCGCATGTCCCACACGGTATGCCGGGGGTACGACAATTTCCGCGATCCGCATTCCGGCAGCTAGCACTGACCGGCGGCGAGCTGCCGGAGTTCCCGCCACAGCTGATTGACTTGCGGTTCCAGGGCAGCAAGGTCGCCATCGTTCTCGATCACGTATGTGGCGACCGAAACCTTGTCGGCCAGCGGGATCTGGGCATCAATTCGGGCCTGCGCATCTTCCGGCGTCATGCCGCGGAGCCGGACGAGCCGGTCCAGCTGGGTCTGCGGCGAGGCGGCGACCACGATCACCACCTCGTACAGCGGCACCCGATGGGTCTCCACCAGCAGCGGGACGTCATTGATCACGATCGAGTCCGGCGGGGCCGCGGCCATCCGATGCGCCGTCTCGGCCCGGACCAAGGGGTGCACGATGTCTTCCAGGCGCTTGCGCCTGGCCGGGTCGTGGAAGACCAGGTGGGCGAGGTATTCGCGATCGAGAGTCCCGTCTGGGGCGAGCACCTCCGACCCGAAGGCGTCGACGATCGACGCCAGTCCCGGCGTCCCTGGGGCCACCACCTCGCGGGCCAGCAGGTCCGCGTCGATGATCTCGGCACCCCGCTCGGCCAGCCGACGAGTGACCTCAGTCTTGCCCGAGCCGATGCCGCCGGTAAGCCCCACACGCAACATCGGCTTAGTGTGCACGCGACCCAGCGGAAACGACGAGGACCCCACCGAAGCGGGGTCCTCGTCGTCATGAAGCCGGGCTGGTCAGCCTTCGCCGGTGAGCTTGCGCCGCAACTCGTTCAGCGCCTCGTCCGAGGCCAACGCGCCGCCGCCGTCGCTTTCCGCCGGGGCATCGGAGGAGTACGAGGTCGAACCGCTCGCCTCCGCCTCAGACTTGCGGGCCTCGGCGACCTGGCGCTGGTGCGCCTCGTAGCGGGCCTGCGCCTCGGCGTACTGCCGCTCCCAGGCTTCCCGCTGCGCGTCATGGCCGGGGAGCCAGTCGTTGGTCTCCGGGTCGAAGCCCTCGGGGTAGATGTAGTTGCCCGCCTCGTCGTACTGGGCGGCCATGCCGTACGCGGCCGGGTCGAACTCGCCGGAGAGCGCCTCGCCGATGGTGCCTTCGTTGGCCTGCTTGAGCGAGAGCGAAATCCGCCGCCGCTCCAGGTCGATGTCGATCACCTTGACCAGGATGTCGTCGTTGACGTTGACGACCTGCTCGGGAATCTCGACGTGCCGCTCGGCAAGTTCCGAGATGTGCACCAGACCCTCGATGCCCTCGTCCACCCGGACGAACGCACCGAACGGCACCAGCTTGGTGACCTTGCCGGGTACGACCTGCCCGATGGCGTGCGTCCGGGCGAACTGCTGCCACGGGTCTTCCTGCGTCGCCTTGAGGGAGAGCGAGACCCGCTCGCGCTCCATGTCCACGTCGAGTACCTCGACGGTGACCTCCTGGCCGACCTCGACCACCTCGCTCGGGTGATCGATGTGCTTCCAGGACAGCTCGCTGACGTGCACCAGGCCGTCCACGCCGCCGAGGTCGACGAACGCACCGAAGTTGACGATGGAGGAGACGACGCCCTTGCGAACCTGGGTCTTCTGCAGGGTCTGCAGGAAGGTGGACCGCACTTCGGACTGGGTCTGCTCCAGCCAGGACCGGCGGGAAAGCACGACGTTGTTGCGGTTCTTGTCCAGTTCGATGATCTTGGCTTCGAGCTCGCGCCCGACGTAGGGCTGCAGGTCGCGGACCCGGCGCATCTCGACCAGAGATGCGGGCAGGAACCCGCGGAGGCCGATGTCGAGGATCAGACCACCCTTGACTACCTCGATCACCGTGCCGGTGACGATCCCGTCCTCTTCCTTGATCTTCTCGATCGTGCCCCAGGCGCGCTCGTACTGCGCGCGCTTCTTGGACAGAATCAGCCGGCCCTCCTTGTCCTCCTTCTGGAGAACCAGGGCCTCGACATGATCACCGACCTTGACGACCTCATTGGGGTCGATGTCATGCTTGATCGACAGTTCCCGGGACGGGATGACGCCCTCGGTCTTGTAGCCGATGTCCAGCAGAACCTCGTCCCGGTCCACCTTGACGATGGTGCCTTCGACGATGTCACCGTCGTTGAAGTACTTGATGGTCGCATCGATCGCGGCGAGGAGATCCTCGGCCGATCCGATGTCGTTGATCGCAACCTGCAGCGCCCGATGCGGCTGGTCGGGCTGGACAGGGGCGACCTCGGTCATGGCACTCGTCATATGGGCTTCTGGCTCCGGCAACGGCTTGTGGGCGATCTGGCAGCGCGGCGGGCCCGTGGTCGCGGATGCCGAAGGTCGGACGAGGAGCAGCTGACCGGGTGTCGACACGTGCGAGCGCGAGCCTGCTCGGTCTGAGGACGCGCAGGCCCACTACGCGCCCGTCAGAATACGTTGTGCGAGTGGGCACGGTCAATCGGGCCCGTCCCCGCGCGTTCGGAGGAGGCAGCGTGGGCTCGGAGCCGGCCACGACGCACCGGCGGCCCGCCGGCTCCGCAGAGAGCGTACGGGCCAATCGGCGCTGGTGGGACAGCGCCGCGGCCGACTACCAGGCCGAGCACGGCGACTTCCTGCAGGACGTCGGGTTCCGATGGTGCCCGGAGGGGCTGGACGAAGCCTCCGCCAGGCTCCTCGGCGAGGTGGCCGGACGCCGGGTGCTCGAAGTCGGCTGCGGCGCCGCACAATGCGGCCGTTGGCTGGTCGATCACGGCGCGGAGGTGATCGCGCTGGACCTGTCCACGGCTCAGCTGGCGTACGCCCGCCGGCTCTCCGCCGCGACCGGCGTCGACGTTCCGCTGGTACAGGCCGATGCCGGCCGGTTGCCGCTGCGCGCCGACTCGGTCGACCTCGCCTGCTCGGCGTTCGGGGCGGTGCCGTTCGTGGCGGATTCAGCGGCGGTGATGGCGGAGGTGGCCCGCGTCCTGCGGCCCGGAGGGCGCTGGGTCTTCTCGGTCACCCACCCGATCCAGTGGTGTTTCCTGGATGACCCCGGGCCGCGGGGACTGAAAGTCCGCGAGTCCTACTTCGACCGGACACCGTACGTGGAGATGGACGCCAACGGCGCGGCGTCGTACGTGGAACACCACCGCACGATGGGCGACCGGATCCGGGAGATCGTCGCGGCCGGGCTGGTCCTGCTCGACGTGGTGGAGCCGGAGTGGCCGCCGGAGAATCGGCAGGTATGGGGCCAGTGGAGCCCGCTGCGGGGACGGCTGATTCCCGGTACCGCGATCTTCGTCTGCGTCAAGCCGAATCCGGTCAGCGGCGGCCCGGAGGGCTGAGGTGCACCACCCCAGACCGCGTTGACCTTGACCGTGCCCACCCGCAGCTCCCGCCAGGCCCGTTGACCGTGCCCATGTCTGGGGTGAGCACGGTCGGCGGGGAGAAGGCTCCCGGTCCGGGCGGAACTGCGCCGCTGCACTCCACCCGGGCGCCCGCTGCCTGAGCCGCGGGGACGTGGGCCGAGACCACATCGCGTTGCCG
>JBDUDX010000163.1:0-11728 GCA_040002735.1 Frankiaceae bacterium | reverse complement strand
CGGCTTTGGTCGCGGCCTGCAGGGACGCCCGGTCGCGGGCCCGCATCCGGTGCCGCTTCGACCCGCTGTTCCCGCGTCCGCGGCATCGGAGGTACCCGACGCCCACCGCCCCGCCCGCACCCGATACTGACGACCGCGTTCAGCCGGCGCGGGTTCTGGCCAAGGGCCGCCGACTACGTCAAAGCGCGTATTGCCGAGCCCAACGCCACGGCCTTCACTGGGTCCACGGCAATTCGGCCGCGGGAAGGCGGGTAACCGCCCAGATGTGAAGGAGAATGCCATGCGCACGAACGCTCGACGTATCGCCATCGCCATCTCGGTGACGTTCGCAACAATGATGGCGTCCGCCATCCCCGCACTGGCGACCCCCTCGGGATTAGGAAGTACTGAGGTCGCGCCATCCGGCTGGCCCGGCCGAGTACCGCTCAGGCGCGGCGGATCGCCTCACCCCGCTCCGCGCGCAACGCCATGATCGCTGCCCGGCGGGCCAGCCGGCTCTCCCGGCGGATCTCCGCCTCACTGAGCCGGTGCCGCTCGACTGCGGTCTCCGGTACCAGCGGCGGCACCGGCCTCGGGTGGCCGGCCTCGTCGATCGCCACGTAGACCAGGTACGCCGAAGCCACATGCACCGGCGGCTGCCCGGCCTGGTCCCAGCGTTCGGTGGTGACCCGTACGCCGACCTCCATGGACGTCCGGCCGGCCCAGTTCACCTGGGCAACGGCGGTTACCAGATCGCCCACCCGAACGGGTATCAGAAAGGCCATCTCGTCCATCGAGGCTGTCACGGCCCGGCCGCCGGAGTGTCGGGCCGCCGTCGCACCACCGGCGTTGTCCACGATCCGCATGATCACTCCGCCGTGGATGTTGCCGTGCAGATTCGTGTCGGTGCCGCCCATGATCTGAGCCAGTGTGGTGCGGCCCGCTGACGGCCGCTTCGGGGCCAGCGATGGCGGCGCTTCGGACGGCGGATTCGCGTTCATGCCCGGCATTCTCCCTGCCGGGCGCCGGCACTCTCCGTACGATCAAGACGTGCCCGCCAAACCGAAACTTACCGTGATCGGCACCGGCTACCTCGGCGCGACGCACGCCGTCTGCATGGCCGACCTCGGGTACCAGGTGCTCGGGGTGGACGTCGATGAGACGAAGATCGCCCGGCTGGCCGCCGGCGAGGTGCCGTTCTACGAGCCGGAGCTACCGGAACTGCTGGCCAAGAGCCAGGACTCCGGCCGGCTGAGGTTCACCACGTCTTTTGCCGAGGTCGCCGAGTTCGGCGACGTGCACTTCATCTGCGTCGGCACCCCTCAGCGCAAGGGCGAGTACGCCGCTGACCTCACGTTCCTGCACGCCGCCGTCGGCGCGCTCGCGCCGCTGCTGACCCGGCCCTGCCTGGTGGTCGGTAAGTCCACGGTGCCCGCCGGTACCGCGGTCGGCGTCGGCGCCCGGCTGCGGGCCGAAGCCCCGGCCGGCGACGGCGTCGTGTTGGGCTGGAACCCGGAGTTCCTGCGCGAAGGGTTCGCCGTGCAGGACACCCTGCGGCCGGACCGGCTGGTGTTCGGCGTCGAGTCCGCTTCCGCCGAGGCCGGGCTGCGAGCCGCGTACGCCCCGATCCTGGCGGCCGGGGTGCCCGCCGTCGTGACGGACTTCGCCACCGCGGAACTGGTCAAAGTGGCCGCCAATGCCTTTCTGGCAACGAAGATCTCGTTCATCAACGCGATGGCCGAGGTCTGTGAGGCGACCGGCGCCGACGTCACCCAGCTGTCCAAGGCACTGTCCTACGACGAACGGATCGGCGGGCGGTTCCTGCACGCAGGGCTCGGCTTCGGAGGCGGCTGCCTCCCCAAGGACATCCGGGCGTTCATGGCCCGGGCCGGCGAACTCGGCGTCGATCAGGCGCTGTCCTTCCTGAAGGAAGTCGACGCGATCAACCTCCGTCGCCGGGCGCGGCTGGTCGACCTCGCCGAGGAGGTCGTCGAGGGTACGTTCACCGGTCAGCGGATCGCCGTCCTCGGCGCCGCCTTCAAGCCCAACAGCGACGACATTCGCGACTCCCCTGCGTTGGATGTGGCGTCCGCCATCGCCCGCCGTGGCGGCGAGGTGACGGTGTACGACCCGGCTGCGATGGACAACGCCCGCCGGGACTATCCGCAACTGCGGTACGCGGAATCGGCTCTGGAAGCGGCCGCGCAAGCCGATCTGGTTCTGCATCTCACCGAATGGGCGGAGTTCCGCAGCATGGATCCCGAAGTACTGGGAGCTGCGGTGACCCGGCGCGCCATCGTGGACGGCCGCAACGCCTTGGACCCGGTACGGTGGCGGGCAGCCGGCTGGACCTATCGTGCGCTGGGTCGCCGCTGAGCGGGTAGGACGGCCGGCATGACCGCGACCTTCAGCGAGCAGGACGCCATCCGCCGAGTGCTGCAGGACTGCACCACCTGGGCCGTCGTCGGGCTGGGGAACAACCCGCGCCGGGCAGCGTATCGCGTGGCCTCGTTCCTGCAGCGCCACGGTAAGCGGGTGGTGCCGGTCCATCCGGTGCCTGCGGAGGTGCTCGGCGAGCGGACCTACGCCACCCTCGCCGACATCCCGTTCCCGGTCGACTGCGTGGACGTTTTCCGTCGATCGTGCCACGCCGGGGCGGTGGCGGATGAGGCCATCGCCATCGGCGCCCAGGCGGTGTGGTTTCAGCTCGACGTCATCGACGTCGCGGCTGCCGAGCGGGTACGGGGAGCCGGGATGGACATGATCATGGACCGCTGCCCGGCGATCGAATGGCCCGGGTGAGACGATCGCACATACTTATCGGGCAGAATTACTGACCCCAGAATGCGGAGGTAACGCACATGCCCACAGTGACCGTCGGTACCGAGAACGGCGCCCCGATCGAATTGCATTATGAGGACTACGGCAGCGGCCGGCCGGTGGTGCTGATCCATGGTTGGCCGTTGAGTGGGCGCTCATGGGAGAACCAGGTACCCGCCTTGATCGCGGCCGGCCACCGCGTGATCACCTACGACCGGCGCGGTTTCGGCCAGTCTTCTCAGCCGTGGGGCGGATACGACTACGACACGTTCGCCGCGGACCTGGACACCCTGCTGCGCGAACTCGACCTGCGCGAGGTCACCCTGGTCGGCTTCTCCATGGGTGGCGGTGAGGTGGTGCGGTATATCAGCACGTACGGCACCGAGCGGGTCGCCAAGGCGGTGCTGGCCGCGGCCGTTCCGCCGTACCTCTACGCAGCCGAGGACAACCCGGAGGGCGGTCTGGACGACGCGACGATCCTCAGCTTCCAGCAAGGCATCACCGGCGACCGGCTGGCCTTTCTCGATGAGTTCACCAAGGGCTTCTTCAGCGCCGGCGGCAAGCCCAAGGTGAGCGAGCAGCAGCGACAGTACGCCGTGTCCATCGCCGCCTTCGCCTCCCCGAAGGGAACGCTGGACTGCGTCACCGCGTTCGGCCGGACCGACTTCCGGGGCGATCTGGGGAAGGTGACCGTGCCGACGCTGGTGATCCACGGGGACTCCGACGCGATCGTGCCGCTCGAGATCAGCGGCCAGCGGGCGGCCAAGACGCTCACCGACAGCCGGTTGGTGGTCATCAAGGACGCGCCGCACGGCCTGCTGGCGTCGCACCCGGTGGAGTTCAACGAGGCGCTGCTGGCCTTCCTGGCCAGCTGATAAGGAACAGATCAGTCCGGGTTCTCAACGGCCTGGACACGTCGCGCGCGCAGCGCCCGGTCCTTCTCCCGGGCGCTCGCCGCGAGATCGGCCTGGAAGTCCGCCATCCGGGAGCACAGGGCCGCATCGGACGCAGCCAGGATTCGGACCGCGAGCAGCCCGGCGTTGCGGGCCCCGCCGATCGACACCGTGGCCACCGGGACGCCGGCCGGCATCTGCACGATCGACAGCAGCGAGTCCATCCCGTCGAGGTGCGCCAGCGGCACCGGAACGCCGATCACCGGCAGTGGTGTGACGCTGGCCAGCATGCCGGGCAGATGGGCGGCCCCGCCGGCACCGGCGATGAGTACTCGAAGCCCACGGGCAGCAGCGGTCTCCCCGTAGGTCAACATGTCGCGCGGCGTGCGGTGCGCCGAGACCACCCGCACTTCGTGCGGCACGCCGAACTCGGCCAACGCGTCAACCGCCGGGGCCATCACGGGCCAGTCCGAGTCACTCCCCATCACCACGGCGACCACCACCGGCACCGTCGCCTCCGGCTCGACGGGGGACCCGCTCACGGCCGGTCTCCGGCCAGGGCAGCCGCCCCGGCGGTGGCCCGCCGACGCACCTCGGCAAGGTCCTCCCCCAGGGCCGTGACATGGCCGAGCTTGCGGCCGGGTCGGAACTCCTTGCCGTACAGATGCACCTTCAGCGCGGGGTCGGCACCGAGTACCGACGGCAGACGCGCACACACGCCCGGGTCGACGCCGCCGATCACGTTCGCCATCGCCACCGCCGGCGCGGCGAGCGCAGTCTCGCCCAGCGGCCAGTCCAGTACCGCGCGCAGGTGCTGCTCGAATTGCGATGTTCGCGACCCCTCGATACTCCAATGACCGGAGTTGTGCGGCCGCATCGCCAGTTCATTGACCAGTACGCCGCCGTCCGGACGCTCGAAGAGTTCCACTGCGAGTACCCCGGTGACGCCTAACGCGGTCGCGATCCGGTCGCCCAGCGCCGCCGCGGCCGGCGGCGGGTCGGCCACCGGCACCAGCGTCTCGACGCAGATGCCCTCCCGCTGCACGGTTTCGATGAGCGGCCAGGTGCGCACCTCGCCGCGGGGCGAGCGGGCCACCAGCACGGCGAGTTCCCGCCGCAGCGGCACATACTCCTCGATCAGGAGGTCGATCGCGGCCGTCGCCAACAGCAACTCCGCCGCGGTGGCGGCGTCCGCCAGCACCCAGACTCCGCGTCCGTCGTACCCACCGCGAACGGCCTTGGCGACCACCGGCCAGCCGTACCGTTCGGCGAAACGCGCCACGTCGGCGGGCCCGGACGCCGGCTGCCAGGCGGGTACGGGAACCCCCAACTCGCCCAGCCGGACCCGCATCGCCTGCTTGTCCTGGGCGAAGTGCAGCGCATCCGGTCCGGGGTGCAGCCGGTAACCCTTCTCCGCCAGGGCGGCGAGGTGCTCCGGCGGGACGTGCTCGTGGTCGAACGTCAGCACATCGCAACGCTCAGCGAAGGCGACCAGGTCCTCCAGGGAGGTATGGCTGCCGATCATCGGCGCCCCGGTGGACGCTGCGGCGTCCTGCGGACCGGAGGTGAGCACCGCCAGCGTCAGGCCAAGCGGAATGGCCGCCTGCGCCGTCATCCGGGCAAGCTGCCCGCCACCGACCATGCCGACCAGGGGAGTGCTCACCGGCCCAGCCTACGGAGCGGCGCGTTCGTTATCCTGAACGTCGTTCCGAACCCCAGGGAGTAGCCCGCTTGGCCACCAACGCCCTGGCGGCCGCCTCACCGGCGATCCCGGATGTCAGCGTCATCGTCATCGTCTACAACGACGCACGCAACCTCGGTCGGGCGGTGGATTCGGTCCGCCAGCAGACGCTGCGCAACCTTGAGATCCTTGTCGTCAACGACGCGTCCACCGACGGCACCCCGCTCGTCGCGGCTGCGCTGGCCCGAGCCGATGAACGGGTACGAACGGTGCACCTCCCGGTCAACAGTGGCGGCTGCAGCCGACCGCGCAATGTGGGCATGGCGCAGGCCCGGGCACCGTACGTGATGTTCCTGGACAGCGACGACACCCTGGAACGGCACGCCTGCAAGAACCTGCTGCTGGCCGCGGAGCGGACCGGCGCCGACGTCGTCTCCGGATTGTGCCACCGGGTCAACGTGATCACCGGCCAGAGCCGGCCCTGGTGGGGTGTGCTGTACCAACAGCATGCCGTGTACGAGGGCATCGTGGAATTCCCGGACCAGCTGTACGACACCACCTCGACGAACAAGCTCTACCGCCGCGACTTCCTGGAGTCCGGCCAGATCCGTTTTCCGGAGGGCTTCCACTACGAGGATCTGCTCTTCACCACCGAGGTGTACTGCACCGCCCGACGGATCGCCATCATTCCCAACCTGGTGTACCGCTGGAATTACGTCGAGCGGGCGGAGGAGCCCTCGATCAGCAATCAGCGTGCGCGCATCACCAACTTCCAACATCGGGTAGCCATTCATCGCAAGATAGACGCCTACCTGGAATCGCATGGCGCGGCCGAGTTGGAAATCGTCAAGGACCGGAAATTCATTCGCCATGACCTGCGCCTTTATCTCAATGACCTGGCGCTTCGGGGTCCGCAATACCAGCAGGAGTTCCTGGACATCGCTCGGGACTACCTGCGTACGGTCGATCGAGAAGCCTTGGAGATCAGCGGCACCGTCGAGCGCATTGGCGCCTTTATGATTCTGCAGAACGACCTGGCGGAAACGCTCAAGGTGGTCGATTACCTGCACCGCGGCGGAACGCTGTCCAGCGACCTCTACGAAGAGAACGGGCGGATCTACTGGACGCGGAAACACCTCGACGCCCCGGGCGCTCGCACGCTGCTCGACGTCACCGAGTTGGGCCTGGCCGACCTCCCGCTCAGCCGGCTCAAGCTCTACAACCGGCTCACCGACCGCTCGGTCCGGAGCTCTGTCCTCACCCTCGAGGGTGTTATCACCGTGCCACTCGGTCGGATTTCCCCGGCGGACGAAATCCAATTGGCGCTGGTGATTCGCAATCGAAAGAGCAAACGGCGGCACTCGACGCCGATCACGACGTGGCGACTCGATGACGCCCAACTGCACTGGTCGGCAAGGGTGGACGTGGACGCCACGGTCACCATCACCACCACCCGGCAACCTATCTGGGATGTCGCCGTAGCGGTGACCAGCGGCTCCCAGACGGCGAACGCGCCGGTGAGCGGGCTGGGTTCGAACGTCGACGGCGAACTGCTGGTGGTGAATCCGAGCCGGTCGAAGCTGATCGGAAACCGGCTGGAGTGCTTTCTCACCCGCAACGGCAACCTGGCATTGCGCCTGATCAACACCAGCCGGCTCGGTACCCGAACTGCCGAAGCACTGCGAAAGCTGCGCGCTACGCCGGCCGTCACACTCGCGGCCCGAGCCAGGAGCCGACTACGCAGCAAGGAGACCAAGACCCGGGTCTACCAGTGGGCTCGCCGACTGCCGGTACGTCAGGGCACCGTGGTTTTCGAAAGCCACCTCGGTAAACAGTACGGGGATAGCCCCAAGTACATCTACGAGGCGATGGTGCGTGCCGGTGGCCCCTTTCGGGCGGTGTGGTCCTACACCGGCAATGGCTCGGCGTGGCCGCAGGATGCGGTACTGGTACGCCGGGAGAGCTGGCGTTACTACTACGAGTTGGCGCGAGCCGAGTACTGGGTCGATAATCAGGGCTTCCCGCGGCAGTTCACCAAGCGGCCGGGTACCACGTACGTTCAGACCTGGCACGGCACGCCGCTGAAGACGATGGGCTTCGACGAACCGGCCCTCGCCGCGTTGCCGCCGGAAAGGCAACGGGAACATGCCGCGATGATCGAACGCTGGGACCACCTCGTGGTGCCGAGCGAATACTTCGTGCAGACATTCGTCGCGGCCTACCGGTACCGCGGAAATCTGCTGCGGGTTGGATATCCACGGAACGATCCGTTGCTGACCAAGAACGACCCTGACAACATCCGAGGACTGAAGGAGCGGCTGGACCTGCCGGCGAACCGGAAACTGGTGCTGTATGCGCCGACATTCCGCGACGAGCAGCACCGGATTAAGGCGCAGTTTTCGCTAAAGCTGGATCTCCACCTGCTCGCCCGTGAACTCGGCGAGGACTACTTCTTCCTCATCCGCGCGCACTATCTCGACCGGGTCACCATCGCACCCCAACACCGGTCGATAGCGGCCAACGTCTCCGGGCATCCCGATGTGACCGAGTTGATGTTGGTCGCCGATGTGCTGATCACCGACTACTCGTCACTGTTCTTCGACTACGCGAACCTGGCGCGGCCGATGATCTTCTACACCTACGACTACGACCACTACCTGCGGACCCGGGGCACCTACTTCGACCTGGCCAGTACCGTCCCGGGGCCGCTGGTGTCCAGCACCGAGGAAATCGTCTCCTGCCTGCGGGATCTCGACTCCATGGCAGGGAGGTACGCTGATGCGTCCGCCGCGTTCCGGGCGAAGTTCTGCGAGTACGACACCGGCACGGCCAGCGACCAGATCGTGGCGCAGTTCTTCCCCGGGCCGTCGGCATGACGACAACGCCCCCCGTCCGGCCGCGCAACCTGTTCCTGGTCGCGAACAACATTGAAGAGGTCGGCGGGTTGCAGCGGGTAGTGCATCTGCTCGCCGCCGAGTTCGCCGCCGCCGGGCATCACGTCGAGTTGATCGGCATCGTGCCGTACCCCACGCCGTACCCGTACCGCTCCGACGGCAGCTACCGGACCGCCGTGTTGTACCAGGCGACCGAGCCGAAGGCCTGGAAACCGACGCGGTTGCGGGACACGTTCAACGTGCCGGCGCGACGGCAGGAGCAGGCCCGGCGCCGGATGCACGCCGATGCGGTGGCTCGGTTGTCAGCGCGCTTCCGGTCGGTACCCGACGGCATCGTGATCTGTAGCCAGGCATGGGCGATGGACTGGGTGGCCGAGGCGGACACCTCCCACCTGCGGGTCATCACCCAAAGCCACGAATCGTACGAGGCGTCTCGCGGGCTCACTCCAGCGTCCCGCGGCTCCGGCCGGTACGCGCGGATGCGCCGGACATACCGGGACGTGGACCTGTTCCTGCTGCTCACCCAGCACGACGCGGATCGCTTCGAGCGCGACGGCTTCAACAACGTCGCGGTGATGCACAACCCGCTCACCATGTATCCCGACCAAGCCTCCGCACTCACCGAGCGCCGGGTGATCAATGTCGGTCGGTACCACGAGCAGAAGAACCAGCGGGCGCTGATTCAGGCTTTCGCCCTGGTGGCGCGGCACCATCCGGACTGGAGCCTGCGACTCGTCGGCGAGGGACCGCTGGAAGGGCAGCTACGCGAACAGATCGACGCGCTCGGCCTGGCGGCCAGGATCGAGCTGGCGGGACCCTCATCGCAGGTCGAGGCCGAGTTGCGAAACAGTTCGATCTTCGCGCTCTCCTCCGACTTCGAAGGTCTTCCGCTGGTACTCGCCGAGGCGATGGCCTGTGGCGTTCCGTGCGTCAGCTTCGACTGCGCGCCGGGTATCCGGGAGATCATTTCCGACGAGGTCGACGGCGTGGTCGTGCCACCGCGCGACGTCGAGGCGTTGGCCGCCGGTATCTGCCGGCTCATCGAAGATGAGTTCCTGCGCCGGTCGCTGGGCGCGGCCGCCCGGAACAACATCCGCCGGTTCTCCCGAGCCGAGATCCTGCGGCAATGGCACGAAGTCTTCGACATGGTGGAGCGGTAACGGCTTCGGGGCTTACGGCTTGATCGCGATCCGGCCCTCGTCCATCCGCAGCAGGAGCAACCGCGCGCCGGTCTCGGCGAGGTATTCATCCACCGCCTGCCGCGATCCGAGCCACCAGCCGTAGTCGTCGATGAGCAGCACGCCGCCCGGTGAGAGCCGCGGATACAGCGTCGTCAGTTCGTGTTTGGTCGAGGCGTACCAGTCGGTGTCCAGGCGCAGCACGGCAATCTGGTCCGGCGCCTGCGCCGGGACGGTCTCCTCGACGAGACCAGGGATGAGGTGCACCTTGTCCGGCGGGTACGGCACATCGTCGAATCCGGCCTGGACGTCCTCCTTACTGGCCACTGCCCAAATGCCGGCCTGCCGGGGGGCGCGCTCCAGCAAGGTGGCGGCCAACTCGCCATCCCGGCGACGGTCCTTCTCCGCGGGCGGTGGCATTCCCTGGAAGGTGTCGAAGAGGTAAAGATGACGCTCGGTGTCGTTGCAACTGATCAACGTACGAGCCGCCGCCTGCATGCTGCCGCCCCGCCACACTCCGCATTCCACGATGGCGCCAGGGATGTGGTGCCGGCTGACGTAACGGGTTGCCAGGATCAGCGCATGCAGCCGCTCCGGTGAGGTCATGGTCCACGGCTTCACCGCGGTGATGATCGCGCGCGCCTCGTCGTCGTAGTCGGCCGGGAACGTGATGACCGGCGCCGACGGGGCCACGCTCGCGGGCCGTGCGGGCGGGGTTGCCTTACGGGCGGGCGTCGAGGCGCCGATGCGGGCGGGCGCCTTGACCAGCCGATACCCGACCGTCCGCTCCAGCGCGCTGTTCACCGTTCGCCGCCACGTCATGCAAGCAACCGTATCCGGACGAGTCCGTTCACCCTGCTGGCAGCAGCGGTACCCGGTCCGATGGGGCGAAATCGGGACGTCGGGCGCATCCGAAGACGCTCAACGTCCAGACGGATTCCGGCGACGTCGATGCAATACGTATGCGCTTACGCCGCCTCTTCGTTATGCTGGTCGCCGGATTTCTGACCCTGTCGATCGCGACGGCTGGCGCCGCCAGCGCCGGAGTCGTGACCGCGAGCTCGGCCGCGGCTGCCAGCACCTCGCCGGTGCTCTTCGGGCTGGGCTCGCCGACCAACGGAGCACGGGCAACGACCGAGGCTGCGCTGGGCGTGAAGTCCGCGATCGTCGGCAGCTTTGCGACCCAGACCAACTCCCCCGACTTCTGGGTCCACTGGGCCGACGACGTTCGGGCCGGCGGCGCGGTGCTACAGCTGTTCTGGGACCCGACGCCGGGCATCAAGGACAACGCCAACTCCTCACTGCGCTCCATCATCAACGGTAGCCACGACGCCTACATCAAGCACTGGACCGGAATGGTCCGCGACTACGGCCACCCGGTCATCATCCGGCTGATGGCAGAGATGAACGGCAATTGGCAGCCGTTCTCCCCGGGCATCAACGGCAACGTGGCTAGTGAATTTCCCCTCGCCTGGCGCCACGTCGTGAACCTGGCGCGCAGCCAGAACGCCGACAACATTCTGTGGGACTGGAACCCGAACAAGCCTTCCACCGGGTCCACGTCCCTGGCCTCGCTGTGGCCGGGCAGCGCATACGTGGACTGGATCGGACTGGACCTCTACAACTGGGGCGACGCCGCACACGGCCCCTGGACCAGCTTCTCTTCCCTGATGGCGCCGGCGGTAGCAGCGATCCGGGCGGTGGCCGGTGACAAGCCGCTCATGCTCAACGAAGTGGGTACCAGCCCCGCCGGTGACAAGGCCGCCTGGCTGGCCGGAATGTTCGCCAGCCTGCCGAGCTTCGGAGTCAAGGCGGTCATTTACTTCGACTACAACCTGGACGCCGACTGGCGGCTGAACTCTCCGGCCACCGCAATGGCAGCGACCAAGGCCGCGGTGCATGCGGCGCCGTATGTCACCGGCGACGACCAGGCCGTCACGGTGACGGAACACTTGTTGACGGCACCCTCCACCCCGGCGGCGCATACGGTGGCGGACTTCGACGGTAACGGCACGACGGACCTCGCGGTGTACCGCCCAGGGAACGGCAGCTGGTACATCCGCAACGGGCGCAGCGTCGCCTGGGGCCGCTCCAGCGACCTCCCCGTCCCGGCCGACTACAACGGCGACGGCCGCACCGACATCGCCGTCTACCGCCCCACCAACACCCGCTGGTACATCTCCGGCACCACGTCCATCGCCTACGGCACCCGCGGTGACATCCCCGTTCCCGCCGACTACAACGGCGACGGCCACGCCGACCTCGCCGTCTACCGCCCCACCA
>JBDUDX010000162.1:0-5185 GCA_040002735.1 Frankiaceae bacterium | reverse complement strand
TCGGTAGCAACGCCCCAGTTGGTCAGGTGCACGGAGCCGAACAACGGGTTAGGGCCGTTCCGAGGGGTTGACACCACCCGCGGTTGAGCCGGAAGCTCGGTGGGTGGCTTGAGTAGACAGACCACGGAGGAGAGCCATGATTGCGCTACCACCGCGGAGCATCTCGCTTTCGTTGCCCGTCCCGGAGCTCAGCGGTGAGCAGGCGTTGCGGGCGGCCGAGCAGTCGTTGCTGGCCAGCCGGCAGGCCGCCCGCCGGGCCCTTGAGGTGATCAGCGCTTACGAGGCCCGGCACGGCGAGGAACCACTCAGCCGGTAACTGGCCGCCTATCCCGGCCGGTCCGGTCGGACGTCAGGCACCGAAGCTGCTGTACTCGACCGCTACGCCCCGAAAGGGCGGTCGCATCGAACCTGTCACTGCCCTGCGGCGAGACGGGTTTGCGGCCCGCGCGATACTTGCGGGCGCAGGGTTGAGCTGCAGCTCTGCGCCGTCCGGCTAGCCGAGAGTGGTTGCTTCTGATGCTGCAGCCGCCGATGCCCTCGACGCTGCCCGGGATGATCTGCTATCTGGCCGGTTGTGACGACCGGCCCGCGCCGGTCCGCCTCGTCTTGGGAAAGATTGCCCAGCTGGCCCGCCGGGAGCTTCCGGGGTGCGACGCAGCGTCGATCACTTACCTGGGGGACGGCGGCTTCACGACGCTGGCCGCGGATCCTGAGCTGGTCCGCGCGGTGGATGAGGCGCAGTACGCCGAAGGTGACGGGCCGTGCCTGCGCGCGGTCCGCGGTGGGCACCTTGCTGGGGAGCGGCTCGACGCGTCGGTTCACTGGCCGGGTTTCCGCGGCGCGGCCCACCGGTTGGGGCTGCGCAGCGTGATCGCCGTGCCGTTGTTCACCGCGATGGGGGATCCGGTTGCTTCGCTGAACTTGTGGAGCCGGGCAGCGGGCGGGCTGCGGCCGCTGCAAGCCGCGCTGGTCGACCTGTTCGGCTCCTACGCGGCGCTGACCGACTGGGCGGTCCCGGCCGGGTTCGACCCCGGCGAGGCCCAGCTTCTGGAAGGGGTACGCGTCGCGCTGGAGCTGCGGATGGTTATCCACCGGGCGGTCGGCTATCTCGCCGTCCAGCACCATGTGCGGCCTGAGGAGGCGTTCCAACAGCTGTGTTCGGACGCCCGTGCTGCCGGCGTGGACGTCGCGCACACCGCCCGCCGACTCCTACCCCACTGACCATGCCCAGGGCGGTACCGCAGCCCCGGCAGGACCGACGTACCGAGGGGTGCGCAGCGGCGTTTCCGAACTCGGCATGGTCGCATCCAGGTGGCTCGTCGCGCCACCATGCCCGCGGACGTCGAGGCGCTGGCGGGCGTGCTGCTGGGTGTCGCCGAGCTGATCGAGGATCTCCCGCAGGTCGCTGAACCGACCCTCAACCCGGTGGTTGTCTCCGAGAGCGGCGCGGTCGTCGGCACCGCGCGAAATGCTGGTCGCCGCCCCGAGCCGCATCCATCGGTTGGCTTCCCCGGCTCAAGGAGACTGCGCGCTGAACGGCCGATATCCGTTCCTCAGCATCGAGCGCATAACGCCCGCGGGCTGATGAATGACCGTCCGATGGAGCCGGTTACGCGAAAGGCCAGCTGTAGTCGTCTGCGCAGGTCTCGCTGGTAACGCCTCCGGGATCTGCCGTTAACTTGCGGTTGATCGCTGTGAGGTGACGCTGCAGGAGCCTCGGCGACATTTCTAGTTCTCGGCTGAGACTGGCCTGGGTTAAAGCGGTCGTCTGGTAGGCCAAGACCTGTAGCTCGCGGTCCGTTAACGGCGAGTTCGGCAGACCGGGCTGGGGGTTCCTGGGCATTGGCGGGCCCCTCGGGTGAGGTGACCTCTGGGTGACCGGCGTTGAACTGTGGCGCTCGCGGGGTGCAGCGTGGGTACGCGGCTGCCCCGACCCCGGGTTGGCTGTTGCTCAGCACGGTGAGCCTACGCCGTCCCAAGGGAGGCATCCCGGCTAGCGTCCCGAGGACCCAGCGGGCTGACGAAACACCCCAAGCTGCATCGCACGGAACACTTGCGTGCCAACGCCGAATGGGGGAACTTCATGACGACTTGGCCAAGCCAGCTGACAGCGCTGGCGCGGCGGATCAACCGGCTTGGATCAAGAAGAGTAAGTCAATGACGGTGTATCGCGATACGAAGAGGAGTCGTCATGGTTGACAATCTGATCGTTGTGGGAGTTGACGGCTCGAACCCGTCGAAGGTGGCGCTGGACTGGGCCCTGCAGGAGGCGGTGCTGCGAAACGCCCGAGTCCGGGCGGTGGGTGTGGTGGACGTCCGGATGGTGCCCAGCGCACCGCTGGTGGGCGCAGCCAAGGGTGATCTGGTCGGCGCCGCATCTTCGGCAGTCGACGATGCGGTGAACCAGGCGCAGCGGGCCGGCGGTGGGGTCACCGTCGAGGGGGAGATCACGACCGGCCACCCCGCCCGCGCGTTGATCGACTTGTCGCAGGATGCTGAGTTGTTGGTGGTCGGCCGCCGCGGGCATAGCCCGCTTGCTGGTCTCCTGATGGGGCTCAGTCGCCTCACAGGTGAGTGCGCACGCGGGCTGCCCGGTCGTCGTCATCCACGAACGCCGGTAGCTACATCGCAGGCGGGGCATTTTCGGCCATTGTTCAGCGGGTCGTGTTCCGGAGGAGGTTGCCATGAAGGCAACTGGTGCCGCAGCTGACGGTGCCGGTCGGAGCTTCGGACGTGCCGATACTGCGAGCCCACCGGCGGACGATCCCACCGTTCGCATCCAAACCTGCGACCGGTGCAGATCGACGACTACGCCGCGGCGAACCGGCCGGCGGGACCTCACGCACGGTCGTGCCGAAACCGGCCGGGCCGCGGGAGGCTCGCCGCAGGCGACGATCACCTTGACCAATGTTGATTCCCTGCTTGATGGACCGTCCTAGCTAGCTCAATGGTCGCGACCGCAAGCGACGCTCGTGGAGATCTTCGCGCTCCACGTCGGACTACCGCCCGTCTCAAGATGCGGTTCATCGTCTGGCTATTTGTCCCGGACGACGACCACGGTGCAGGCCGCATGAACGGTGACTTGCTGGCTGACTGAACCGAGCAGTAACCCGGCGAAGCCGCCGTGACCGCGGGTGCCAACCACGAGTAGGTCGGCGTCCTCAATCAGACAACCGGATGAGCACTTCAGCCGGGTTTCCTTCGATCACGTCCCGACGGCAATGCTTCATCTCGTCCTCGCCGAGCACCTCAAGTAGGATCCGCTCGAGCGCTTTGAGCACATAGTCTCTGGCATCGAACTGCACTTCGGGGGCTAGACCGCCGAGTGGGTATGTGATCGGCAGCGGCATCCAGGCACTCACTGCGTACAACTCGGCGCCGCGGTGGCGGGCTTCATCGGCCGCCCAACGTAGCGCGACTGGGCTGCAATGGGAGCCGTCGATTCCCAACCACGATGCGGGTGTTAACCGTCATCCGCTTCCCCTC
Source organism: Frankiaceae bacterium (assembly GCA_040002735.1). Taxonomy (GTDB): domain Bacteria; phylum Actinomycetota; class Actinomycetes; order JADGOV01; family JADGOV01; genus JADGOV01. Next base: position 1,699 of record JBDUDX010000162.1, on the reverse strand, counting down.
ACGATGCCCGTCGCACCTCAGCGGTTCTGGGTTGTTGCGCTCAGCATGGACGCGGAGTAAACCCGCTGATGGGTCGCGCGGGCGGCCGAGGGCCTGTTCGTGCACCAAATCTCCTCCTCGCAACGGTGCAATGGCCGGCTTTGGCCTTCAGCATGATTCTGCTTGTCGACATGGGGTTGCCTAGCCGGCGGCGGAGCCGTATCGTCAGGCCGGTCGCTCCAGACTCCCGGTGACGCCGAATGCCGACGTTCGCGCTTGGGAGATTTCGTGGTACTGGCCGTGTACAGGCAGGTTTACAACCCGGTGCATCATTCGCTGGGCCTTTCGGCGCTGTTCGCGGCGCTGCCGCTGGTGGTGCTATTTGTCCTTTTGGGTGTCTGGAAGGTGAAGGCGTGGATCGCCTCGCTGGTCGCGCTCGCGGTCGCCTTGGGGGTGGCTGTGCTCGTGTATCCGATGCCGATCGGGCCGGCGGTCGACGCCGGGGCCGAGGGTGCCCTGTTCGGCCTCTTTCCGATCATGTTCATCGTGGTGAATGCGATCTGGATCTACAACATGACGGTGAAGACAGGGCACTTCGATGTGTTACGTCGCTCGTTCGGCCGGGTCAGCTCCGACCAGCGGGTGCAGGCAATCATCGTGGCGTTCTGTTTCGGGGCGTTGATGGAGGCCCTCGCCGGTTTCGGCACCCCGGTCGCAATCAGTTCGGTGATGCTGATTGCGCTCGGTCTGCAGCCGATGAAGGCGGCGACGGTTGCGCTGATGGCGAATACCGCCCCCGTGGCCTTCGGGGCGATGGCGATTCCGATCACCACTCTGGCTCAGGTCAGCGGGGTGCCGGTTCAGGATCTGGGTTCCATGGTGGGCCGACAAACGGCGATCCTGGCGGTGTTCGTGCCGTTGGTATTGGTCTTCCTCGTTGACGGCAAGCGGGGGCTGCGGGAAACCTGGCCGGTGGCGCTGACCTGCGGGGTCGCGTTTGGCTTGACGAAGTTCGTGGTGTCCAACTACATCTCCCTGCCGCTCACCGATATCCTGGCCGCGTTGATCTCCGCCGCCGCAGTGGTGGCCCTGCTGCGGGTTTGGCAACCGGGTACGGTCGGCGCGCAGCCTTGCGGTGGGATCATGCCGCCGGTAGTCGTCGGGGCTGCCACCGATTCTGCTAGTGCCGGCGTGCTTCGCCGCGCAGGTGTCGAGTCCGACAGCCGGGCCGACGTGATGAAGGAGTACGCACCGTACGTGTTGATCACTGCGATCTTTTCGATCGCGCAGATCGGACCGGTGAAGACCCTGCTGGCCCGGGCCACCCAGGTCTTTTCTTGGCCCGGCCTGCACGTGGTCAACGGCACCGGTAAGCCGCTAAGCCCGAATCCACCATCAAGATCAACAAGCCATCCCGGCAACCACGACATCACGCGACGGTGGATCCGGGCTGACCCACCACGACTTCCACGCCGAATGGAAGTACACGATCACCCCACCCGACACGCCCTAACCCAGCCCACATTATTTCTTCGCGAGCCCTTAGCGCCGAAACCGTTGTGACTATTACCGGCGCATAGGTTGTGCGAACTGCGGCTGGCTGGGCAGAGTGCCAGCATGACGGTGTTGGTAACGGGAGCGTCGGGGTTCGTTGGTAGCGGGCTGTGCCCGGCGCTGGTCGACGCCGGGTATCAGGTACGGGCGATGACCCGCCACCCCG
>JBDUDX010000161.1:0-9277 GCA_040002735.1 Frankiaceae bacterium | reverse complement strand
CGCCGCTTGCTCCGCAGCCACGGCGGCCGCGGTGCGCTCCGCCTGCTCGCCGGACGGGTCGACTTTCGGCCCCCGGCGGCGGATCCGAGCGGCCGCCGCACTCGGCCCCGCCGTGGCGGCTCCGCGCGGCGTGCCGGCCCAGCCGCCGGTCGTCGGCGACCGGCGCGTTGAACTCATCGGATTACCAGCCCCGAGCCTTCTGCAGCTTGGCGCCGTCCACCGCGCGCTGCACCGAGGAGAGGAGCGCCGAGGCGATGAACGGCTTGGTGAGGTAGGTGGCTCCGAGCGCCCGGCCGGCCGCGACGTCTGTCGGAAGGACCCGAGCGGACAGGAAGATAGCCGGCAAGTCCGCGCCACCAGGACGACTCTGCAGCGCCTTCAAGAGGTCAAAGCCGTCCATACCGGGCAAGGAGATGTCCAGTACGGCCACGTCGGGAAGCCCTCTGGTCTCGACGATCGCCAACGCCTCCGGTCCGGAGCCGACCGCAAGGACCTGATGGCCGGCGGCGTTCAGCCGCATTTCCACGAGCATCAAAATGTCCGGATCGTCGTCCACGACGAGCACATGAGCCATGAGGTGACACCTCCAGTACCGCGCGAGGAACGGACGCTCCCGGCCTACGCATCGGCAGCGAGGTCCGCGGCCTGAAGGCGGCCGCACCCTACGTCGGCGCCCGGCAGACCGGACCGCCAGCGGGGCGGCGCGGGGCAGGGGCTAACGTGGCCCCCACACACTCCCTTGTGAGACGGTGAGCGGCCGTAGAGGCGGCGCCGAGTCGCACCCGGTTCCTGCACACGATCACCGTGCGACCGGAAGAGGTTATTTAGATGCGGGTAGCAGTTACCTCGACGTATCCGCCGCGGCCGTGCGGCATCGGTCAGTTCACCAAAGATCTCCGCGCCGCGCTGCTGGGCATCTCCGCCGACATGGCCGTTGACATCGTCTCCATCGTTCGGGAGAAGCCGCGCGTCGAGCCCCCGGAGGTGGCGGTTCGGATCCGGCAGGACGTCCGCAGCGACTACCCGGCGGCGGCTCACGTGCTCAACTCCCGCGGCACGGACGTGGTGCTGCTCGAGCACGAGTACGGCATCTTCGGCGGTGAAGTGGGCAGCTACGTACTGTCTTTCGTTGAGGAACTGCGTCAACCCCTGGTCGTCACGCTGCACACCGTGCTCTCCGCGCCGGCGGTCCGCCAAGCCGAGACGCTCCGAGCGCTCTGTGAGCGGGCCACGCTGGTCACCGTCTTCACCGAAACCGCCCGGCGGATGGTGGTCGCGGCGCATCTGGCCCCGCCGGAACGGGTCCGGGTCGTGCCGCACGGCGCCCCCAGCATGTTGTTGCCCGACCACAACCCCTACCGCTCCACCCAGCCCGCCCTCGCCACGCCGCTGGTCGGGGTGACGCCGGCCGGACCGCGACCGGCGCTGGAACGGCTGGAAGGCCGTACCGTGCTCTCCACCTTCGGCCTGATCTCGGACAGCAAAGGCATCGAGATCGCCATCAAGGCGCTGCCCAGCATCGTGGCCAAGCACCCGGACGTGCTCTACCTGATCGCCGGCCAGACCCACCCCGAGGTCGTCAAGATCGAGGGAGAGCGCTACCGACTCTCCCTGGAACGGCTGGTCCGGGACCTCGACCTCGTCGACAACGTCCACTTCGTTGATCGCTTTCTCTCCGACGACGACCTGGCGCTGCTGCTCGGGGCCACCGACCTCTACCTCACGCCGTACGGCTCGCGGGAACAGATCGTGTCCGGCGCGTTGACGTTCGCGGTCGTCGCCGGCTGCCCGGTGGTGTCCACGCCGTACTACTACGCGGAGGATCTGCTCGACAGCGGAGCCGGCGTACTGGTCCCGTTCAACGACCCGGACGCGCTCGCCGCGGCCGTGATCGGTTTGATCGACGACCCGGCGGCGCTGGCCGCGGCCCGGCGCGTGGCCACCAAGGTCGGCAGCGAACTCGCCTGGCCATCCGTCGGCGAACTCACCGCGAAGGTACTCGCCGAAGCCATCGAACTGGGTCCGGTGGCCGGCGCGGCGGAGACCCCGGTCACCTCGGCTCCGCAGATCCGCCCCGACCACCTGCTCACCCTGGTGGACGACGTGGGGATCATCCAGCACGCCGACGGGGTGGTGCCCGAGCGCGCCACCGGCTACTGCGTCGATGACGTCGCCCGGTTGGTCATCGTGGCGGCCGGGCTGTCCAAGACCAACAACGGCATCACCTACAGCCGGATGCTCACCGGCGGGCTCAGCTTCCTGCGGTACGCGTGGGTGCCCGCGGTGGGCGCCATGCACAACCTGATGTCCTACGAGCGGCACTGGCTGGATGCCCCGCGTACCGGTGATCATGTCGGGAGGGCAGCCTGGGCCCTCGGCGTCGTACTCGCCTCCGAGCCGCCGCAAGCGATCGCCGGGCCCAGCCGGCGGCTGCTGCAGGACATGCTGCCCACGCTGGAGTCGCTGCACCACCCGCGCTCAGTGGCCTACGCGGCGATCGGCCTGTCGCGGCCACGGTCCGACGTCCTGGGGGAGCCGGCGGAGAAACTCCTCGGCGCCTTCGCCGAGCTGCTGCTCGGCTATTACCACGACACCCGCCGGGAAGACTGGCGCTGGTTCGCCGACGACCTCACCTACGACAACGCTCGGCTGCCGCAGGCGCTGATCGCCGCCGGTCGACGGCTGCGGGAACCCGCGCTGGTCACCGCCGGCGTGGAGGCTTTGGAGTGGTACGCCGACCAGTGCAAGTTGGACACCGACGCGGTGCGGCTGATCGGACACAAGGGCCGGCGGCGCGGTGAGGTGCCCGCCGAGGACGGCGACGAGCAGCCCATCGAGGCCGCCGCGCTGGTCGAAGCCCTGGTGGACGCGATGGGCGCCACCGGGGATCGGGCGCACGGTCGGCGCGCGGTCCGCGCGTTCGAGTGGTTCCTCGGCCGGAACCGGCTCGGCGTACCGGTGTACGACTTCGCTACCGGTGGTTGCCACGACGGTCTCGGCCTGCAGACGGTGAACGACAACGAAGGCGCCGAGTCGACCCTCGCCTTCCTTCAGGCGCTGCTCGCCCTGGACGCTGCCGGCCTGCAGGCGTCACTGCCGCAGTCGTGACCGGCCCGTTCGGGGCTGCTCGGTTGCATCGGAGCGCCCGGTGAAGGTCGCCATGCTCGGCCCCGTCGCCTGGCGTACGCCACCGCGGCACTACGGCCCCTGGGAGCAGGTGACCTCACTGCTCACCGAGGGGCTGACGGCGCGTGGCGTCGAGGTCACCCTCTTCGCCACCGGCGACTCGGTCACCGCGGCGGAACTGGACGCGATCTGCCCGCACGGGTACGCCGAGGACACAACGCTGGACGGCCGGATCTGGGAAGCCCTGCACGTTGCACACGCGCTCGGACGCTCCGGCGACTTCGACCTGCTGCACAGTCATCTGGACTGGCTGCCGCTCGCTTTTGCCGAACACAGCCGCACCCCGCTGGTGACGACCGTGCACGGCTTCTCCGACGAGCGCATCCTGCCGGCCTACCGCAACGCCGGCCGGTACGGGGCATCGTTCGTCTCGATCTCCGACGCCGACCGGGCGCCCGGTTTGGCGTACGCGGCGACGATCTACCACGGCGTTGACCTCGACGCACTGCCGTATGCGGCCGCGGCCGGTGAGGATCTGGTCGTCTTCGGCCGGATCCATCCCGACAAGGGCACCGCGGAGGCCATTCGCATTGCCCGGCTGGCCGAGCGCCGGCTGGTGATCTGCGGCATCGTGCAGGACGAGCGGTACTTCGCCGAAGAGGTCGAGCCGCACATCGACGGGGATCGAGTGCGGTACCTCGGCTCGGTAGGGCCGGAGCAGCGGGCCGAGGTACTGGGTTCGGCCGCCGTACTGCTGCATCCGATCGCGTTCCCGGAACCGTTCGGGCTGTCGGTGGTCGAGGCGATGATCTGCGGTACCCCGGTAATCGCCTACCCGCTCGGGTCGATGCCCGAGGTGGTCGATGACGGCGTCACCGGTCTGTTGGTGGCCGGCCCGGAAGCGGCTGCAGCGGCCGTCGAACCGGCTGCGAAACTCGATCGAGCGACCTGTTCGCGCGTGGCGCGGGGACGCTTCGGCGCGGCGCGGATGGTAGACGACTACCTTGCCCTCTATGACCGAATCCTTAGCGATCAGTAGCGACTCGCTGTTCGTCCGCCATCCGGGCAACCCGATGCTGGACCCGAGCCGGTGGCCCTATCCGATCAACGCCGTGATGAACGCCGGTGCCACTACGGTGAACGGCGAGACGGTTCTGCTCTGCCGGGTGGAGGACCGCCGTGGCATCAGCCACCTCACGGTCGCGAGGTCGCGCGACGGGCACTCCAACTGGATCGTGGAGGAGGAGCCACTGATCGCACCCTCCCCGGACTACCCGGAGGAGCGCTGGGGAGTGGAGGATCCCCGGATCACCCGGATCGATGAGATCGACGGGTGGGCGATCAGCTACACCGCCTTCGCGCCGGGCGGGCCCGGCATCTCCCTCGCCACCACCCAGGACTTCAAGACCATTAAGCGGTGGGGTCTGGTACGGGTACCGGAGGACAAAAACGGCGTGGTGCTGCCGCGCCGGGTCGACGGCCAGTGGGTCCTCTTCCACCGCCCGACGACGGTGATCGGCGCCCGATCCGATGTGTGGCTCTCGCGGTCCGCAGACCTGAGTAGCTGGACCTCCCCCGAGCAGGTGTTGGTCACCCGCGAAGGCGGCTGGTGGGATTCCGCCCGGGTCGGGATGGGGCCGCCGCCGCTGGAGACTCCCGAGGGCTGGCTGGTCGTTTACCACGGCGTACGGCAGACCGTCGCCGGTGCGCTCTATCGTGCTGGCCTCGCCCTGCTGGATCTGGACGAACCCAGCCGGGTGTTGCGTCGTTCGGAGGAGTGGGTCCTCGGTGCGCTGACCTCCTACGAACGGGTTGGCGATGTCCCCGGGGTGGTGTTCCCGTGTGGGCTGATTCACGTGGAGGACACCGATGAGCTGCGGCTGTACTACGGCGCAGCGGACACTTGCATCGCGTTGGCGACCGGCTCGCTGTCCCGGGTGATGGAGTACGTCATGCAATGCCCTGCCCCCTGAACGAGGCGCGACGGACGGTAGCCGGAAGCTGGTGAGGGCCCGCTTCCGGTGAGCGATACTGCGAGGAGGAAGCGGGCTACTCACGCGTGGGCCGGCGCGAGCGAACGGGGGCGGCGGTGACCCCCTCGCCCCGCCGTCGGCTTCCCGGTGAGGTGCTCCTGGCCGGCGCCATGCTGGCCGCCCTGGCGGTGTTGGGTGCCCTGGTGGCGTGGACGGCGGGAGTCCCACGGCTGGACGACCATGTTCGCGGCTGGGTGCTGGCCCATCAGGCTGGCCCCCTGCGGGATGTGCTGTCCGGGGTGACCCACCTCGGTGACGCCGGACTCGTCATCCCGCTGTTTCTGGCTCTGGCCGGCTACCTCAGCTGGTTTCGCCGTACGGCCGAACCGCTGGTTCTGGCGCTCAGCGGCAGCGGCCTGCTCGCCCTCAGCGTCGGTGTCGGCAAGGCACTGCTCGGCCGGCAAGGACCGAGCCGCGAGCCGGCCGCGTTCCTCAGCGGCGCCTGGCCGTCCGGCCATACCGCGACCGCCACGGTGGTTTACCTCCTGTTGGCGTGCCTGCTGACCCAGCAGTTTCCCGAGCACCGCGCCGGCTACGGACGGTACGCGGTGCCGGCCCTGCTCGGGCTACCCGGGCTGGTGGCGGCGGCGCTGGTGTACTGCGACTACCACTGGCTGAGCGATGTCGTGGGCGGTCTTCTGCTCGGTGTCCCGGTGGCCATCGCGGCTCAACTGCTGACCCGCCGGCTGCTGCGCTCGCGCCGCTTCGTGCTGCCACCGGCGCGGCCGACGGCGTCGCAGAACCGCTCGTAGCTGGCCAGCACCTCAGCCACCGCGGCGACCACGGTCAGCTCGGCGGTGTGTCCGATCTCGTCGGTCAACCGGCGCCGGGCCAGCCGGGCGCGTCGCCGGCCGCCGATCGCCGCCAGGCGCCGCGCCAGCAGCGCCAGGAGAACTCCGCCGAGCACGCCGGCGATCAGCAGCAGCGTGGGTACCGGCGCCCGACCGAGATGCGGTACCGGCAGGTCCCCGAGTTGGAGGTAGGACCAGGCGAACAGGCCCAGCAACCAAGCCAGGCCGGCGAGTGCCACGACGAGCAAGGCCGTTTGGAGCGCTCCGACCAGGCCCCACCAATGTGGCCGGCGCTCCATGCCGAGATCCGTGCGGGCCACCGCGCGGTCCAAGGCGTCGGGCAGGGTGCCCTCGGCCTGCAGCGCGGCCTGCCGAACCTCCTCCGGCCACGGGGACGGGAGCTGATCGGCCGCGCCGTCGCTGAAGGCGCGGACCGCGACCCAGACCCGGGAGCGGTCCGCCGGCGATGGCGCCGGCAGCGACGACCGGCCGGTAGCGCCGGTGGGCCGGTCCGGCAGCCGCAACCGGCGCAGGGGATCGGGGCGCAGCCGGCGGAGCCACCGGACCGGAGGCCAACCGGCCGTGGCGCCGGCCCGGTACCGGTACGCCCGTTCCACCGCTCGGACCACCGTCGGTACGCCGGCCGCCCCGGCCAGCGACGGCGCCAGCTGCACCGCCTCGGCCGCCCGTACCGGATCTGGCGCGGCCGGGCCGCAGTAGTCCGCGAGCGCGGCCGCGCACGCCGAGACATCGGCAGCCAGCCGAGCGGTGGCGACTCGGCGGCTGGCGACCCGCTCGGCCAAGACCCGGCGCAACTCCGCCACTCCCTCGCCGGTAGTGGCGGACACGGCCAGCAGCGGCACGTCCGGCAGGCCATCGGCGGTGAGCAACCCCCGCAGGTCTCCCAAACACCGTTGCCGGTCGGAGTCGCTGAGCCGGTCGGCCTGGCTCAGCACGATCAGCATCACGTCGGCGTGACCGGCGAACCGGGACAGGTAACGGTCATGCACCGCCGCATCGGCGTACTTCTGCGGGTCCAGTACCCACACCATCAAGTCCACGACCTCGACCAGCCGGTCCACCTCGACCCGATGGCTCGCCTCGACCGAGTCGTGGTCCGGCAGGTCGAGCAGGACCAGCCCGTCCAGCGCGCCGCTGACGTGGGCCGGATCGCCGCCCAGGCGATGCCGGCGGGGTACGCCGACCCAGTCCAGCAGCGGCTCGGGGTCCTCCCGCCCCCACACGCACGCCTGGGCCGCGGACGTGGTCGGGCGTCGTACCCCTACCGTGGCGAGATCGGCTTCGGCCAGGGCGTTGAACAGCGAGGATTTGCCGCTTCCCGTCGCGCCAGCGAGGGCAACCACGGTGTGGCCGCCGCTCAGCGACAGCCGCTTCGAGGCCTGCTCACGGGTGCGGGTAGCTCCGAGGAGCACCCCGGCATCCAGATGGCCGGCCCCGGCGTCGACCGCGTCACCGAGACTGCGGAGCCGGTCCGCGAGGTCCGCATGTTGCGCCGCCATCAGTCGAGACCGGATGCGCGCCGGGCGGCGGCGACCGCCGCCATCGCCTCGCGGAGCGGCGCGCCGTCAGGTTGACCGGCCGCGTCCAGCAAGTCGGTGAAGCGGCCCGCTTCGTCGTCGAGGACGGCCCGTACCCGATCGAGCAGCTGCACCCGGGCCTGCCCGGCGAGACGGCGTACCGCTTCATCGCCGAAGACCGCCTCCAGGAGCCGTTGCCCGGCAACGCTGGTGCCGCCGGCCACCGCGATCTCCCCACCGGTGAGCCCCCCGGTATGCGCGAACACCCCCAGCATGACCGCCAAACCGACCCCGTTCACCCCGAGCGAGGCGGCTCGGGCGGCCGTGCGCTTGTCCGCCCCCGCCTCGGCCACCAAACCGAGTACGAACTCCTGCCACCCGCGGATCTCCCCCTCCAGCCGGTGGCGCAGCTCGGCGGAGGAGCGGGACAAGTCCTGCTCGGTGGCGGCCAGGACGGAGCGACCGGCCGGATCGCCGCGCCAGGACCGTACCAGCCGCTCGGCCGCGGCATCCGACGCCGCCACCACGAGGTCCTCCACGCTGTTCTCCACCGCGTCGCTCACCTCGACATCCGGCGCCTTGCGGCCGGAGATCGCGTTCCAGATCCGGTCGCGGAAGGCTCCGATCCGGCTTTCCAGGGAGGCCATGAACTGGCCGGTACCGACGTACTCCTGCCACCGCGCCAGCACTTCGCCGCGGAGCATCGACCCGGCCCGAACGCCTTGGGCGACGCTGTCCAGCGCCTGGTCGTAGGCCGCGGTCACCTCGCCGCGGAGCCGATCCAGCGCCGCCCCCTGCTCGTCCGCCGCCTCGGCGACGAGCATCACCCGGGGGCTCAGGCTGTTCAGCGTTCCGCGCAGCGTGCCCCGTACCACCGCTGCCCGCGCCTCGGCGTCGGCGGCCAACCCGTCGAGCCACTGTCGGACCGGCGCCACGGCATCGACCGGCAGCATGCCGGACTGCAGGTCGGTCTCCGGAACGGTCAGCAACGGCGTGCCCGCCAACCCGTTTCGCGCCAGCATCCCGGCGAGATCCGGAGCTATTTCGGCAGTCGCCCCGGGCGGGATCCGATTGAGGACGACGGCCAGCGCCGTACTGCGCTCGGCGGCCGTGTGCAGCAGGTCCCACGGCACGGCGTCGGCGTAGCGGGCAGCGGTGGTGACGAACAGCCAGAGATCGGCCGCAGCGAGCAGCGACGTGGCCAGTTCACGGTTGGCAGCGACCACCGAGTCGATGTCCGGCGCGTCGAGTAGCGCCAGTCCGGGTGCGATCGACTCCGCCGGAGCGATCCGCAGGCTGCGCGCGTCACCGGCAACTCCGGTGGTTCTGGCCAGCCCGGGCAGTACCCGGTCATCGGCGAACCACGGCACATCCGCCGGCGCGCACGCTAGGACCGGCCCGCGGGTGGTCGGCCGCAGCACGCCCGAGCGAGACACTTCCGAGCCGACCAGCGTATTCACCAGCGTCGACTTTCCGGCTCCGGTCGAGCCACCGACCACGACGAGCAGCGGGGCATCCAGTTGGCCCAGCCGCGGAATTACATAGTCGTCCAGCTGCCCGAGAAGGGAGGTGCGCTCGTGTCGTGCCTCCCGGCTGCCCGGTAGCTCCACCGGCAGGGGCAACGCCGCCAGCTCCCGCCGCAGGGCAGCGAGCGGAACCACCAACGGCACCGGCGCCGCACCGTTACTCACGCCCTACAGCCTTGCCACGCAGGTCGCCGCCAACCGCATGTGGGGCGCAATCGGCTGATTCGAATCCCCCAGACGGGTTGAGTTCACCGTCGCAGCTT
>JBDUDX010000160.1:0-14691 GCA_040002735.1 Frankiaceae bacterium | reverse complement strand
AGCTCGACCCGGTGATCGGCCGGGAGAAGGAAATCGAGCGGGTCATGCAGGTGCTCTCCCGCCGTACCAAGAACAACCCGGTCCTGATCGGGGAGCCCGGCGTGGGCAAGACCGCCGTGGTGGAGGGGCTGGCCCAGGCGATCATCAAGGGCGAGGTGCCCGAGACGCTGAAGGATAAACAGCTCTACACCCTCGACCTCGGCGCGCTGGTTGCCGGCAGCCGCTACCGCGGCGACTTCGAGGAGCGCCTGAAGAAGGTGCTCAAGGAGATCCGCACCCGCGGCGACATCATCCTGTTCATCGACGAGCTGCACACGCTCGTCGGCGCGGGTGCCGCCGAGGGCGCGATCGACGCCGCGTCGATCCTCAAGCCGATGCTTGCCCGCGGCGAGCTGCAGACCATCGGCGCCACCACGCTGGATGAGTACCGCAAGCACCTGGAGAAGGACGCCGCGCTCGAACGCCGCTTCCAGCCGATCCAGGTCGGCGAGCCGACCCTGGCGCACACCATCGAGATCCTCAAGGGACTGCGGGACCGGTACGAGGCCCACCACCGGGTCTCGATCACCGACGAGGCGCTGGTCGCGGCGGCGACCTTGGCCGACCGGTACATCTCCGACCGGTTCCTGCCGGACAAGGCGATCGACCTGATCGACGAGGCCGGTTCCCGGATGCGAATTCGGCGGATGACCGCGCCGCCGGACCTGCGCGAGTTCGACGAGAAGATCGCCTCGGTCCGCCGGGAGAAGGAGAGCGCGATCGACGCGCAGGACTTCGAGAAGGCGGCGTCACTGCGGGACAAGGAGAAGACCCTGCTCGCCGACAAGGCGAAGCGGGAAAAGGAGTGGAAGGCCGGCGACATGGACGTCGTCGCTGAAGTGGGCGACGAGGAGATCGCCGAGGTACTGGCGACCTGGACGGGCATCCCGGTCTTCAAGCTCACCGAGGAGGAGACCGCCCGGCTGCTCCGGATGGAGGACGAGCTGCACTGGCGGGTGATCGGCCAGGAGCCGGCGATCCACGCCGTGTCCCAGGCGATCCGGCGTACCAGGGCCGGCCTGAAGGACCCCAAGCGCCCCGGCGGCTCGTTCATCTTTCTCGGCCCCTCCGGCGTGGGGAAGACCGAGCTGTCCAAGACGCTCGCGGAGTTCCTCTTCGGCGACGAGGACTCGCTCATCCAGCTGGACATGAGCGAGTTCATGGAGAAGCACACCGTCTCCCGGCTCGTCGGCTCACCGCCCGGGTACGTGGGGTATGAGGAGGGCGGGCAGCTCACCGAGCGGGTCCGGCGGAAGCCGTTCTCGGTGGTGCTCTTCGACGAGGTCGAAAAGGCCCACCCGGACGTCTTCAACACCCTGCTGCAGATCCTGGAGGACGGTCGGCTGACCGACTCCCAGGGCCGGGTGGTGGACTTCAAGAACACCATCCTGATCATGACGTCCAACCTGGGTACCCGGGACATCGCCAAGGGCTTCAACATGGGGTTCTCCCGTGGTGGCGACAAGTCGATCGACTACGAGCGGATGAAGACCAAGGTCATGGAGGAGCTCAAGCAGCACTTCCGGCCGGAGTTCCTCAACCGAATCGACGACGTGATCGTCTTCCACCAGTTGACCGAGGACGACATCGTCCAGATCGTCGACCTCATGCTCAACCGGGTGGACGGCCAGCTGAAGAACAAGGACATGGGGCTGGAGCTCACGCCCGCGGCGAAGAAGCTGCTGGCAAAGAAGGGGTACGACCCGGTTCTGGGCGCCCGGCCGCTGCGCCGGACGATTCAGCGCGAGATCGAGGACATGCTGTCGGAGAAGATTCTCTTCGGCGAGTTGCGGGCCGGTCAGATCGTGGTCTGCGACGTCGAGGGCGAAGGTGATGGTCAGGCGTTCACCTTCCGCGGTGAGCCGAAGCCGACGGCGCCCGACCTGCCCCCGGTGGCCACCGCAGGCACCACGGAGTAACCAGGCCGTTCCGCACGGCTCGCAGCACCCGGTGATCGTTGGCGAAATCTGTTCGGATATCCGGGGATAATTCGCCAACGATCACTGTTGTCTGCGGGGCCGGAACGGGCCCTGGCCCGCCGAGTACGCCAAACCGGTACCCGGCTCAGGGCAGGGTCAGCGTGCCATCCGGCAGGCGAACCGTAAGTCCGTCGGTGAGCAAGCTGGCTAGCGCCCGCGCGCCCTGTGCCGGCTCGGGCCACGCCGCCAGCAAAGTCGCCGGGGGCACCGCCGCCCGGCTGGCGCGCAGGGCCCGGAGCAGTTCGCCGCGGGCGTTCCGGTCGCTGCCCGCGTACGACGGCTGGCGGCGGCGAGGTTCCGACCGTGCAGCTTCCAGCGGCCACCCGACTCCCTTGGGCGCTACGGCGAGCCTCCGACAGGTCACAGCGAGCGGGCACCGGTCACATCCCGGCGCCCGGGCAGTACAGACCAGCGCCCCCAACTCCATCAGGGCCACACCGCATGCAGTCGCGACGGCGGGGCCGGCCGGCAACACCGTCTCGGCGAGTTGACGGTCCGCTGCCCCGGAGCCGGAGTCGAGCCCGTCGGTACCGCGGAGATACCGGTGCAGCACTCGGCGGACATTGGTGTCCACCACCGGGTGGCGCTGGCCGAAGGCGAAGCTGGCCACCGCGCCGGCGGTGTAGCCGCCCACGCCAGGCAGCGCGAGCAGGTCGTTCAACGCGTCGGGTACCTCACCGTCATGCCGGTCCACGATCCGTTGCGCGGCGGCGTGCAGCCGCAGCGCCCGGCGCGGGTAGCCGAGCCGGTTCCACTGCCGGATCGCCTCGCCGGCCGGTTCCGCGGCCAGCGAGGCGGGCGTAGGCCAGCGGGCGAGCCAGGCGTCATACGCCGGCAGCACCCGGGTCACGGGCGTTTGCTGCAGCATGAACTCGCTGACCAGCACGGCCCACGGGCTCACCCCGGAGCGCCGCCAGGGCAGGTCGCGCGCCGAGGCCTCGTACCATCCCAGCAGGAGCGGTGCCACTAGGTCCAACGAGTCCGACGCGCCCGGGGCCGAGGCGGTCGTTGTCGGCTGGTTCGTGCGCCCGAGGGGAGCCCGTGGTTCAGACGTAGCGCTCAAGAATCGAGGATTCGGCGAGGCGGGACAGCCCCTCCCGGACGCTACGTGCCCGGGCTTCCCCGATGCCGTCCACCATGACGAGATCTTCCACTCCGGCGGCCAGCAGCTTCTGCAGGGTGGCGAAGTGCTCGACCAGGCGGTCCACCACCGGGCGGGGCAGTCGAGGTACTTTCGCCAGCAGCCGGTAGCCACGGGGGCTTACCGGCGCATCGAGTGCGTCGGCGTGCGCCGGGAAGCCGGCGGTACGGCTCACCACGGTGAGGTCGAGTAGGTCCGTGCTGGACAGGGCATCGAGGTCGACGAGCACGTCCTCGGCGCGGCGGGCGCGGCGGCCGGTGGCCGGTGGCAGGTAGTCCCGCACCACGTATTCGCGTTCGGCTTCCACCCCGGCCATCAGCTCATCGAGCTGCAGCGAGATCAGCCGGCCGTCGGTACCGAGTTCGACGACGTACCCCTCGATCTCGCTGGCGATCCGCCGGACCATCTCCAGCCGCTGGCTGACCACCATCGCGTCCCGGACGGTGACCAGATCCTCGATCTCCAGCGCGGAGAGCGTGCCGGCCACCTCGTCCAGTCGCATCTTGTACCGCTCCAGGGTGGCGAGCGCCTGGTTGGCCCGGGACAGGATCGCCGCCGAGTCGTCCAAGACGTACCGCCGGCCGTCCAGGTACAGGGCGATCAGCTGCATGGACTGACTGACCGAGATCACCGGAAAGGACGTCTGCAGCGACACCCGCTCCGCGGTGCGGTGCCGGGTACCGGACTCCTCGGTCGGGATGGTCGGGTCGGGGACCAGATGGACGGCCGCGCGCACGATGCGCGAGAGGGCGTCGTCGACGACGATCCCGCCGTCCATCTTTGCCAACTCTCGGAGCCGGGTCGCGGAGAACTTCACGTCGAGGGAGAAGCCACCCGTACACAGGGACTCGACCACCGGGTCATAGCCCAGCACGATCAGTCCTCCGGTATTGCCGCGGAGGATTCGCTCCAGCCCGTCGCGCAGTGCGGTGCCGGGTGCCATGGCAGCCAGCGTCGACCGTAGACGGTCCTCACCCGGCGGGCGTTCTGATGCCGCCACCCCAGCTCCTAGCCTCGCCGGTCGCCGACGAATCGATTGTAGTGACGGTCACGGTCCCGAGGCGGCGCCGCGGCCGGACGCGGCCAGCACGTCGGGAACCACGCTGAGCGCCGCCGGCACCGCGGCCGGGGCGGGCCGCTGGAGAACCCCGAGGGCGGCCCGGATGTCCGGCACCTCCAGCACGTCCAGCGCGGCCGGCCGGGTCAAGCAACCGGCCGGTACCAGCGCCACGCTGAAGCCCAGCCGAGCCGCCTCCGCCAGGCGCCGCTCGACGCCCGGTACCGGCCGAATCTCCCCGGCCAATCCCACCTCACCCACGCAGACCAACCCGGGCGGGCAGATCCGGTTGCTCGCCGAGGAGGCGATCGCCACCGCCACCGCCAGATCGACGCCCGGCTCGGACAGCCGGACCCCGCCCACCGTGGCCGCGTACACATCCGATCGGGCGAGCGCGATGCCCGCCCGACGCTCCAGCACCGCCAGCAGCATCGCCAGCCGGGCGCTGTCCAGTCCCGACGTGGCCCGACGTGGCGTGGCCAGCGGGGACCCGGCCACCAGCGCCTGCACCTCAGCCACCAGCGAGCGTCGGCCCTCCACGGTCACCGTCACGCAGGTGCCGGCGACCGGCTCTCCGTGCCGGGACAGAAACAGTCCGCTCGGATCGGCCAACCCCACGATGCCGTCGCTGTCCAGGTCGAAGCACCCCACCTCATCCGCCGGCCCGTACCGGTTCTTCACCGCTCGAAGCAACCGGAACCGCGACCCCCGGTCCCCTTCGAAGTGCAGAACCACGTCCACCAGGTGTTCCAGCACGCGGGGGCCGGCGATGCCGCCGTCCTTGGTGACGTGGCCGACCAGGATTGTGGCCAGACCACGCTCCTTCGCTACCCGGATCAGTACCGCCGCGACCTCGCGCACCTGCGCCACGCCGCCCGCGCTGCCCTCGACCTCCGCACTGGCCATGCTCTGCACGGAGTCGATCACCAGCAGGCTCGGCGACACCGTCTCGACGTGGGCCAGTACCGCCGCCAGGTCGGTCTCGGCGGCGAGAAACAGCTCGGGGGTGATCGCTCCGACCCGCTCGGCGCGAATCTTCACCTGGGCGGCGGACTCCTCACCGGTCACCACCAGGACCCGTCGCCCGGCGGCCGCGCACTGGGCCGCGGCCGCGAGCAGAAGTGTTGACTTGCCGACCCCCGGTTCGCCGGCGAGCAGCACGACCGCGCCGCCGACCAGGCCGCCGCCCAGAACCCGGTCGAGTTCGCCCACCCCGGTCTCCTCGGCCGCAGCCGCAGCGGCATTCACCTCGCCGATGGGCAGGGCTGCGCTGCTGACCGGTCCGGCAACGGTGCGAATGGCCGGTCCGGTGGGCAGAACGGATCCCCAGGTCTGGCACTCCGGACAGCGGCCCACCCACTTGGCGGCAGCGAGCCCGCACTCCGAGCACCGGTACGCCGTTCGTTCCCGAGCTGCTGCTTTTGCCATGCCCGGCACGCTATGCGTCGGGTGGGACAGAATCGGCGCTCAGACCGGCAGGTCCCCGGAAACTCCCCAGCGGATCGTCGGCCCCGATCGGACGTACCAGGTGCCGCTCGAGGGCCGCCATACCGCATAGTCGGCGAGCCCGCCGCCGGTGATGTCGCCCGGAACGGCGATGTCACCCGATGCGCCCCAGCGGATCGGGGTGCCGCCGGAGACGTACCAACTCCCGTTCGACGGCCGCCAGACCGCGATGTCGACCGGCCCTCGGCTGCGCAATCGAGCCGGTGTGGGCAGATCTCCGGGTACGCCCCACGCCGCAGAGGAGCGGCTGGGGAGGTACCAACGGCCAGTGGAGGGCCGCCAGGCAGCTACCTCCGCGCGGCCGTCGCCGTTGTAGTCCGCCGCCGCCGGCACGTCGCCCGCCACGCCCCAATGCGCGGTGCCGACGCCGCGGATGTACCAGGTGCCGGTGGTCCCGCGCCACACCGCGAGGTCCACCCGGCCGTCTCCGGTGAAGTCGGCGGCGAGCGGAATATCACCGCGAGCGCCCCACTGGACCGCGGCCTGACCGCGGACGTACCACGTGCCGTTCGACGGCCGCCAGACGGCGAGGTCGGCCCGTCGGTCACCGGTGTAGTTGCCGGCGACCGGGACGTCGCCCGGCGCACCCCAGCGCACGCCGCGATACCCGCGGATGTACCAGGTGCCGTTGGTCGGTCGGTACACCGCGAGGTCGGCCCGGCCGTCGCCGGTGAAGTCCGCCGGGGCCCGCCAGGCCACCCCCGGAGTGAGCGGGTCGGACCAGCTGAAGCGCATCGCGTCCGCGCCCACCGTGTGCGCCTGCGCGGGATCCCCGTCGTTGGTGAGCCGGACACTCAGCCGCCCGCGGCCGTCGGTGGCAAACCGACCTAACGGCGCGTACTGGTTGCTGTAGGAGGCTTGATTGAGCACCACGGTCGTGGTGGTTGCGCCGGTGACGGTGTATCGGCCGTGGCCGCCGGCGTGGTCCGACGGGACGTATGCGGCGACGTCGTACCGGCCGGGGGAGAGCCCGGGCGTCCAGGCGGCGCTGGCGGTGGCGGCGGGGCCGCTGGAGTACGTCCACAGCATGGATCCGCGCATCCCCTGCGGCGCGCCGGAGGTCCAGGTGCCCGAGGTGTTGAAGCCGCTGCCACCGGGTCCGGTGACGCCGAACCCGTAGCTCGGCGGCCGCGAACCCGCGACACCGGTAACGACAAGGCCGTCGTCATAGTTGCTGTCGACGTTGATCGTGACGCCGCCCCAGGTCTCGTTGTGACCACCGAGATACTGGTGCAGCCGCTGATGATTCGACCAGTACGCGTCCCCGACCGACGTGTCGCCGAAGATCGTCGGTACGCCCGTCCAGCGGGCCATCCACACGCCGTCCGGCCCGGTGAAGTGGGCGCTGCCCCAAGCCGCCGCAAGGTCCCGGATGCCCGACGTGGAACCGCTGTAGATCCCCGAACGGAAGCCCAGGCGGTGCAGTTCTACCGTCCACGCGCTGCTGAAGGCCAGTATCGCGGCGCGACAGACGATGTCCCGGTTGTCGTACCCCTCGAGGTCGAAATAGAGCGGTGACCCGCTGGGCAGGCCGAAGTAGCGCGCCCGGTGAACGGCGTCATCGGCGGCGGTGACGGCCTGGCCGGCTGCCGTGGCCGGATCTCGGCTGAACATCGTCAGCCGGCTCTGCGTGACGCACGGCGCCTGATAACCGACGTAGAGCGGGGCAAGCCGCCAGCCTTGCTGGGTGACCGCCGCGACCCATGCCGCGTTGAGATTGCCGTCCGCGCAGGCCCGCATGGCCCCGCCGAGGTAGATCCCGATGCTGCGGTACGGCGAGGCGAGCCAGGCGGTCATCGAGGACAGGCTCGGTGCGGTGCACGCATCGAACCCGGGTCCGGTGTAGACACCCGGCGTGATCGGCACCGCCGGGGCGGCGAGCGGGGCCGGTGTCCCTCCCGACGCCTTGGGCGCCTCGTGAGCCTGCTGCGGCGCGGGCTGCGCCGACGCCGCCCTCGGCGCGACGGCTGCACCGCTGCCGGCGAAGCTCGCCAATATCGCGCGGGTGAGCTGGCTCTGCGTGCCGTAGGAGGCGGTGACGACGATGCCCAGGGAATTGAGTCGGCGGACAGTCTCATGCCGGTCGAGCGCGGCGCCGGCGTTCTGCTCCGCAACCGCCAGTCGTCCGCGGGCCACCGCGCTGTCCGCCTCGACCTGGATCGCCTCGGTACGGCCCAGCAACCGTGCCGGACAGCGGGCATCCGGGCCGGCTTCCCCCAGGTACACGGCGTGGAGATCGAGGCGTACACAGCGGGTCGGATCGCGGCTCAAGTCGTACACCGGCCAGTCCGCGGGCGCGGTGAAGCGGCTGGCCCCCCACGTCACCACACGGCCTGCCTCGCCCGCGATCGTAGGGGCTACGGCAGACCGGGGCGCGGCGCCCGCCGGGATGGCGGACAAGGCTGCGGCCAGTACGGCGACACTGCTGGCAACGATCGCCGTACCGCGCACAGCGTGGGAAGAGGGCACGTCGAGGTCCTTCGCCATCCGAGGCAGTGGGCGGCTCGCCAGAGGATGGTTGTCGCGGAGTGGCGCGAGGCAGCCGAGGCGGTCTACCTACTGTAGGCATGCAACTACTATCTGTAATGTAGATTGGAATATGTTGCGGCTTCACCGACCAGGCGCCGAGGCGGCCAGCGGTAGTCTCGGAGGCATGCACGCGCGGCGCGGAACGACGCCGGTGGTGGCCCAGGTACCCGAGGCCAAGGTGGCAATGTCGACCGCCTCGGTATATCCGGAGTCGACGGCGGTGGCGTTTGAGATCGCGGCCCGACTCGGGTACGACGGCGTCGAACTCATGGTGTGGACCGACCCGGTCAGCCAAGACGTCGAAGCGATTCGCCGGCTGAGCGATTACCACCAGATCCGGGTGCTCGCGGTGCACGCGCCGTGCCTGCTGCTCACCCAGCGAGTCTGGGGGCCGGATCCGTGGGCCAAGCTGGAACGGGCTCGGGACGTGGCGGAGTCGCTCGGGGCGCGGACCGTGGTGGTGCACCCACCGTTTCGATGGCAGCGGGAGTACGCCCGTGACTTCGTCACGGGCCTTGAGCGGATGGCGCAGGAGACTGCGGTGGTCTTCGCGGTGGAGAACATGTTTCCGCTGCGGGCTCGGGGTCGGGAGGTAACTCCGTACTTCCCGGACTGGTCACCGGTGGAGTACGACTACCGCCACGTCACCCTCGACCTCTCCCATACCTCGGTGTCACAGTCGGACAGTCTGGCCATGGCCGAGGAACTCGGCGACCGGCTGGCTCACGTACACATCGCCGATGGATTGGGCAGTAATCGCGATGAGCATCTGGTACCGGGCCGGGGTACGCAGCCCTGCGCCGAACTGTTGGAGACTCTCGCCGGGCGGGCGTTCGACGGGCTCATCGTGGTAGAGATCAACACCCGACGGGCGGAGAGCCGAGCCGAGCGGGAAGCCGACCTCGCCGAAGCCTTGGCCTTTACCCGGCTCAACTTGGCGGCGGCTCCGAACGCGGACCGCTCGGCGTGGCTCCGTCCGCGGCCGAGCCTGCCGGCCTGAGTCCGGCTCGGCGGGGCGGAATTGCCGCGGATCGACGAGGTGATCACGCCAGCTACCGACGGCGCCTCGGGCGATGGGTCTGGCGGCCGTCCCAGTGGCCGCCGGCCCGGCAACAGCGGAAGCCGTGGGCAGATTCTGCGGGTGGCCCGACAGCAATTCGCCGCGGCTGGCTTTGAGCGGACCACGATCCGCGGGATCGCCCGGGAGGCCCGGGTCGATCCGGCGTTGGTGCACCACTTCTTCGGTACCAAGGACGCGCTCTTCGCTGCCACCATGGAGCTGCCGGTCGATCCCGCCACCGCGATTCCGCAACTGCTCGTGGACGGGATCGAAGGGTTGGGCGAGCGGGTGCTCCGGTTCTACCTGGAGCTGTGGGAATCCGACGCTGCGGATGCGATGCTCACGGTGCTCCGCTCCGCGGTCAGCCAGGAACGGGCGGCCGAGCTGCTCCGGGGGTTCCTCGGACGGGAAGTGATCGGCCGGATCGCTCGCGAACTCAACCAGGATGCACCCGAACTGCGGGCAACCCTGGTCGGCTCCCAGCTGGTGGGCGTGGCAATGGTCCGGTACATCATCCGGGTGGAACCGCTGTGCTCGGCGCCGGTGGAGCAGGTGGTATCCGCCATGGCCCCGACGATTCAGCGCTACCTGTCCGAGAATTTGGTGAGCGAATAGGGGTGGACAGCAGAATTCACCGTGCGTAGAGTTCCGGTATGACTCAGCTTGCGGTCGCGATCGAGGGCCTGCGGGTGGTGCGCGGGCGACGGAGCGTCCTGGACGGCTTGGACTGCTCGGTTCCCCCGGGGGAAGTGGTCGGCCTGCTCGGCCCCAGCGGGTGCGGCAAGACCACCCTGATGCGCTGCATCGTCGGCGTGCAGCGCATCGCCGGCGGCCGGGTTGCGGTCCTCGGTGAGCCCGCTGGTTCTCCCCAGTTGCGGGATCGCGTCGGTTACGTCACCCAAGCTCCGTCGGTGTACAGCGACCTGACGGTGCGGGAGAATCTGCGCTACTTCGCCGCAGTGCTCGCTGCCCCGCACCGGCGGGTGGACGCGGTACTCGACGAGGTGGGGCTCGGGAACTCCGCGCACGTTCTGGTGGGCGCACTCTCCGGTGGAGAGCGGGCCCGGGTGTCCTTGGCCACGGCTCTCCTCGGCGAGCCGGAACTGCTGGTACTCGATGAGCCCACGGTGGGTTTGGATCCGGTACTGCGGCGCGACTTGTGGCAGCACTTCGCCGGCCTCGCCGCGGCCGGCACCACGCTGCTGATCTCTTCGCACGTGATGGATGAAGCCGAGCGCTGCACCCGGTTGCTCCTGATGCGCGACGGTGCTCTGCTCGCTGATGACCGCCCGGCGGAACTGCTCCGCCGCACCGGTGCGTCCAGCATGGAGGACGCCTTCCTCCGGCTCGTCGAGGCTCAGTCGGCGGTGCCGGTATGAGCGGACGCCGAACCCTCGCGACGGCCCGCCGGGTCCTCACCCAGCTCCGCCACGACCCCCGCACGGTGACTCTGCTGCTGGTGGTGCCCTGCGTGCTCCTGATACTGCTGCGCTACGTCTACGACCGCTCGCCGGCGACGTTCGACCGGATCGGGGCCCCGCTGCTGGGCATTTTCCCGTTCACCGTGATGTTTGTGGTGACGTCGGTGGCCACGCTGCGCGAACGTACCAGCGGCACCCTGGAGCGGCTACTCACCATGCCGCTCGCCAAGGGTGATCTGCTCCTCGGCTACGCCGTCGCCTTCGGGTCCCTCGCGGTTGTTCAGGCGGCCCTCGCCTCCGCGCTGTCCCTCGGTCTCCTCGGACTCCACGTGAATGGCAGTCCCGCCCTGGTGGTGGTGATCGCCGTCGCCGACGGCCTGCTCGGCATGGCGTTGGGATTGTTCGTCAGCGCCTTTGCGGCCACCGAGTTTCAGGCGGTGCAGTTCCTGCCGGCGTTCGTACTTCCCCAGCTGCTGCTGTGCGGGCTCATCCTGCCCCGGCCGGGTATGCCAGGGGTGCTGCAGGCGATCTCGGACGTACTGCCTTTGTCGTACGCGGTGGATGCGATGGCGACGGTCACCGCGGATTCGGCCCTCTCCGGCTCCCTGCTCCGTGACCTGGCGATCATTCTGGGTGCCACTGTCGCGGCGCTGGGCTTGGGCGCGGCTACGCTACGCCGACGCACCGCGTAGCCCCGCGCTCGGCAGAAGTCCGACTAGTTCCCGTGGTGAACGGCCTCGACGTTGTGGCCGTCCAGGTCGCGCAGGAAGACGCCGTAGTAGCCGGGGTGATATTCGGGCCACTCGCGCGGTGCATGCAGTACTTCCACGCCAGCTGATACCGCGGCCTGATGAACCGCGTCCACGGCCGAACGGTCAGTGGCGCGGAACGCAATGTGCAGTTCCCGCGCCTCCGGGCCGGCCGCCGGGCTGAGCCAGAAGTCGGGCATGCCGTCCGGGCCGGCGAGACCCACCACCAGCCCCTGCTCGGTCGGATAACGCATCAGCTCCCGCAGCCCGATCGGGGAGAAGATACGCAGATAGAAGGCCAGCGACGCCTCGACGTCAGCGACCTGAACGCCCACATGATCCAGCATGGCTGCAGGTTAGCGGCGACCAGCGCCGTCCCGTCAGCGGACCCGGCGTGGGCGGGACCCGATGGCGATGGTCGCATCAAAGTCATCGGAACGAACCACCCGGGAAATCAGCCCGCTACTCCGCACCGCTTCGGCCGCCGAGGCCGCCTGGCGCTCGCTGGTCTCGACCAGCAGGCGGCCACCCGGCGCCAGCCATCGGGGCGCGGCGGCGGCAACGCGGCGCAGGACGTGCAGTCCGTCGGTGCCGCCGTCGAGTGCCACCCGCGGCTCATGGTCGCGAGCCTCCGACGGCAGCAATGCGATCTCCCCGGATGGTACGTACGGCACGTTAGCCGTCAGCACATCTACCCGGTCCACCAGCTCATCGGGGAGCGGGTCGTACAGGTCTCCCTCGTAGACGTTGCCAGCGACCGCGGCCAGGTTCCGTCGGGCGCATCGCACTGCCGTGGGATCGATGTCCACCGCGTACAACTCAATCGGTCCCAGAGCCGCAGCCAGGGCGGCACCCACCGCGCCGGAACCGCAGCACAGATCCACCACCACTACCCCCGGTCGGGCCAGGGCGGCGGCGTGCCGGACCAGAAACTCGGTACGGCGTCGAGGTGCGAACACGCCGATGTCCAGGGTTATCCGAAGGCCGCAGAACTCTGCCCAACCGAGGACTTGCTCCAGTGGCCAGCCGGCCACTCGCCGGTCAACCATGGCGCGCAAATCGCCCGGCGTCGGCGCAGCAGACTCCAGCAGGTGTGCTTCCTCCTCGGCGTACACACAGCCGGCCGTCCGAAGCCGGCGGACTATCTCTGCTCGCAGAGCGGGTGGTGGCGAAACCGACATGAGCACCTTTCCGGTGGCGGCCGCCCCTTCAGCCGGTTGGCGCGGAAATCATCGACCGTAATCTGGGCCCATGCTGCGATCCACGATTCTGCTGGCCTCCCGCAACGCTACGGTCAAGAATCTGGTGGCGCATGCGCCGGTGTCTCGCAACGTGGTCCGGCGCTTCGTGGCCGGCGAGTCTGTTGACGATGCCGTCAGCGCTACCCGCCGGCTCGCCAGCGACGGCCTGAAGGTCAGCCTGGATCGACTGGGGGAGGACACCAGGGACGTCGGCATGGCGGAGGCGACCACCAAGGCGTACCTGCAACTGATCGGTCGACTTGCCGATGAAGGACTCACCAGCGGTGCCGAGATGTCGGTGAAGTGCAGTGCCGTCGGGCAGTCACTCGACGAGCAATTGGCGATCGACAACGTCCGGACGATCTGCGGGGCGGCCGGCATCGCCGGAACCGCGGTGACCCTGGATATGGAGGACCACACCACGACCGACTCCACGCTCGGCATCCTGCGCGAGTTGCGCCGCGACTTTCCGGATACCGGGGCGGTGTTGCAGGCGTACCTGCATCGCACCGAATCTGACTGCCGAGATCTGGCGTACGAGGGGTCACGGGTCCGGCTCTGCAAGGGCGCCTACAACGAACCCGCCTCGGTGGCATTCCAGGGTCGCGTGGCGGTGGACCGCAGCTTTGTGCGGTGCCTGAAGGTGCTGGTGGCTGGGGCCGGGTACCCGATGGTGGCCAGTCACGATCCTCGGTTGGTCGCCATCACGGTCTCGTTGGTGGAGCGCAGCGGCCGGGCCAAGGGAACCTATGAGTACCAGATGCTGTACGGCATCCGGCCCGATGAACAGCGCCGGCTGGTGCGCGCGGGGGAGACGGTGCGGGTGTACCTGCCCTACGGCGACGAGTGGTACGGATACCTGATGCGTCGACTCGCCGAACGGCCGGCGAACGTGACGTTCTTCCTCCGCGCGCTCGCTACCCGGGGCTGACGCCATGACGATCGCGATCCTGGGTGCGGGCAAGATGGGTGAGGCGCTGCTCTCCGGCATCCTGCGCGCCGGCCGTTCACCGGCCGAGTTGCTGGTGACCGCTCGTCGGGCGGAGCGCTGCGAAGTGCTGGCAGAGCGCTATGGCGTAACGGCGGTGAGCAACGCCGAGGCCGCGGCGAGGGCGCAGACCCTGCTGCTGTGCGTGAAGCCGCAGGATATGGGCGCCCTGCTGGAGGAGGTGGCCGCCGACATCGCGGCCGACCGGCTCGTGGTGTCCATGGCGGCCGGCATCACCACCGCGTTCCTGGAACGACGGCTCGCCGAGGGCACTGCGGTGATCCGGGTGATGAGCAACACCCCGGTACTGGTCGACGAGGCGATGTCGGCCATCTCCCCCGGCCGGCATGCCACGGACTCCCACCTATCGCGGACGGAGGCGCTGTTGGCGCCGGTCGGCCGGACGGTCCGGGTACCGGAGTCTCAGCAGGACGCGGTGACCGCGCTGTCCGGAAGCGGTCCGGCGTACTTCTTCTACCTTGTCGAGGCCATGATCGACGCCGGCATCCTGCTCGGGCTCCCCCGAACGGTGGCCCACGACCTGATCGTGCAGACCGCAATCGGGGCCGCGGTGATGCTGCGCGACTCGGGCGAACATCCCGTGACGCTGCGGGAAGCGGTCACCTCCCCGGCCGGTACGACGATCAACGCCATTCGGGAATTGGAGAATCATCGGGTCCGAGCGGCGCTGCTGACCGCACTGGAAGCGGCCCGGGATCGGAGTCGGGAACTTGCCGGTGGGTCGGACTAGGCGTTTGGCCTTGGCCGCCGGAATCGCCTTCTACGGCCTCAACGGTCACCGGTTAACGCTGACGAACGACGACGCGTACGACCTCGTGATGACGGTTGCCGGCGGTCAGGTGGACGCGACGTGCCCGCGATCGCTGCTGCCCTGCGAACGGACGGTACGGGCTAGCCCGAAGTTCCGTGATCTTGGTCAAGTGGTGGCGGTGCTGACCTGCGGTGATGATGTGTGTGGCG
>JBDUDX010000159.1:0-4346 GCA_040002735.1 Frankiaceae bacterium | reverse complement strand
CCGCGACTACCGGCAGATCCTCATGCTGGCGAACCGGCATGACTGGCTGTCGGCGTTCTCCAACGAACTCGGCGTCGCGCTCGCTGTGGAGCGGATGCTCGGCATCGAGGTGCCGACCCGGGCGGTGTGGGCGCGAACGCTGCTCGCCGAACTGAACCGGGTGTTGAACCACCTGATGTTCCTCGGCGCATACCCGCTGGAGATGGGCGCGATCACGCCGATCTTCTACGCCTTCACCGAGCGGGAAACCCTGCAGGCGGTAATGGAGGAGATCTCCGGCGGCCGGGTGCACTACATGTTCAACCGGGTCGGGGGCCTGAAAGAGGACCTACCGGCGGGTTGGCTCGCCCGGGTCGAATCGGCGGTGGCCTCGGTCCGCCGCCGGATGCCGGACTTCGACAAGCTGATCCGCGGCAACGAGATCTTCCAAGCCCGGACCCGAGGGGTAGGGGTGCTACCCGCCGAGACCGTGTTGGCGTACGGCGTCTCCGGCCCGGTCGCTCGGGCCAGCGGGGTGGACTTCGACCTCCGCCGGGACGAGCCGTACCTGGCGTACGGGGAACTCGACGTGCCGGTGATCACCCGCACCGAGGGGGACTGCTTCGCCCGCTTCGAGGTGCTGCTCGACCAAGTGGCCGCATCCCTCGCCCTCGCCGACGCCTGTGTGGCGCGGCTCCGCGAGTTGCCGCCGGGCCCGATCAACGTCCGGCTGCCCAAGATCGTCAAAGCGCCGGAAGGGGCGACGTACGCCTGGACCGAGAATCCGCTCGGCCTCAACGGCTATTACCTGGTGTCCCGAGGCGAGCGCACCCCGTGGCGGCTCAAGCTACGAACCGCGTCCTTCTCCAACATCCAGGTGCTCGGGGAGATTCTGCCCGGCTGCCTGGTCGCCGACATGGTAGCCGTACTGGGCTCGATGTTCTTCGTCGTGGGGGACGTGGACAAGTAGCCGGCTCAGGAACTGCCACGCTGGGGTAATGACTGAACTGGAGTTGCTCGATTGGCGGCGGCAAACCTTCGCGCTCTACGCGGAGGTACGGTCCGCAGCCGAACCGGAGCGCGCGCACCAGCACTGGGTGACGGCGCGTACGGAGATGATCGCCAGCCACCCGGTGTCACCACGGCGCGGCAGCCGGATCGTGGTCGCCGCGTACGACCCCACCTGGCGATTCGCGGGTCGGATCGAACCCGCCGACCCGCTGGGATGGGAGGTACCGACCGGTACCAACGGCATCGTGCCGTTCGAGCGGGTGGGCACGGTTCGGCTCCGCAACGATGACCGCGATGCCGGCAGCCTCGATCTGTGGGCGCTGCGGTCCTACGGCGGCGGCCTGTTTCTCCCGGTGAAGGACGCCGGAGCGGGTCGCACGTCCTACGGCGGCGGTCGGTACCTGCTGGACACGGTCAAAGGCGCAGACCTGGGCAACGACGGCCTGGTACTGACCGTGGACCTGAACTTCGCGTACAACCCGTCATGCGCGTACGACGAAGCGTGGGCGTGCCCGCTGGCCCCGCCCGGCGACGTCCTCGTGGTCGAGGTGCCGGTCGGCGAAGGGCTACCTGGTTAGACGAGATTCTTGGACGTCAGGTAATCCGAGGCCACCTTCGCCGGGTCTCCCCGGTCGATGCCGACCTTCTTGTTCAGCGCTACCAGGTCCGCGGTGGTCAATACGGCCGACAGCTTGTTCAACGCGCTGGCCAGCTCGGGCTTGTCCACCTTCGTGTTGATGACCGGGACAATGTTGTCCGCGTTCTGCAGGTGCTTGTCGTCGGTGAGCACCTTGAGCTTCAGCGCCTCGATGTTGCCGTCGGAGGAGAACACCAGGCCGACCTGGACCTTGCCCTGCTTGATCGCGGTCTTCGTGAGCGGACCGCCGGCGTCGAGCGCCTTGAAGCCGGTGAAGGAGATTCCGTAGGTCTTCTTCAGACCGAGTTGGCAGTACGGCCGCTTCGGGCATTCCGGTGGCCCGCCGAGAGTCAGCTTGCCTCGGTAGGACGCCAGATCCGACAGCTTGCTCAGGTTGTTCTTCGTCGCGAAGTCCTGGGTTACCGCGAAGGCGTTCTGGTCGGTCGCCGGGGACGGCGTGAGTGCCTTCAGGTGGCGCGGCGAGCCGAGCGACTGCAAGGCGGCGAGGGTCTTGGTGGCGCTCGGGGAAGCCAGCGTCTTGGCGTTCGGGCCGTTCTTCTTGGCGTCGATGAACTCGGTCAAGGAGGACAGGTACTCCGGTACGAGTTGCACCTCGCCCTTCTCCAACGCCGGCTCGATGACTTCGCGGTTGGTCAGCGCCTTCACGGTGGTCGTGAAGCCGGCCTTTCTGAGCACATCGGAGTACATGTTGGCCAGGATCGCACTCTCGCCGAAATTAGCCGCCGCGATCGTGACACTGCCCTTGTCGCCGCTACCCTTGACGGTGTCCGAGCTTGACGAACTGCTGTTGGTGCCGCAGCCGCTGAGCAGAGCAACCGCGGAAACGGCCGCGAGCAGAGTACGTCGCATGGAGAACATCCCGCCTTCTGTGTCCCGGCTGGAGCGCCGCGTGTCGGGCGAGGACGTGCCTCGCAACTGGGTACGAGCTTACAACGATTTAGCCCCTTATCTGCGCCGGTGCCGGCCCGGGAATCGGGCCGCGCCGCCGCCCCGGCGTGAGCCGAGTCTCCAACCGGCCCAACCCGAGCTCGGTGACCAGCGCGAGCAGGGCGACCAGAATCGAGCCGGCGAGGATCATCGGCTGGTCCTGCAACCCGAAACCGTCGGCAATGTAGCGGCCCAGCCCGCCGGCACCGATGTAGGCCGCCAGCGTCGCGGTCGCCACCACCTGCACCGCGGCCGTCCGAAGTCCCGCCGCGATCAGCGGCATCGCCAGCGGCAGCTCCACCCGGCGCAGCAGCTGGGCGCCTTGCATGCCCATGCCGGTAGCGGCTTCCTTCACGTCCGGGTCGACCCCGCGGATGCCCACGTAGGCGTTGGTGAGGATCGGCGGAATGGCGAACACGACCAGGGCGATCACCGTGCCGGCGTTGCCGAACAGGCTGGGGACGGTCGCCAGCAGCACGAGGATGGCGAAGGTCGGAATCGCCCGGCCGGCGTTGGAGATGTTGATCGCCAGTCCACCACCGCGGCCGATGTGCCCGAGCCACAGCGCGAGCGGCAAGGCAATCAGCGCTGCCAGCAGGACAGACACGCCGGAGATCAGAATGTGTTCCAGCAGCCGGTTGGGCACCCCGGTGGTGCCCCGGTAGTGCGCCGCCGTGGTGAGCCAGCCCCACGTGCCGATCAGAGTGTTCACGTCGCCCGCCGCCGGGTCCATGGAGTGAGCACTCGTTGCAGGCCGAGCAGGAACACATCGGCGATCACCGCGAGCAGGACGCAGCCCAGCGCGGCGGCGGTGATCTGCGCCCGGTACAGGCTGTTCAGCCCCTCCAGGATGAGCCCGCCGAGCCCGCCGTTACCGACCACCGCACCGACCGTGACCAGCGCGATGGTGGATACGGTGGCGACCCGGACGCCGGCCAGAATCGACGGCAGGGCGAGCGGGAGTTCCACCCGGAGCAGCAGCCGCGCCGGCCCGAAACCCATCCCGCGGGCCGCTTCCCGTACCTCTTCGGGGACGCCGTCCAGACCGATCACGGCGTTGCGGACCAGGATCACGAGCGCGTACCCCACCAGCGCGATCTCCACCCCGAGCGGGCTCAGCCCGAGGTAAGCCTGCAGCATGACGAACAGCGCCAGCGACGGAATGGTGTAGATGATGCCGACGGTGGTGAGGATCGGGGTACGGGTCCATCGCCAGCGACGGGCCGCCACCGCGAGCGGCAAGGCGATCAGCGTGGCCACCAGTACCGCCCAGAAGGTCAGCGCCACATGTTGTCGGGTCGCCGACAGCAGTTCGCTGCCATGCTGGGACACGTACGTCCAGCTGAACCACGGATTGGCCGCCACGAAGGGAACCGTAGCTTGCCCAATCCAGGAGCCCAAGCCGAACCGATGCTCCGTCTCGAGCAGGTCAGCAAGCGGTACGCCGACGGCACGGTCGCCGTCCACGAGCTGAGCCTGGACATCGGGCGGGGTGAGATCGCGTGCCTGGTGGGCCCCTCGGGCTGCGGCAAGACCACCACGATGAAGATGATCAACCGGCTGGTGGAGCCGTCCGGCGGCCGGATCCTGCTGGACGGCGAGGACGTGCTGCAAGTTGATCCGCAGCAGCTACGCCGGCGGATCGGGTACGTCATTCAGCAGGTCGGGCTGTTTCCGCACCTCACCGTGGCCGCCAACGTGGCCACCGTGCCGTCGCTGCTCGGCTGGGACAAGGCCCGGTCGGCGACCCGCACCACCGAACTGCTCGAGC
>JBDUDX010000158.1:0-18905 GCA_040002735.1 Frankiaceae bacterium | reverse complement strand
AAACCGCAGGCCACGCAACAGATCAGGCCTTAAAGATCACGGAACTTCGGGCTAGCGCTTGCCGGCCCGGGGCGGAAGCGTCATGCCCCGGTCGATCAGCCCGGTTTCGATGGCGCGGCAGACCGTCTCCAGCACCTTTACCCGCGCGTACCGCTTGTCCTCGGCCTCGATCAGGTGCCAGGGCGCCTGCGGCGTGGAGGTGCGTTCGATCATCGCCTCGGCCGCCTCGGTGTACGCCTTCCGCTTCTTACGGTTGCGCCAGTCCTCCTCGGTGAGCTTCCAGGTCTTCAGCGGAGCCTTCTGCCGCGCCTCGAACCGGCGCAGCTGCTCGGCGCTGGACAGGTGCATCCAGAACTTGATCAGGATCATGCCCTCGGCCATCAGCGTCCGCTCGAACTGGACGACCTCCTCATACGCCCGGGACCACTGCTCGGTGGTGGCGAATCCCTCCACCCGCTCCACGAGTACCCGGCCGTACCAGGAGCGGTCCAGGATCGCCATGCCGCCCCAACCGGGTAGTGCCGGCCAGAACCGCCACAGGAAATGGTGCCGCTTCTCGTCGTACGTCGGGGCCGCGAACTGGGCCACCCGGACGTGCCGGGGGTCCATCGGGGCGACCAGCCGCTTGATGCAGCCGCCCTTGCCCGAGGCGTCCCACCCTTCGAAGAGGACACACACCGGCGGCCCGATCTGCTGCTCGCCGATCAATCCACCGAGGAGGAGGCGCAACTCGACAAGTTGGTCCTGAGCGGCGGTGAGCCGGGAGGCTTCGTCCTTGGTGCTCAGCTTCAAGGCCAGGTCGAGAGCCGAGAGAGCCCCTGATGGTGAAGACGTCACGGCGATAGGTTGTCACCTCCCCGACGAGGTGGTGAACACCTGGTGCAGGATGGCGCGGATGAGCGAGACAGTAGCGGTGATCTGGGATGAAGCCCTGGCCGCGTACGACTTCGGCCCCAGTCACCCGCTGGCGCCCATTCGGGTCGAGTTGACCATGGCGCTGGCCCGGGCGTTCGGGGTGTTCGACCCCCCGCACGTGACCGAGTTGAAGCCGCCGCCGGCCGACGACGAACTGCTCGGCCTGGTGCACGACGCGGACTACATCGCCGCGGTCAAACGCAACGAACCGGACGATCGGTACGGCCTGGGCACAACGGATGATCCGGTATTCCCCCGGATGCACGAAGCATCTGCAATGGTGGCCGGGGCGTCGGTCGCGGCGGCGCGGGAGGTCTGGGAAGGCCGCGCGCAGCACGGAGTGAACGTGGCCGGTGGGCTGCACCACGCGATGCCGGACATGGCTTCCGGCTTCTGCCTCTACAACGACCCGGCGATCGCGATCGCCTGGTTGTTGCAACAGGGAGCGGAGCGAGTGGCGTACGTCGATGTCGATGTGCACCACGGCGACGGCGTCGAAGCCGCTTTTCTCGACGATCCCCGAGTACTCACCATCAGCTTGCACGAGACCGGCCGTTATCTCTTTCCGGGCACCGGTTTCCCGCAGGACACCGGCGTGAACGGTACGACGGTCAACGTGGCGCTGCCGCTGGGTACCACCGACTCGGGGTGGCTGCGGGCGTTCTCCGGGGTGGTGCCCGAGTTGGTCCGAGCCTTCGCCCCCGACCTCTTGGTCACCCAGCAGGGCTGCGATACCCACACCCTGGACCCGTTAGCGCATCTCTCACTGTCCGTGGACGGCCAGCGCGCCTCCTACGCCGCGCTGCACGAGTTGGCTCACGAGGTATGCGGAGGCCGGTGGGTGGCCACCGGTGGCGGGGGATACGAGTTGGTTCAAGTGGTACCGCGGGCCTGGACGCATCTGCTCGCCATCGCGGCCGGGGCACCGATCGATCCCGCCGTCGAGGTGCCCGCGGCGTGGCGGGAGCTGGCCCAGTCCCGGACCGGTGAGGTACCCCCGCTGCACATGACCGATGGGCGACGCCCGGCGTATGACCCGTGGGATTCCCCCCGCCCGGGTGACCGGGTTGACGAGGCGGTACTGGAGACCCGGGAGGCGGTCTTTCCCTTCCACGGCCTGGAGGCCTGATGGGGGGTGCGGAGATGTCAACCGGGGGGCGGGCGGCGCTGCGGGAGCACCTGGTACGTAGCCGGATCGCGGGTCGGGTGTCCACCTCCCGAGGCAACAACCTCACCAATTTCGGCAAGTGCAGCCGGCGGGAGTACGACTACACCTTCGGAGTCGACTACGGCGCGGAGTGGACCCCGGCGAGGATCCTCGAGTTGATGGCTGCGCGGGTCGGGGTCTCGCCGGACCCGGCCTTCACCGCCGGGGTGGACAGCATCGACCCGGATCTCACCATCGACGCCCTGGACCGGATGGCGACTCGGCTCCGGCAGGCGGCCGAGCGGCGGGAGCGAGTCCTGCTCGCCACCGGCCATCCCGAAGGCGTGTACGCGATCCACACCGAGGTGGCCACCGCCTTGGCGGATCGCGGCGCCACCATCCTGACTCCGGCCGCCGGCTATCCCGATGACAGTGAACCAGGCCGCCCGCGACGGATCACCTACCTCGGCGGCGTCGCTGTGGTGGTGAGTGACGGCGGGCCGGATCACACCCATTCCCCGCAGCCGATGCGCGCCATGCTCGCCGCGCTCGCCGCGGCCGGCGAGCCGCCGCCGGACCTTGTCGTGGCCGATCACGGGTTCGCCGGTGCCGCCGGGCAGGCCGGCGTGGCTGCCGTCGGGTACGCCGATTGCAACGATCCCGCGTTGTTTGTCGGCGAGGCGCTCGGGGTGGTCTCCGTCGCGGTGCCGCTGGATGACAACGTGGCGCCGCACCTGTACCAGCCGCTGAGCAGGTACCTGCTCGCCGCGATGGCGTAGTTGTTGCAAGTGTTCGTTCCGTTCCGGGCTTCGGCCCGTGCGACCGATGCGCCGGCCGGGGGCAGTAGGGTCGAAGGTCGCTGCGTACCATAGATTCGGTCGCGGCCTCGCCGGTGACAGGAAAGTTGGTTCGCTGTGGGTTCGGTCATCAAGAAGCGTCGGAAGCGGATGGCGAAGAAGAAGCACCGCAAGCTGCTGAAGAAGACGCGCGTGCAGCGCCGCAATAAGAAGTAGCCGGGCACCATGGCGGCCGGCGGTGAGCGTTTCTCCTGGGTGACCTTCCTCTCCGACTACGGGCTGGACGACGTGTTCGTCGGGGTGTGCAAGGGGGTCATGGCCCAACGCGCGCCGTTCCTGCGGATTCTTGACATCTGTCACCTGGTCGAGCCGCAGGACGTACGCCAGGGTGCCACCGTTTTCGCCTCCGCGATGCCGTACCTGCCGCCTGCCGTGCACCTGGCTCTCGTCGATCCGATGTACGAGGCGCCGGCCCGCGGCGTCGTCGTGCAAGCCGCCTCGGGCTCCGTGCTGGTAGGTCCGGACAACGGTGTCTTGTCGTTGGCCTGGGACGCACTCGGCGGCGTCGCCTCGGCCCACGAGATCGCGAACGAGGAACTCTGGCTGCCCAAGCACAGCCGTACGTTTCGCGGTCGGGACGTCTTTGCGCCGGTGGTGGCGGCCATCGCTGCGGGGGAGCCGCTGTTCTCGGTAGGCCCGCAAATCGACGCCGGGAATCTGTCGCGGATCCGACTGCGTCGGGCCACGATCGACGACGACCATGTCCACGGCGAGGTATACAACGTGGACCATTTCGGCAACCTGTCGCTCAATGTCGCTCGGGCGGACCTGGAAGCGGCCGGTATGACGCTGGGTGACACGGTGGAACTGCGTTGTTCCGGTCGGACGATGACCGTGCCTTTCCGGCTCACCTATGGAGACGTGCCGCCCGGGCGCCTCACGCTGTGCGAGGACTCGTTTCGCTCGGTGATGATTGCGGTGAATCTCGGCAGCGCCGCCCGGTCACTTCGGGTAGGTCGAGGTGATCCCGTTGTGGTCTCGCGGGCCGCCCAGCCGCCCTCGAACTCGGCGCGGCGGGCCGCATGACCGCGGCTCCGACGACGCCGAGGCGCTTGCGCGTCTGAGCAGGGCCTAGCATGACCAATCATGGACGTAACACCTCGGGTGGTGTTGGTCACCGGTGTCGCTCGTTACATGGGCAGTCGGCTGGCCGCGATGTTGGCCGCCGACCCGTCCATCACCCGCGTCATCGGCGTGGACATGGTCGCCCCGTCCCCGGCCCTGACCGCTGCGCTCGGCCGCACGGAGTTCGTCCGCGCTGACATTCGTAATCCGATCATCGCCAAGGTGATCAATGCCGCCGGCGTGGACACCGTCGTACACATGAACGTCATCGCGACGCCGTCCGGCGCCGGTGGTCGCTCCGCGATGAAGGAAATCAACGTCATCGGCAGCATGCAACTGCTCGCCGCCTGCCAGAAGGCGCCGACGGTCCAGCGGCTCGTAGTGAAGTCGACCACGGCGGTGTACGGCTCGTCGCCCCGAGACCCGGCAATGTTCAGCGAGGACATGGAGCCTCGGGCGCTCCCTCGATCGGGTTTCGCGAAGGACGCCTTCGAGGTGGAGGGTTACGTCCGCGGCTTCGGCCGCCGGCGACCCGACGTCGGCGTCACGATGCTGCGCTTCACCAACTTCATCGGTCCCGACGTAGACACCCCACTGACCCGGTACCTGTCGTTGCCGGTGGTTCCGACGGTCCTCGGCTTCGATCCGCGGCTCCAGTTCTGTGCCGATGTCGACGGCCTCGAGGTACTCCGACGCGCCACGCTGGAGGACCACCCTGGCACGTTCAACGTCGGTGGCGACGGGGTGCTGCTGCTCTCGCAGGCGATTCGCCGGGCGGGGCGGCTATCGGTGCCGATCTTGCCGCCGGCAGTCACGGCGGTAGGCCAAGTGTTCCGTCGGGCCGGCCTGGTCGACTTCTCCCCGGAACAGATGCGCTTCCTCGAACACGGTCGGGCGGTCGATATCACCGCGCTTCGGACGATCTTCGGCTTCGAACCGACCCGAACGACGCTGCAGGCGTTCGATGAGTTCGTCGCGGCGCGGGTCACGCCCGTCGTCCCGCCGGACCTTCTCGATCGGATCGAATCGGCGGCACGACACATTCCCGGCGTGCCGTCCGCCCCGCCGGCACCAGAAGGATCGCCTAAGGATACGAAGAGAGAGGCCAGCCGATGCCTGACGCCCGGGTGATCCCCCTGAGTGCCGGAAGTTCGGCGGCGGCTGCCGCCTCGACTCCGCCCCTCGAGCGGGAGCCACTGCGCAGCGTTCCGGACCCACCGACCGAATCGGCCGCAGAACCCGCCGCCAACGCGGTGACGGGAAGTACTGAGACTTCGGCAGAGCAGCCGGCGCAAGCCCAGGGTGCCCGGCCGGCCGGCCCGACGCCACGGGGGGTCGGCGGCGGCAACGCGCTGGTGGATTTCTTGCGGCGTCGCCTGACCGGCGATTACCCCGTGGACGAATTCGGCTTCGACGCCGAGCTGACCCGGTCGGTGCTGATGGCGCCGATCCGGCCGCTGTACGAGCGGTACTTCCGGGTGGAGACCCGCGGCATGGAGCATGTGCCGGATACCGGCGCTGCACTACTGGTCGCCAACCACTCCGGTGCGGTTCCGTTGGACGCGATCATGACCCAGCTTGCCCTCCTCGACCACCACCCGGCGTCGCGGCATCTGCGGATGCTCGGCGCCGATCTGGTATTTCGACTGCCCGTGCTGGCCACTCTCGCCCGTAAGGGCGGCGTGACGCTGGCGTGCAACCCGGACGCCGAACGGCTGCTCAATAAGGGCCATCTGGTCGGAGTCTGGCCGGAGGGCTTCAAGGGCATCGGCAAGCCGTTCTCCGAGCGGTACCGGCTGCAGCGCTTCGGCCGTGGCGGGTTCGTGGCGGCGGCGGTGCGTACCGGTGTCCCGATCATTCCGTGTTCGATCATCGGTGCCGAGGAGATCTACCCGATCCTGGGCAATGCCAACTGGCTGGCCCGGCTGCTGAGCCTGCCGTACGTGCCGATCACACCGACGTTCCCGTGGCTCGGTGCGCTCGGGTTGGTGCCGCTGCCCTCGAAGTGGATCATCGAATTCGGCGAGCCGATCGAGACCGCCAGTTACGGCTCGGCGGCAGCCGACGACCCGATGCTGGTGTTCAACATCACCGACGAAGTACGGGAGACCATCCAGTCCACGCTGTACAAGTTGCTCATTCAGCGACGGTCGGTCTTCTTCTAACGCAGCGCAGCGCGCAGGCCGAACCGGGCCAGCGCTCGGGGTACCGGCCGGACGGGTGCGCGGTGCTGGCGCCGATGCAGCGCGATCCCGGCGATCACCCCGCCGGTGGCAGCTCCCACGCCAGCCGCAGCCGGGATGGCGTAGAGCGCGGCCTTGCGCCCCGTACGGAAGTCGCGGACTTCCCAGCCCCGCAGCCGGGCCTCGCGCCGGAGGTCCGCATCCGGGTTCACCGCCACCGGATGACCGACCATGGACAACATCGGAATGTCGTTCGCCGAGTCGCTATACGCCGAGCATTGGGCCAGGTCCAGGTGCTCTCGCTCCGCCAGCGCCTTGACCGCCTCGGCCTTGGCCGGGCCGTGCAGCGGCTCGCCGACGAGGCGGCCGGTATACACCCCGTCCACGGTCTCCGACACCGTACCCAAGGCGCCGGTGAGCCCCAGTCGGTCGGCGATCACCTGCGCCAACTCGACCGGGGTGGCGGTGACCAACCACACCCGCTGGCCGGCGTTGAGGTGCTGCTGCGCCAGGGCCCGGGTACCGGACCAGATGCGTTCGGCCATCAACTCGTCGTAGATCTCTCCCCCGAGCCGCACGATCTCGGTGACCTTCATTCCGGCTACGAAGGCCAGGGCCGCCTCCCTGGTGGCCATCATGTCCTGGGAGTTCTCGCCGCTGATCCGAAAGGTGACCTGCTGCCAGGCGAACCGGGCCAGGTCTCTGGTGGTGAAGAACTTCCGGGCCGCCATGCCGCGGGCGAAGTGGTAGATCGACGCGCCCATCATCATGGTGTTGTCCACGTCGAAGAACGCGGCTGTACGCGAGTCCGGCGGTACCGGTGCGGTCGGCGTGCCGGTCACCTGGGCCGCAGCCGCAGCCGCTTCACCGGCCAGCGTCGCGCTGTGTGGAGGACGGGCATGGCGTCGAAGCCGCCCCATGTCGCGATTCCCTTCCAGCGTCGACCGACCGAGGCCTCAGCCTAGCGACCGGGCGGGACCACTACGCGGACGGCGTGGGCGTCGGCTCTGGTGACGGCCCGTGCGAGGAGGCCACAGTCGGTCCGTCGGACACCCCGTTGGCCAGGGGCTCGGAGGATGCGGACGGCTCTAGTACTGGCTCACTTTGCCCGGGGATTGCCGGTGGCGAGACGCTGTCTGACGGGGGCAGCGCGGAGGTTTGCGTAGGCGCGGGTGACGTTGTCACCGGTGTCGGGTCCGTCGATTCCTCCGGCGGCCCCACGCTGGACGGCCCACTGGGGTCCGGGGTGACACCGGGCGAGGACGGTGCCGGAGTTGAGGGTGCCGGCGTGGACGGTGCCGGCGTGGACGTCAGCGGCGTGGTCGGCGCGGAGGTCGACGCTGCCGGGGAGGACGGTGCCGGCGAGGAAGGTGCAGTGTGAGTCGGCTGTGACGGTGAGGTGGAGGGTGTGGGACCGACTGCGGGGAGCGTCTGCAAGGGCGTCGGGGTGGGAGCCGCGTTCTGCTCGGGTGGCAGCTTCTCGACCAGGACGTTTAGTGCGGCGCTCATCATGGCGGCCTGGGATCCGGGTGTCGGCGCCGGGGGCGTCAGTGCGCTGATCGCGGTCGCATCGGGGCAGTACGCGCTGCAGGGAACCGCACCCAACGCATCGATTCCGACGGCGAGGCTGGTGCTTCCCGGCGGGCGCCCGGCGCGACACGTCGCATCGCAGTTCTGGCCGAATCGCTGAAGGCGTTCGGCGCGGTCGGTCACCAACACCAGTACGCCCAACGGACGAGCGGCGGCCAGCCGGTCCTTTGTCGGCAACTCGGAGACCGTATCCACCAAGGATTGCCACTGCCCCTTGGTGTACTTCGTGAGGATGTCCAGCGGCCGATTCTCCCCGGATACCTTCCAAGCTTCGGTCAGGTCCTTGGTGCCGGCGATGGTGTGTTCCGACATCGCGCCCAAACCGGCCCAGACCTCTGGTGGGGTACTGCTGAGCGTGGCCGGACCAGCCGCCAGGGGCAGTCCCGGCCGTGGTGCGGCGCCCAGCGCGCCGGACTTCTCCCGGGCCAGCAACTTCCGCACCTCGACCAGCCGCTCGGTGGCGAAGGAGAGGTGGCGTTCGCCGCGAGCGATCTTTCCCGATGTGGTGGCGAGTTGGACATCCTCCGCCGCCACCTTCAGCCGGTACAGCGGGTCGCCCGGCAGCGCGTGACGGGCTCCCCAACCCACGCCCACGAGCGCGAGGAGGGCCGCCATCACGCCGGCTGCCACGGCAGCGGCGCGGGGGTGCCCGGTGGCTCGCTGCCCGACGCCTCGATGCTGGGTGGAGGGACGCCCGACGGTCCCTTGGGTGATCGGCTGAACTGCGGCCATCGCCACCAAGCGGTTGCGAAGTCGGTCCCGTGCCTGCGGTGCCATGGTCGCCTCGGGCGCCAGGGCCGCCTCGGCAGCATCCGGCAGGGCCTGCGCCAGGTTCACCAGCCGGGCCACCTCGTCGGGCAGGACGCCGGCAGCAGGCCCGTCCAGCGCTCGCGCGAACGTGTCCGACCGCAGCCGAAGTAGCGGAGTCACGCGCCGGACACCCCCTCGGGCTGGGTTGGATTGTTTCGTCCGGACGTCATCCAATCGCCGGAGACAGGTTCGCCTTCTGAAGTGGACAACGATCGATGACCCACATGGGATACGCCGGTCAGCGGCAAATCCACCGTTCGGCGGATCTCGGTATGCCGGATTCCGGTTCTCGCGTACCGGCTCATGGCACGAAACCGGCGGGCAACAGTCGCGCAAGTGAACGAATGGCCCGGTACTGCAATGCCTTGACGGCGCCCTCCTTCCGGCCCATCGCCAGCGCGGTCTCATGGACTGAGAGACCTTCCAAAAAGCGCAACACCACGCACTCTTGCTGGTCGCTGCCCAACTGACGTACGGCGTCGAGCAGAGCGGCGTTGTTCATGGAGTCCAGTACTTCGCCCTCCGGCCCGGCAGCCGGCCGATCGGCGCCGGCACCGAGCAGGTCCGCGGTCGGCATTTCCAGCCGAACCCGGGCCGACTTGTAGTGGTCCGCCACCAGGTTGCGGGCGATGGTGACCAGCCAGGCGCCGAAATCTCGGCCCTGCCAGGAGAACGTGGAGATCCGTCGCAACGCGCGGACGAACGTTTCGCTGGTGAGGTCCTCGGCCAGCGTTCGATCTCCGACCCGGTAGTAGATATATCGGAAGATCAGGTCGACATAGCGGTCATACAGTGCGCCGAAGGCTTCCGGATCACCGGACTGGGCACGGCTCACCAGGAGCGCTACCGCCTCCTCGACCTCCTCCGGATCCGGCTCGGACCCGAAACCCGGGCCAGCCGAGGCGCCGGCTGTCGGGCCGGAGTCGGGTACGTGCGCCGGCCGGTCGGGCGCGTCCGTGGAAGCGGCGATCCGCTCTCGACAGGTTATTCCGACCGGTACGTCAGCGCCGGCCAACAGCGGCTGCCCCGCGATAGCGGCCGGGTCAAGCGCTGCCCGCAGGACGCAACGTAACCGGTCAAAACCGTCGATCATGGCGTCGCCACCGCAGCCGTGCGCCTGCGCCGCCAGCGCTGAGGGGGCATGGCTGCTCCATGGAGTCGTACCGGCGCACCGGTGCGAGGCAGTCTTCCCCGCAGGGTAGGGATGAACCCGCTCATTGTGACCTGCCCGCGGCGATTGCGGTAGTGGATTCCGACCGCGGCCCCCACGCCTAAGGTGCTTGCAACTGTGAAACACTACCGGCAAGGGAAACAGCGCGTGAGGGCCCGTGGCGCGTCACCGGCCTGCGCGGCCGAGGAGGTCAACGGTTATGGATATTCCCTCTACCACGCCGGTCGGCGTCCGCAATATGGCTGACCTGGTCCGCCGTGCCGCGGCGGTTTCGCCGGACAAGGCAGCGTTTCGGTTCCGGGACGAGGTAGTGACCTGGGCCGAAGTGGACGCCCGGGTGGATGCGGTGGCGACCGGATTGCGGGCCCGCGGACTGACGGTCGGCGACCGGGTGGCGCTGCTGCTCGCCAATACACCGGACTACGTCGCGGCCTATTTCGGCATTCTGCGTGCGGGCTGCGTCGCCGTACCGATCAATACCTCCTATACCGCCGACGAACTCACCTACCTGCTCAACGACTCCGGAACCCGGATGGCGCTGTGCGGGCGAGCGGCCGCACCGGTGGTGAGCGGCCTGCTTCCCGACGTACCGAGCCTGGGCACCGTGCTGGTCACGGACACCGCGCCGTTGAGCGGCACCGCCACCTTCGATGAACTCCTCCGGCCCGGCGAGCGGGTCGAGCCGCTCACCGGTGGGGAGAACCTCGCGGTGGTGATGTACACCTCCGGCACCTCCGGACGACCCAAGGGGGCGATGCTCAGCCATCGGGCCCTGATCGGCAATCTGGAGCAGACCGCCCGCATCGAGCCGAAGGCGATCGATGCCGACGACATCGTCCTGTTGGTGTTGCCGCTGTTCCATATCTATGGGCTCAACGGCGGTCTCGGTGAGGTCGCCTACCACGGCGCGACCGGCGTGCTCGTCGAGCGGTTCGACCCGGTGGAGACCCTCGCCGAGATTCGCCGCCACGGGGTGACGGCCGTGATGGGCGCACCGCCGATGTTCGTGGCATGGTCGATGCTGCCGGACGTGGGGGAGGCGTTCCAGACCGTACGCCTCGCCATCTCCGGCTCGGCCCCGTTACCGCCCGCGGTGCACCGCACCATGCTGGAGTCGACCGGTCACCACGTTTTCGAGGGGTACGGACTCACCGAGACCGCCCCGGTGCTCACCACCACGCTGACCAGCGAGGCGCCCAAGCCCGGTTCCATCGGACGCCCGATTCCGGGAGTCGAACTCCGGCTGCTCGATGACAGCCGGAGCGAGGTCGACGAGGACGACCCGGGGGAAATTGTGGTCCGGGGCGCGAACCTGTTCTCCGGCTACTGGCCGGACGGGCGGGAGGGTCCGGATGCCGACGGTTGGCTGGGCACCGGCGACGTGGCCTACGCCGACGAGGACGGCGACCTTTTCCTGGTCGACCGCATGCGCGAGCTGATCCTGGTGAGCGGCTTCAACGTCTACCCACGTGAAGTCGAGGACGTACTGATCAAACATCCGGACATCGCCGAGGTCGCGGTGATCGCGATGCCTCATCCGTACACGGGCGAGTCGGTCAAGGCCCTGGTTCGCCTTGCCGACGGCGCTCGGCTCTCGGCGGAAGATGTCATCGAGTACGCCGCTCTGTCCCTCGCCCGATTCAAGTGCCCGACGACGGTCCGATTTCTCAGTTCGTTCCCGCACACGGCCACCGGCCGGGTGGCCAAGGGCCAGCTGCGGGAAGCCGAAGCGGCCGGCGTCGGCGGCTGAGCGGGTCGTCGGGTCGGCTGTCATGTCCGCCGGGGAAGTTCGGATCACCCTGTTGAGCAAGCCCGGGTGTCATCTCTGCGACGACGCCCGGCCGATCGTGACCCGGGTGGCTGCGGAGTACGGGGTTCCGGTAGAGGAGCGTGACATCACCGCCGATCCCAGGGACTACGCCCGCTGGGCGGACTGGATTCCGGTCACCCTGCTCAACGGCGTGGAGCATGCCGTCTTTCGGGTCGAGGAAGGCCGGTTACGGGCGGCGTTGGCGGCGCTGACCGGCTGAGGCGCCCGCTGAACGATCTTGACTTTGTGCGTTCGTTCACAAGCGCGTAACCTGAAGAAACCGTAGCCAACCCCTCCCCATCCGGAGCCTGTGCGTGACTGTCCCGGATCGCCGGCACGCTCGCCGTCACGTGACCGGCGGCATCTCGGAAGCGACCGTGGCGCGGCTGCCGCTGTATCTCCGCGCGCTGCAGGGGTTGCCCGGCCGGAACCTCAGTACGGTCTCCTCCGAGGCCCTCGCGCAGGCCGCCGGAGTCAATTCCGCCAAGCTTCGTAAGGATCTGTCCCAGCTCGGCTCGTACGGTACACGTGGGGTGGGCTACGACGTCGAATACCTGATCTTCCAGATCTCCCGCGAGCTCGGACTGAGCCGGCGGCGAGCGGTGGCGATCGTCGGGATGGGCAATCTCGGAGAGGCGCTGGCCAACTACGGCGGCTTCGCCGGGCGCGGGTTTCGGGTGGCCGCCCTGCTGGATTGCGACCCGGCCCGGGTGGGCCTGCAGATCGCCGGCCTACCGGTCCGCGACGTGCGCGAGCTGCCCGAGATCAGCCGCGCCGAGCAGGTGGCCATCGGCGTGATCGCCACGCCGGCGCAGGCCGCGCAGACGGTGTGTGACGGCCTCGTCCAAGCCGGGGTGAGCAGCATCCTCAACTTCGCACCGGCGCTGCTCGGGGTCCCCGACGGGGTGGACGTACGGAAAGTCGACTTCTCCCTCGAGTTGCAGATACTGGCTTTCCACTCCCACCGTAGGGCGGGCGTCCCCACGATCGACGCTTTCCGTCCCGGCCCGACGACGCGAGCGGAGGCGGTCCAGCCGTGAGCCTGCTCACCGTCGGCCTCTCCCACCGTTCCGCCCCGGTGGCCGTCCTGGAGCGAGCCGCCCTCTCCACCGACGCGACCGCCAAGCTGCTCAGCTATTTGGGCGATTGCCTGCACGTGGACGAGGCGGTCGTACTGTCCACGTGCAACCGGATCGAGGTGTACGCGGAGGCTTCGCAATTCCACGCCGGCGGCCAGGAGATCTCCGAGTTGCTGTCCCGGGCCAGTGGGCTGCCGCCGGACCGGCTCTCCCCGTACCTGTACCTGCACTACGGCGAGGGCGTCGTCGGGCACCTGTTCGCCGTGGCTGCGGGGCTGGAGTCGATGGTGGTCGGGGAGAGTCAGATCCTCGGTCAGGTGCGGGCGGCCTACCGGCTGGCCCGCGCCGAGCACTCCATC
This sequence comes from Frankiaceae bacterium, assembly GCA_040002735.1. Classification (GTDB taxonomy): domain Bacteria; phylum Actinomycetota; class Actinomycetes; order JADGOV01; family JADGOV01; genus JADGOV01. Next base: position 5,919 of record JBDUDX010000158.1, on the reverse strand, counting down.
GGACCCGGCCTCGGTGCGCTGTTCTCCCACGCCCTGCGGGTCGGCAAGCGGGTGCACGCCGAGACCGGCATCGATGCGGCGGGTGCCTCGGTGGTCGCTGCCGCGCTGGAGCAGGCAGTACTGGGTATCGGGCCGCTGCTCGGCCGTCGCGCGGTGGTGGTCGGAGCCGGCTCCATGGGAGCCCTCGCGGCGGCATTGCTGCACCGTGCCGGGGTCGCCGACCTGGCGATCGCCAACCGCACCACGGCCCGGGCCGTCCGGGTCGCCGCCTCCTATGCCGGCCGACCGGTGGCGTTGCCTTCGATACCGACCGAGGTCGCCGGCGCGGACCTGCTCATCTCCTCGACCGGGTCCACCGGCGTGGTGCTCAGTGCGCCGGAGGTAGCGGACGCGATGGCGCAGCGTCCGGACCGTCCGCTTGCGGTGGTGGACCTGGCGCTCCCGCACGATGTCGATCCGGCGGTACGTGACATCGCCGGCGTGACGATGGTGGATCTTGCCTCCCTCGGAACCGTGCTGGGCGAAGCCTCGGCGGGACGCGACATCGCGGCTGCCCGCCGGATCGTGGCCGATGAAGTGGTGGCCTTCGGCAATGGCCAGCGGTCGGCGCAGGTCGGGCCGACCGTCGCTGCGCTGCGGGCGAAGGCAGCCGCGGTGGTGTCCGCCGAAGTGGCCCGACTGAATGCCCGGCTGCCCGATCTCACGGCCAAGGAGCGGGCTGAGGTGGGCGCCACCGTGCACCGGGTGGTGGACAAGTTGCTGCACGCGCCGTCGGTACGGGTGAAGGAACTTGCCGAACGTCCCGGCGGCGACGGCTACGCCGAGGCGCTGCGTGATCTGTTCGACCTGTATCCGGACGCCTCGTGAACGTCTCCATCCGCACCCTGCGCCTGGGTACCCGGCGGTCTGCGTTGGCGCTGGCCCAGTCCGCCGCGGTGGCGGCCGCTGTCCGGACCGCCTGTGGCTCGCCGGTGAAGCTGATCGAGATCACCACCTACGGTGACGCGGCGCCGGGCGCGATCGCCACGCTCGGGGGCACCGGGGTCTTCGTCAGCGCGCTGCGGGAGCAGCTGCTGGCCGGGGAGATCGATCTGGCGGTGCATTCGTACAAGGACCTGCCGACCGCGGCCGAGACAGGGTTGGTGATCGCGGCGGTGCCTCCCCGGGCGGATCCGCGCGACGTGCTGATCTCCCGGTACGGTCGATCGCTGGCCGACCTGCCGACCGGCGCCCGGGTCGGGACCGGATCGCCGCGGCGGACCGCTCAGCTGCTGGCGGCTCGACCGGATCTTGACGTAGTGGGGTTGCGTGGCAACGTGGACACCCGGATCGAACGCGTCACCGGCGGGCTGATGGATGCCGTCGTGCTGGCCCAGGCGGGGCTCGCCCGGCTGGGCCGGCTGGCCGAGGTGAGCGAGGTACTCGATCCGATGGTGATGCTGCCGGCTCCGGCGCAGGGGGCGCTGGCCGTGGAGTGCCGCGCCGACGACCTCGCGCTGCGCGAGCTATTGGCGGTGTTGGACGACGCACCCAGTTCGGCTGCGGTCACCGCCGAACGCGGCTTGCTGGCCAAGCTGGAAGCCGGCTGCACCGCGCCGGTGGGGGCGCTGGCCGAGGTGATCGCTGCCGGCCGCGCCGGGGCGACGGCGACGCCCGACTCGACGCTGCGGCTGCGCGCCATGGTGGCCGCGGTCGACGGAACCCACGTACTCACCCACACGCTCACCGGTCGGCTACCGGACGCCTTGTACCTCGGCTATCGACTTGCCGACCACCTGCTCGCGGCTGGCGCGACGGATCTTCTCGGAGTGAAGGACATATGACTACCAAGAATGGACGCAAGCTTCCGGCCGGAACTTTGGCCTTCCTGGGCGCTGGGCCTGGTGACCCGGGACTGCTCACCCTGCGGGCAGCCGAGCTCCTCGGTACCGCCGACCTGGTCGTCACCGACGCGGCCGAGGCGGTCGAGGTGCTCGCCCGATGCCGGCCAGAAGCGGAGATCGTGGCGGTTCCCGAGGGTGCGCCCGCGGAGCGCGCCAAGCCGCTGATCGCCGCGGTCAAGGCCGGGCGCAACACCGTGCGCCTGGTAGCGGGTGACCCGCTCGGCCCGCGCGGCTCGGCGGAGGAGGTGGAGGCCTGCGCCAAGAGTTCCCTCACCTTCGAGGTCGTTCCCGGCGTGCCGGCGGCCCTGGCCGTACCCGCGTACGCCGGAATATCGCTGCCGGCGCGGAGGTCCGCCGAGGTCCGGATTCTGGACCTGCGGGCGGCCACGCCGGACTGGACGGCAGTGGCAACCGGCGGCGCCGCGATCACGCTGCTCGGAGATGTCGACGACCTACCCGCCGCCGCCGCCGCCCTGGTGGCGTACGGCCGCGCACCGAGCACCCGGATCGCCGTCACGGTGGCCGGCACCACGGTCGCCCAGCAGACCGTGGTGGCCACCCTGTCCGAGGTGGCGGCCGAACTCGCCGCCGCGGGCGTCACCGGCGAGGCGGTCGCCGTGGTCGGCGACGCCGTGGGCAGCCGTGAGCGGCTGTCCTGGTTCGAGACCAAGCCGCTGTTCGGGTGGCAGTTGCTGGTACCGCGGACCAAGGAGCAGGCCGCGACCCTGTCGGAGAAGCTGCGGTCCCACGGCGGGGTACCTATCGAGGTGCCGACGATCGCCGTGGAGCCCCCCCGGACGCCGGCGGCGATGGATCGCGCGGTGAAGGGTTTGGTCAGTGGGCGCTACCTGTGGGTCGCCTTTACCTCCACCAACGCGGTACGGGCGATGCGGGAGAAGTTCGAGAGCCTCGGGCTGGATGTGCGGGCCTTCGCAGGTATCCGGCTGGCGGCGGTCGGTGAGGCGACCGCGGACGCACTGCGTACCTGGGGGATCGAGCCGGAACTCGTGCCGACCGATCAGCAGAGCAGCGAGGGCCTGCTCGAGGTGTGGCCGGCGTACGACGACGTCTTCGACCCGATTGATCGGGTACTCCTGCCCCGGGCGGACATCGCCACCGAGACGCTTGCTGCCGGGCTGGTCGAGCGGGGCTGGCAGGTCGACGACGTGACCGCGTACCGGACGGTACGCGCCGCGCCGCCGTCGGCGGAGATCCGGGACGCGATCAAGGGCGGCGGCTTCGACGCGGTGCTGTTCACCTCGTCCTCCACGGTCCGCAACCTGGTCGGCATCGCCGGCAAGCCGCACGCCTCCACGGTGATTGCGGTGATCGGTCCGCAGACTGCCAAGACGGCTGAGGAGTTGGGTTTGCGCATCGACGTACTGGCACCGCAGCCGACGGTCAGCGCCTTGGCCGAGGCGACCGCGGAATTCGCGCTGGCCCGCCGGCAATCCGGTGAGGTGGGGCGCCCGAGCGCCCGTTCCGCCCGCTCCCGAGGAGCGGCAAAGGCGGCGAAGGCGGCCGTCAAGCCGGCTGCTCAGTGACCGCTGTACCGCCGCCTTTTCCGGTGAGCCGGCCGCGACGGTTGCGGCGCACCCCGGCGTTGCGCCGGCTGGTCGCCGAAACGCGGGTCGCGCCGGCGGACCTGATCTTGCCGATGTTCGTCAAGGAAGGCCTCGACGCGCCGTCACCGGTGCAATCCATGCCGGGCGTCGTGCAGCACACCCGCGATTCGCTGCGCAAGGCGGCGGTCGAGGCTGTGTCGGCCGGTGTCGGGGGCCTCATGCTGTTCGGCATCCCGGCGACGAAGGACGCCCGGGGGAGCGCGGCGGATGATCCGGCCGGCATCGTGGCACTGGCGGTGGCGGACCTGGTCTCGGAAGTGGGCGAGGCGACCGTGGTGATGGCCGACCTGTGCCTGGACGAGTACACCGACTCCGGCCACTGCGGACTGCTCACCGAAGCCGGAGACGTCGACAACGACGCCACGTTGGAGCGGTACGCCTCGATCGCGGTGGCTCAGGCAACGGCGGGTGCTCACGTGATCGCGCCCAGCGGAATGATGGACGGCCAGGTTGGGGCGATCCGTACGGCACTCGACGGTGCCGGCTTCCCCGAGGTAGCGATCCTCGCGTACTCGGCCAAGTACGCCTCGGCGTTCTACGGACCGTTTCGGGAGGCGGCCGAGTGCGCCCCCCGCTTCGGTAACCGCGCGGGGTATCAACAGGACGGCGCGAACTCCGACGAGGCGCTGCGCGAGGTGGCCCTCGACCTGGCCGAGGGTGCCGATGCGGTGATGGTGAAGCCCGCGCTGGCCTACCTCGACGTAGTCCGCCGGGTGGCCGACGCGGTGTCGGTGCCGGTCGCCGCGTACCAGGTCTCCGGGGAGTACGCCATGGTCGAGGCCGCCGCACAGCGCGGCTGGATCGACCGTGAGCGGATCATTCTGGAGACGTTGACCTCGATCCGCCGGGCCGGCGCGGATCTGGTGCTCACGTACTGGGCTGCCGAGGCGGCCGATCTGCTGGCCTGATCGCGGCCTGTGGCTGAGCGTGTTGAATAACCTGTGAACGGGTACTCGCCGCGGCATGGGTGAATTCGAGAAGTCCGGTAGCGTACAGGCGCCGGCATCGCAGCTGTTCGATTTTCTTTCCGACGTTCGCAACCTGCCGAGCTACTTCGCGCGGATGACCTCCGCGGAACCCGCTGCCGGTGAGGCGGTGCGGGTCGAGGCCGTGGTACCCGGTGGCCAACACCAGGAAGGCGAGGCCTGGTTCCGGGTGGAGAAGGCGACGCGGCGCATCACCTGGGGGTCCGAGGGACCGAAGGAGTACTCCGGCGAGCTTCGCGTGGACGGGGATGACACCGCCAGCACGGTGACGATTCGCCTGCACACCGACGCCGACGGCGGCGATAGCGATTCCGATCTGAGCGAATCCATCAGCAACATTCGTCGGTTGGTCGAGGCTGGCGACGCATCGAGTACCTGAGCGACCTCAGGTTCCCGATGGGCTGGCCTCCGGTACGGATGCGGGCACAGCTTGAGCGGGCAGCTGGTGGTCCACCGGTGCAGCGGGGGCCGGCCTGGACCGAGATGGTGAACCAGAAGTTGCTGCCCGCGCCAAGCTGGCTGGAGACGCCGCAATGTCCTCCCATCAGTGACACCAGCTGGTCACTGATGGCCAGCCCGAGGCCCGTTCCGCCGTACTTCCGGGAGCTGGATGTGTCGGCCTGAATGAAGGGTTGGAAGATGGTCGCCAGCTTCTCGGGGGCGATGCCGTCGCCGGTATCGCCGACCTCGAAACGGACGACCGTCCGGGTACCCACCGCGTCCGGCCCGGCGACGCGGACGACGATCCGGCCGGTCGAGGTGAACTTGACCGCATTGCCGATGAGGTTGTCCAGGACTTGGCTCACCCGATCGGGGTCACCGAATACGGTGGCCGGCACGGTGCTGCCGACTACGGCGACCAACCTTCAAGCCCTTGGCTTGAGCCAGCTCGGCATGATGTTTCACGACCGCTGCGACGACGGTTCGAATGCTGAAGGGGCCCTCGGCGGGTTCCACCTTGCCGGCATCGACCTTGGAGAAGTCCAGGATGTCGTCGATGATGGCCAGTAGGGCCTCACCTGAGTGCTCCGCTTCGATGTTCTGCTCGGCGAGCAGTCGAGCCTGCCGCCCGAGGTCCTCGTTCGACTCGCGCAACTCCTCCTGCTGCGAGCGGAGTTCCTGGGCTTGGGACTGGGACTGCTCGAGCAGGTTCTCGGTGAGCTTGTTCGCTTCGATGTTGCTCAGTCCCAGCCCGATGCTCTCCGCAGCTGATCGAGAAGGGCCTGGTGGGGCAGGCTGAAGGGTGAGAATGAGGCCAACTCGACCACCGCGCGGACCGACCCCTCGAAGAGGACCGGCAGCACGATGATGTTGAGCGGTGCGGAAGCGCCGAGGCCTGAGTTGATCCGTACGTGATCACCGGGTACCTCGGTCACGGTACTGGGCTTCACGCTCGCCTTCCTGCTCAGCCAGGCGGGCTGACCG